>JBPYFR010000317.1:0-27475 GCA_051985685.1 Acidimicrobiales bacterium
CCGGCGTAGATCGAGATGATCTGGTCGACGACGTGGAAGGGCTGGTACTGGGGCTGCTTGAGGAGTTCGACCATTCGGGCGCCGCGGTCGAGCTGGCGCTGCGTGGCCTTGTCGAGCTCGGTCCCGAGCTGGGCGAAGGCCTCCAGCTCGCGGAAGGCGGCCAGGTCCAGCCGCAGCCCGCCGGCCACCTTCTTCATGGCGGGGATCTGGGCCTTGCCGCCGACGCGGGACACGCTGATGCCGACGTCGATGGCGGGGCGCACGCCTTTGAAGAACAGGTCCGGCTGCAGATAAATCTGGCCATCGGTGATGGAGATCACGTTGGTCGGGATGTAGGCCGAGATGTCACCCGCCTTGGTCTCGACGATCGGCAGGGCCGTGAGGGATCCACCGCCGCGCTCGTCGGACAGCTTGGCCGCGCGCTCGAGCAGACGCGAGTGGAGGTAGAAGACGTCGCCCGGGTACGCCTCGCGGCCCGGCGGCCGGCGCAGGAGCAGCGAGACGGCACGGTAGGCCTCCGCCTGCTTGGACAGGTCGTCGTAAATGATGAGCGCGGCCTCGCCGTTCTCCATCCAGTGCTGGCCCATGGCGCAGCCGGCGTACGGGGCCAGGTACTTGTACGGGGAGGGCTCGCCGGCCGAGGCCACTACCACGACGGTGTATTCGAGCGCTCGGTGCTCCTCGAGCGTCGCCACCGTCTGCGCCACCGAGGAGTCCTTCTGCCCGATGGCCACGTAGATACACTTCACGCCCTCGCCGGCCTGGTTGATGATGGTGTCGATGGCGACGGTCGTCTTGCCGGTCTTGCGGTCCCCGATGATGAGCTCGCGCTGCCCGCGGCCGATCGGGGTCATGGAGTCGATGGCCTTGATTCCGGTCTGGAGCGGCTCGCTCACCGGCTGGCGCCCGACGATGCCCGGAGCCTGTACCTCCATGCGCCGGGAGTGGGTTGCATTGACCGGGCCCTTGCCGTCGAGCGGCTCGCCCAGGGCGTTGACGACGCGCCCGAGCAGCGCGTCACCGACGGGCACGGTCTGAATGCGTCCCGTCGCCTTGACCGTCTGCTCCTCCTCGAGGTTGTCGACGTCGCCGAGCACGACGGCACCGATGGTTTCCTCGTCCAGGTTCAGGGCCAGTCCCAGCGTGCCGTCCTCGAACTCGAGCAGCTCGTTCACCGCGGCGCCCGGCAGACCCGACACCCGCGCGATGCCGTCGCCCACCTCGACGATGCGCCCGATCTGCTCCGTGCCGACTGCCGGCGTGTATTCGGCGACGTGCCGCTCGAGCGCCTGGGTGATCTCGTTGGCGCCGATCGTCAGCTCTGCCATCACTGTGCTCCCTCTGTGTCTGCTGTCGTACTCCGGCCGGCCGCTCCCGGGCCGAAAGCCGCCGGCTCCCAGCCGGCCGGCGCGAGGTGCTCGCGGATCGTGTCGATGCGTCCCCGGGCGGTCGCGTCCACCTGCAAGTCCCCAATACGGATGCGCGCCCCGCTCAACAGGGATTCGTCGATCTCCACCTGCAGTTCGACCGGAGCGCCGGCGACCGCGCTGAGCGACTCGGTGAGCGCGGCTCGCTGCGCGTCGTCGATCGGTGCCGCGGCACGGACATGTGCGATGCGCCAGCCGCGGGCCGCCGCGGTCTGCTCCACGAGGAAGTCCAGGGTGCCGACGAAGTCGCGGGCCCGGCCACCGGTGGCTGCGTAGCGCGCCAGCGCCACGGTCGACGCGGAGACCTTTCCCTCGAGCAGCTGGGTGAGTAGGCCTTGGCGAGCTTCCGGGGCGATGTCCCGGTCGGTGAGCGCCGATCGCAGCGCCGGCGTCGAGCCCACGATCCGGGCGAAGCGGAAGAGGTCGTCTTCCATGGACTCGAGCTCGGCGGTGGACATCTCCTCGTGCAGGGCGCGGGCGAAGCCGGCCACCCGCTCGCGGGATTGGGTCAGGCTCAGCGGCGGCTCCTCGCTCGCCCGTCCCTCGGCGGCGTGCCGGACGCGCGTGCTCAGCCAGGAGAAGGCGGCCACCACGTCTTGGGCCGACACAACCGTGCACGCGTAGGCGGCCAAGCGGCGCGCCTCGGGGCTGACCTTGCCATCGAGCAGGTCGAGCATCAGCGCCCGGCGGGCCGGCCCGGGCACCGCGGTGTCGGTGAGCGCGGCCAGGAGGGGCCGGTTCTCCAGCACGAGCCGGTCGACCGCCTCGAGGTCGGCCGCAATCGTTCCGAGCGCGGCGGGCCCGGCCGACTCCGTCACGGCCGCGGTGTAACCCTGGAGCGTGGGATTCACCGAAGCACCCCCGCGTCCGCGGCCGCGTCACCCGAGTCGGCCCGCAGCGCGGTCACGGCCTCGTCGATGAGGTCCCGGTGCGCCTCCACACTGACCTCGCGACCGATCACCCGCTCGACCACGTCCATCACGATCTGGCCCAAGCGGGTCGCGGCCTCTTCGACGGCGCGCTGGCGCGCCAACCCGACCTCGACCTCTGCGTTGGCGAGGATGCGCTCGGCCTCCCCCTGGGCCTGGGCCTGGGCGTCGATCCTGCGCTGCTCCGCGGTCCGGTTGGCCTGGGCCACGATCTCTCGCGCCTGATGCCGCGCCTCTTCGAGGACGGTCCGCCGCTCGTCGTCCGCCGCCTCGGCGTCGGCCCGGGCCTGGTCGGCAGCCTCGAGCGAGGCGCGGATCTTCTCCTGTCGCTCCTGCATCGCCTTGTTGATAGGCGGCAGCACGTACTTGTAGATGAGAAGGATCAGAACGATCGAGACGGCCAGCTCTATGAAGAACGTGCCGTTGGGCAAGAGGAAGATGCTCGCTGTGGTCATGATGCTCCCGTCTCGGGTCGATGCCTCCTGGTTGATCGGTGGCCGTCGTCCGCTACGCCGAGATGGCCTTGGCGGCGAAGACGTAGACGAACACGACCATGAACAGCAGGTTGATGAAGTACATCGCCTCGACCAAGCCGACGGTCAGGAAGAAGTACTGACGGGCCTTGGCCTCGATCTCCGGCTGCCGGGCGATGGCCGCGATCGTCTGCGAACCGGCCAGGCCGTCGCCGACCGCGGCGCCGATGGCGCCCCCGCCGAGGGCGAGTCCGCCGCCGACCAGCGCGCCGGCGATCCGTATCGCACCTTCAGTTGTTCCTGCCATTTTTGTCTTTCTCCTTTGTCGAGACCTTCGAGAGGGGGTTCGTCACTGCTCTAGTGGGATTCGCTCATACCCATGCCCAGATAGATGATCGTGAGCAGGCCGAAGATGTATGCCTGGATGGCCCCGATGAAGAGCTCGTCGAAGGGCTTCCAGATGGCCAGGCCGATCCAGGACAGGTAGGGCGGGATCAGCGTGACGATGACCGTGATCATCAACGCGCCCGAGAAGATGTTCCCAAAGAGCCGGAACGTCAGGGTGATCGGCTTCGTGATCTCCTCAATGACGTTGATCGGCGTCAGTGCGCGGTACGCGCCCTTGTAGTGCCTGAAGTAGCCGCGGCTGCCAAGTCTCTTGACCGAGTTGTAATGCACCAAAAAGATCACGAGGAGGGCGAGCGCGAGCGGCAGGTTCACGTCCCCGGTCGGCGCGGCCAGGAAGCCGGGTTCGCCGCTCGGGATGAATGCGAGCCAGTTGCAGATGAGGATGAAGAAGAAGATGGTGACGCCCAGCCCGACGAAGGGAAGCCCCTCGGGTCCGATGGCGGAGGACGCGAGGTCGGAGACCTGTTCCACCAAGGTCTCCCAGAACAGCTGCAGCTTGCCGGGGACGCCCGAGGTGACCTTGCGGCGCATGAGGAGCCCGAGGCCCAACACGATGCCGGCGGCAATCAACGTGGTCCACACCACGTCGAGGTAGATGGTCAAGCCGAACACGTGCACGACGCCGTGGTGGTCGCCGATGGTGATGTTGCCGGTGGCGAGGATGTAAGCGTGGCTCACTGGATCACTGGATCCCCTGGGACATGATGACCCGGCCGACGTTGACAACAAAGAGCAACTGGAAGATCACAAGCCCGGCGATGGCGCCGATGCCGAGCGCTCCGTTCAGCAGCAGGAGGCCGATGGCGACGAGCGTGATGATGCCGAGGCGGGTGACGCTCTTGGTGCCCATGGCCCGGCGGAGCACCTTGTTGCTGGTCGTACCGCCGGTCTGGGCCTTGGCCACCCCCGCGTCCAGGAAGCGCAAGTTCACGATCGCCAGCACGAGCCCGATGCCGAGCCCGAGCGCGAACCACGGCGCGGAGAGGAGCAGGGCGACCACGACTGCGCCCAGGCCGACGACGATGGACGAGATGATCGTGCGACGGAGCACTTTGGTCAACGCCCCGCCCTCTAGGTCCGACAAGCCGGAGAGCATGTTCATGTGCGGCTCGCTACAAATAGCTGCGGATTTGCTTGACCACGCTGAACCCCGCCATGGCCAGGCCCAGAGCGAGTCCGACCAGCAGGAACGCTGGGGCGGTGCCGAGGGCATGGTCGGCCAGGATCCCCAACACCAGGCCGACCGCCACGAGGGCGGCGGCCGAAAGCCCCATGCCCAGGAAGGCCACGGCCCCCGGCAGCGGCCGGGACTCCTTGGGAGGGGGCGTACGGTCGGGATCCGTCACAACGACGGGCGCGCACGACGACGCTCACCTGGCCACGCATTCGACTTCTCCCCCCTTACGCGGTGCGTGGCGCGCCGCAGTCCATCGTCCGGAAACCCGCGCGGGCAGCGTCGGACGAGGCGAGGTGGACGGAGTACACAGGGTTCATCATCGCATCTGGGCCCCGACGGAGTCCAAACGGTCACGACGGGAACCGGACCACCTCGCTGACCCGCTCGGGCTCCTCTGGGAGCACCGGAACCTCCTGGTCCAGGCCCTTGTCGAGGCCCTCATCCTCGTCGCCGTCGCTGCCACGGCGCAGGCCGGGGTGAAAGAACGTGTACAGCGCCACACCGAGGGCTGCGGCGCCGAAGGGGATGAACGCGTTGACCTCGTGGACGAAGAGCGGGAACAGCAGGAACCCCGAGAGGATGGCCGCCCAGGCCCACAGGATCAGGACGCTGCGGCGGGGCCCATGCCCCAACCGGACCAGCCGGTGATGGATGTGCTCTTTGTCCGGCGTGTCGAAGCCCTTGCCGCGGGCCGTCCGGCGGAGGAACGCGAACGCCATGTCGACCAGCGGCACCCCCAGGATGAAGAGGGGGATGAAGAGCGGTGCGAAGAAGAAGTAGGTCACACCGCTCGTCGGGATCGCCGTGGGAACGCGGCCGCCGATGACCATCGTGGAGGCCGCCATCAGGAGCCCCAGGAACAGTGCCCCCGAGTCACCCATGAAGACTCGGGCCGGGTTGAAGTTGAAGGGGAGGAAACCGAGGCAGATCCCGCATGCGATGACCGCCACCAGCGGCCCGATGTTGTCGCCGGGCAGCACCCCGAGACCCACCAGCCGAATCCCGTAGAGGGCCAACGTCCCGCCGCCGATCGCGACGACACCGGCGGCGAGCCCGTCGAGCCCATCAATGAGGTTGACTGCGTTGGTGAGAGCGATCACCCAGATCGCCGTGATGAGCGGGATGATGCCGGGGGTGAGCACGAAGAAGCCGGCCAGCGGGATCTTCAGCTCGTACATGGTCACGCCCGAGAAGTAGAGGATGCTGGCCGCCAGGACCTGGCCCGCCATCTTCGCCGGGGCGGACATCTCCCGCGCGTCGTCGATCAGCCCGACGGCGAACATCGCGCCGGCCGCCAAGACGACGCCCATCACTTCGGGCGAGTCCTGGAACATCGCGCGCAACGGGGGCATGGCCGCCGCTGCCAGCACTGCGACGAGGAACCCTATGAACATGGCCGCACCCCCGCCGTAGGGGACGGGCTTGGTGTGCACGCTGCGTGAACCGGGCTTGCAGACGTAACCGATGCGCAGAGCGATGCGCCGGGCCGGCATGGTGACCGCGGCGGTCGCCCCCGCGGCGATCACCAGGACCAGGCCGTACCAGCCGATGGCGGGCATGCGCTATCCCGCGAGATTGGGGTAGGGAGGAAACCCCCCGCACAACGAGGCCACGTCACTCCGGATCGCGGCAATCTCGGATGCGTCGTCACGGGCCCGAAGGGTCCGGGCGATGAGCGCGGCGATCACACGCATCTCGCCGGGCCCCATACCCGCCGTGGTCTCGGCCGCGGTCCCGATGCGCAGGCCCGAGGTGACGAACGGAGACCTCGGATCGTCGGGGATGGTGTTGCGGTTGAGCGTGATGCCGGCTCGGTCGAGCACCTCCTGAGCCACCTTCCCGGTGAGCTCGGCGTCGAAGGGCCGCAAGTCGACGAGCATCATGTGGTTGTCCGTGCCACCGGACACGAGGCGGAAACCTTCGTCGGCCAGCGCGTCGGCCAGGGCAGCGGCGTTGGCGACCACCTGCGCGGCGTAGCTGCGGAACTCCGGCCGGGCCGCTTCGGCGAACGCCACCGCCTTGGCGGCGATCACGTGCTCGAGCGGCCCTCCCTGCAGCCCCGGGAACACCGCGCTGTCGATCTTCTTCGCCAGCTCTTCGCCACAGAGGATGGCACCACCTCGCGGGCCGCGCAGCGTCTTGTGGGTGGTGAGAGTGACCACGTCCGCCACGCCGACCGGTGTCGGGTGGGCACCCCCTGCGATCAAGCCGGCCGGGTGCGCGGCGTCGAACATGAACAGCGCGCCGACGGAGTCGGCGATCTCGCGAAATGGCTGCGGGTCGATGACGCGCGAATAGGCAGTTGAGCCGGCGACGATCAATGCCGGCTGCTCGGTCTTGGCCAGGTGGGCGACCTGGTCGAAGTCGATCACCTCACCCGGGCTGTCCTCGTCGTCGGACCGCGGGGTCACTCCGTAAGACACGAAACGCCAGATCTTCGAGGTGACGGACGCGGGAGATCCATGCGTCAGGTGCCCACCGTGGTCCAGCTTCATCGCCAGGATGGTGTCGCCGTGCTCGAGCAGCGCCTCGTACGCGGCGAGGTTCGCGTTGGCACCGGCATGCGGTTGCACGTTGGCATGATCGGCGCCGAAAAGCGCCACCGCCCGCTGGCGAGCGAGGTCTTCGACCTCGTCGATGATCTGGTTGCCGCCGTAGTAACGCCGTCCGGGGTAGCCCTCGGAGTATTTGTTGGTGAGGACGGAGCCGGTCGCCGCGAGCACCGCCGGCGAGGTGAAGTTCTCGGACGCGATCAGCTGCAGCGTGGTCTGTTGGCGGCCGAGCTCCTGCCCGATCAGCGTCGCCACTTCGGGGTCGGCGGCCAGGGCGGTCTCGTAGCTGCTCATGAAGTCCCTTCGGCTGGCGTGTGAGGACGGGCGCACTACCGGCCCCCGTCGTGGCCGCGCCGCGGCGGCGGGTCGGGGTCGAGTCTACCGACGCAACGGGGAGGCCCCCGGACGTCAGCCGGTACGCTCGTCGACCCATGGCTCTCGACCCGCGCACCCCCGTCGTGGTCGGCGTCGGGCAGGTCACGGTGCGGCCCGACCCCGGAAGAGAGCCGTCCGACCGTCCCGAACCGCTGGACCTGATGGCCGGCGCCCTCTTGGCGGCCGCAGAGGACTGTGATGGCGCGCCGCCGGGAGGGCAGGCCCCGGCCGGGCACGCGTTGGTCCGTCGGGCCGACAGCATCCGCGTCGTGGCCCCGCTCAGCTGGCACCCGATCAACCCGGCCCTGCTCGTGGCGGGCCGACTCGGCTTTGCAGCCGGCTCGGAGCCTTCCCAGCTCGTGTTGTCCTCCGTCGGTGGGAACTCCCCGCAGGCGATCATGCACGACGCGTGCCTCTCCATCAGCCGGGGCGACCTCGACATCGTGCTGGTGACCGGAGCGGAGGCCATGTACACGCGCACCCTCGCCCGGCGGATCCCGGGCGCGCCGCGGCTGGACTGGATCACCCAGGACGCGGACAGCACCCCGCCCCCCGTGCCCTTCGGGGTGGACAAGGCCGGGGCGAGCGAACTCGAGGTCAGCCGCGGCGTGCTCCTGCCCGTGCATGCCTATCCGCTGTTTGAGAACGCGCTGCGCGCGGCCAACGGGTGGACCATGGAAGAGCACGCGGCTCGAATCGGCGCGCTCTGGGCGCGGTTCAGTGAAGTCGCCTCGGACAACCCGTACGCCTGGTTCCGCACGCCTCGCACGGCCGCCGAGATCGTCACCCCTGGACCCAACAACCGGATGATCTCCTTCCCCTACCCGAAGCTCTGCACGGCCAACATGCAGGTCGACCAGGGTGCCGGCTACATCGTCTGCTCGGTCGGCGCAGCCCGGGCGGCCGGCGTACCCGAGGAACGCTGGGTCTTCCCCCTCGCGGGCGCGGACGGCAACGACCACTGGTACATCTCGGAGCGCTCCGAGCTTCACCGCTCGCCCGCCATTCGTCTCGCCGGCGGCGCAGCACTCGAGCTGGCCGGTATCGGCGCGGACGACCTGTCAGCGATCGACCTCTACTCCTGCTTCCCCGTCGTGGTGCAGATGGCCGCCCGCGAGCTCGGCTTGCCGCTGGACGACCCGGCGCGGCCGTTGACGCTCACCGGTGGTCTCACGTTCGGCGGGGGGCCAGGCAACAACTACACCGCGCACGGGATCGCAGCCGCCGTCTCGGCCCTGCGCGTGTCACCCGGGTCGGTCGGCCTCGTGACGGGCAACGGCTGGTACGCGACCAAGCACTCCATCGGGATCTACGCGTCGCGCCCACCGGCCCACGGCGGGTCGCAACCCTTCGCCTGGCGCGACGTCCAGTCCGAGATCGACGCGCTACCCCGGTGTCGAGTGGACGCCGAGGCCACCGGTCGCGTCGTGGTGGAGACCTACACCGTGACCTTCGACCGCAGCGGCGGCGCCGAGCGCGGCATCGTCGCCTGTCGCACGCCCGACGACACGAGGGCTTGGGGCAACATCAGCGATGCGGACACGCTGGCGTCGCTCTGCGCCGAAGAGGGCGTCGGGCGCAAGGGCATGCTCGGGGCAGACGGGACGCTCACGCTCGACATCTAGGAACTCGAGGGACGGGTGAGATCTCTAGCAGCCAAGTTGCTTCCCCAGGGCCGCGATGGCGGCTGCCGGGACGCTGTCGGTGCACAGACCGGCGCGCCCGAATGCGGTCACGTTCCACTCCGGTGGGCTGCCCGTCGTCTCGAAGAGAGCATGGACCGTCCCCAGGCCCTGTGACGTGAACGTTTGCGAGGCCCACCCCTTCGCGCAGGACGGGCCACCGATCGCGGTGAGGGCGCCGGCGTCGGAGAGCTGCCCGCTGGCCTGGCTGGACAGGGCCGAGGCGAGAACGTCGGTCGTACAAGGGAGCGATGTGCTCGTCACCTTGGGCGAGCTTCCTCCGGCGGCTGGCACGGCAGCGGACTTCGCTGCGGGAGCCGTTGCGTTCGGTGAAGCCGTCGCCGCGCCGCTCGGCGCTGACACGGTCGACGCACCGACGGTCTGTCGAAGCAGATTGATGTCGATGTCACCGGCGGGGATCTTGATGGACCGATACCCGTACTCGTTGTTGGGGAACGAGACCTGGAAGAGGACGTTCCCGCTGCCATCGACCTCCGTGAAACCCGACCCGTTGTGGAACCCCCAGCCGACGACGTTCCCGCCGTCGGAATCCATCCGAAAGCTGCCTGTCGCGAGGGAGCTTGATCCGTCCGGATTCGCATAGGAGAACACCGGGGTCGCGGTACCCGCCTGCGTGTTCAGACTGAACTCGACACCCCGAGCGGCGCCGCTCAGACCTGTGTGGTCGTCGAACAGCGAGATCTCGTTGTTCGGATGGAAGCGAGCGTCGTGTTGCCCTGCGATCCCTCCCTCGGGGTCGTTTTGGAACGTGAGCGCCTCTTCGCCTGGATCGTGGACATTCGTGTTGTTCCCAAGCTTCCAGATGATGTTTCCGGTCGTCTTGTCGATGTCGTACACGGCGGAGGTGTTCCGGAACGAGACGAGGACCTGGTTCGGGTCGTCTGTAGGGTCCGCATCTACCGAGTTGCAGTGGTAGGCGTCGCCGACCTGAGTCCCGTTGACGTTGTACCAGGCGAACAGCCCTGGGACCGTTTCATTGATCCCCACGTGGTCGGATGCGTCCCAGGACCAGACGACGTTGCCACTCGGATCGACTTCCTGGACCACGCAGTCCCAGATGCTCTGATTCGTGCCTTGGCCGATTGGAGTCAGATCGACACCGGAGATGATCGGGGTCCCGATGAACATTCGGTCACCGTTCGGTTCGACCAGGTACTCGTGGAGGTCGGTCGGGCCGGTCGGGGCCGTGACGTACTGAGAGGTCAACGCGGAGAGGTTTTCGACCGTCCAACCCGCTGTCGCCGAGAACAACGCTCCCTGCCCGTAGGCAAGCGTGCTGTTGCCCAGCCATTGCACGTCGTCAGGGCTGAACCCTTGCTGATACCACACGGGAGTCCCGTTGCCGTCGAGGATCATTGCGTATTCCCCGCTGTTCACGGTTCCGGGCGTGACGTTGCCGTAGAAGTAGTACCCCGGTGCGGGGTTACCCGGCTTCGAGACCTGCATCTGAGGGAAACCTGGCGGCAAGCAGCGGATCCAGTACTGGGTGGGGGGCCCGCTCGGATTCGATGGGTCCGGCGCCTGGATGACGGCGGCCTCGTTGCTCGCGAGGAGGACGGTCGCGCTGACGCTCGAGCCCGTGTTTCCCCAGGCCGTGATGGTCCCAGAGGACGCCGTCATGTTCAGGGTCACGGCGTTCTGCGTGGGGTTTGGGCAGTACATGACGTAGTCCTTGGTGGACGGCGAAAAGGGGATGTTGAGGCTGATGGACGAAGTGACGTTCGACAGCGGGCTTCCCGAGACATCGACATAGGTGGCCGGTCGACCGATGGCGTACAGCTTTCCGTCGTTCGAACCCAGGAAGACGGTGCCGTTCACGACAGTCGGCGAAGATCGCACCGCGCCCGTGGTCCAGGTGAAGCCAAGGGGATTGCAGACACTTGGCGTTCCGCTGCAGCCCGTGCCCGAGGCATCGAATGTGTAGAGCTTGTCGTCGTCAGACCCGACGTACACGACGCCGTTCGCAACGGCGGGCGCCGAGTTCTCGTTCGTCCAGCTCTGGTCTGCGCCCATGGTCCCAGTCCAGAGAGGCAGACAGACCTTGGGGGTGCCGGAGCAGTTCGTCGTGCCGCTGGCGTCGAGGGCGACCAAGTGTCCCGGTCCCTCCACGTAGAGCGTGCCGTTGGCCACCGCCATCGGAGAGTTCGGGGAGCCACTTGCCGATCCGACCCAGAGCGGCTGGCAGACAGTGGGGGTGCCGGAGCAGTTCGTGGTGCCACTGGCGTCGTAGGTGTACACGCCGAATGCCCCCGCGGTGTACACGGAGCTCCCAGACACGACCACGCCGAACTGGTCGCCCTGCGCCGCTGCGACTCCGGTCCAGAGCGGCTGGCAGACAGTCGGGGTGCCGGAGCAGTTCGTGGTCCCGCTGGCGTCAAAGGCGTCGAGCTGACCGCCACCGACTGTGTACACGACGCCATTGCTGCCGACGGCCGGTGGACGGTCATCGGTGCTGCCACCGGCCGATGTGGTCCAGAGCGGCTGGCAGACCGTTGGGCTGCCGGAGCAGTTCGTGCTGCCGCCGGCGTCGAATGCATAGAGCGATTGAGAGTCGTGCACGTAGACGATCCCGTTGTCGATGGTGGGCGACGACATGTCGGAGTTGCCGGTGGTCGGGCTCGACCAGAGTGGTTGGCAGACCACGGGCGTGCCGGAACAGTTGGTCACGCCGCTGGCGTCGTATGCATAGAGGGTGCCACCGGCACCGATGTAGACGACGCCGTTCGCGACGGCAGGTGACGAGACGGGCGTACCCTCGGGCGCCGAGGACCACAGCGGCGTGCAGGAGCCAGGCGTTCCGGGCGCACAGTTGGTGGCACCGTTTTGAGCGAACGCATAGAGGGACCCGTTCTGAGAGCCGATGAAGACCTCGTCGCTCCCAGTGACCGCCGACGACGGCCCCGCTGCGCTGCCGATGGAGCCGGTCCAGGCGGTCGTCATGGTGGCGACGTTGTTGGCAAAAAGGGACTCTTCGACAGTGTCGTTACGCGTGTTGCCGGCGTCGAAGCCGAAGCTGGTCCAGTCGCAGCCCGCGAAGAAGAGCGCCAAGGAGCTCACACCGAGCATCAACATGATTCCGCGCAGTCCCGGTCGACGATTCATGACCACCCCGCCTCTCTGCGTGAGCTTCGATCAGCTGACCCTCCTGGGTACTGTAGGGAATTGGCATGCCTTAGGACAATTTCCTGAGTCTCACCTGAGTCTCGATGTCCGCCACGCCACGATCATTCCCGAGAGTGCTCGTCCCACTCCGATCGTTCGTCCGGCGGGACCGAGTGCCGGACCTGCTCTTTCTGAGGCACGGTTTCGTTCCTTGCGGATGGTTCCTTCTGGGGCGGCCAGCAGGGCGCGGCCGACGCTGTCGACGAAGTCGGAACGGAAGACTTAATTTGGAGCAGCTCGCTAGATTGAGTTCGCGAGACCGCACAAACACACAACGGCACGAATCGACACAAAGGGGCCGGCATGGCACACGATCTAGTGGTCCGAGGCGGCCTGGTGGCCGACGGCTTGGGCGGCGAGCCGCGAGCCGCAGACGTCGCCGTCACGGGGCGCACCATCGTCGGCATGGGCGTCGTACGGGAGAAGGGCCGCGAGGAGATCGACGCCACGGGGAAGCTGGTGACACCGGGCTTCGTCGACATCCACACCCACTACGACGGGCAGGCGACGTGGGACTCGGCCATGACACCTTCGAGCTGGCATGGCGTCACGACCGCAGTGATGGGCAACTGCGGCGTCGGCTTCGCACCGGTGCGGCCCGACGCGCACGACCGTTTGATCTCGCTCATGGAGGGGGTAGAGGACATCCCGGGCACCGTCCTCGACGAGGGCATCGAATGGACCTGGGAGAGCTTCGCCGGCTACCTCGACGCCCTCGAGATCCGGCCCCGCGACATCGACGTGTGCGCGCAGCTCCCCCACGGCGCACTGCGCCTCTATGTGATGGGCGAGCGGGCGGCCCGCCTGGAGGAGGCGACGGAGGAAGATGCGGCGGCCATGCGCAGACTCGCGACCGACGCGCTGCGCGCGGGAGCCGTCGGGTTCACGACCTCACGCACGCTCAACCATCGCACCGCGTCGGGTGATCCGACGCCGTCGTTGAAGGCGTCGTCGGCCGAGCTCGAGGCCATCGCCCTCGGTGTGGCCGAGGCCGGCCACGGCGTGATCGAGCTCATCTCGGACTTCTCTCCCGATCCCGAGGCGGAGTTCGCGATGATCCGGCACCTGGTCGAGCTGACCGGGTGCCCGCTGTCCGTGTCGCTCGCCCAGAGCCACCAGCGGCCCGAGGCGTGGCGGGACCTGCTGGGGCAGATCGAGCGGGCTGCAGCCGACGGACTCCCGATCAAAGGGCAAGTGGCGCCGCGGCCCATCGGGCTGATGTTCGGCCTCCAGGGCTCCCTCAATCCGTTCATGCTGTACCCGGCCTACCGCGAGATCGCGGAACAACCGCTCGAGGCCAAGGTGCGAGCGCTACGCGAGCCGGCCTTCCGCACCCGCTTGCTGGAGGGCGCGCGCGCCGGCAAGGCCGGACGGCCCATGACCGACTGGTCGCGCATGTACGCGCTGGGCGAGGCGCCCGACTACGAGCCACCGCCCGAGTCCAGCGTGCAGGCGATCGCTCATGCACGCGGTGTCACGCCCGAGGAGGTTGCGCTCGACCTGCTCACCGCGAACGGCGGTCGAGGCTTCTTGTTCGTTCCCTTCACCAATTACGCCGACGGCAACCTCGAGGCGTGCCGCGAGATGCTGGCCCACCCCGACACGGTGTTCGGGCTGGGCGACGGAGGTGCCCACGTGGGCATCATCGCCGACGCCAGCTTCCCCACCTGGTTCCTCTCTCACTGGGCGCGGGACCGGAGACACGGCCGGCTGCCGGTGGGCTGGGTGGTGGAGCAGCTCACCAGCCGCACCGCCCGCACGGTCGGGCTCCACGACCGCGGGGTCGTGGCCGAGGGCATGAAGGCGGATCTCAACGTCATCGACTTCGATCGCCTGCGCTGCGAGCCGCCGGTCATGTCCTACGACCTTCCCTCCGGAGGCAAGCGGCTCGTCCAGCGGGCCCGGGGCTACGAGGCCACGGTCGTCGCCGGCGATGTGACCTACCGCGAGGGCGAGGCGACCGGCGCACTGCCCGGGCGGCTGGTGCGGGGTGGACGGGAGACGGTCCGGTGAGCGCCCGCGAGCTACACGTCTTGGAGCCGGCGGCCGAGTGGCGGGCCGCCGACGTCGCGGAGCCGGAAGCCTGGACGCTGCGACTCAGCGCGGACGACCACGCCGAGCTCGACGCCGCCCTCAAAATGGCTACGGCGAAGAGCACCGATCCGCTCGAGATCGGGCGCGAGGACTTCCCGCTCGAGGACTTGGCCGAGAAGCTCGACGCCGCCGTCGGCACGCTGCTCGACGGGCGCGGCTTCGTGCGCATCGCCGCCCTCGACACGGACCGCTACGGCGACGAGGAGCTCACGCTCCTCTATTGGGGGATCGGGCTGCATCTCGGCGAGCCCTGGGCGCAGAACAAGCACGGCCACGTCCTCGGCGACGTGACCGACCAGGGCAAGTCCATCGACGACCCGACAGTGCGCGGCAACGAGCTGGGCGGGATCGCACTCGACTATCACACCGACGGTTCGGACCTCGTGGGGCTGCTCTGCCTGCGGACGGCGCGCACGGGCGGGCTCTCGTGCGTCGCCAACGCGGTGGCCATCCACAACCACATGGTGCGCGAATGCCCTGAGCTCGCGGCCGCGCTGTACGACGAGCTCCCCTACGACGCCCGCGGCGAGCAGGCCGCCGGGACGCGGGCCTTCTACTCCATCCCGGGGTTCACCGAGCACGCGGGCCGGCTCTTCGTGCGCTTCATCCCGCAGTACGTCCTGGCCTCGCAGCGCCACCCCGACGCGCCGAGACTCAGCGCCACGACGCGGGAGGCCATCACGAAGATGAGCGAGCTCGCGAACGATCCGGACTTCAACGTCTACATGGACCTGCAGCCGGGCGAGATGCAGTTCATCAACAACTACCACGTGCTCCACGGCCGGACCGCCTACGAGGACGACGCGGCGCACGGCTACAAGCGTCATCTGAAGCGCCTGTGGCTCGCCACCTACAAGCTCACGGACAGGCCGGAGCACTTCCGCGCGCTGGGCCGGACGCACTGGGAGGCCAAGCGATCGGTGTCACACCTGGACCCGGTGGCGCGGGCGCCCGCGCCGTCATAGCGGAACGCCGTGACCGAGGGGGCCGTGCGGCCCGGTAACCCGTTGGCGTCGGAGCGGGTGATGCACAACGCGGAACACGTGATCCACGACGAGGAGGGCTGGCTCGCGGTCACCAACTTCTTGCTCTTCGAGCGGGGGGCGCACGCCGCTCCGGAGGAAGACGGGATCAATCCGGGGTTGGACGATTCGTACCGTCGGTCCGGCGCCCTGGTCGACGGGCTCAAGGCGGACTCGGTCAGCCCGCAACGCCTCTGGGACCTCCTCGAATCCGTGTGCGCCGACGGGTCCCGAGACTGACAGCGGGAGAACCGTGTCCGGACGCTTTGGCACAGCCAATTCGACACGGCACGCCGCGGCGCCGACTACGAGTTCTACCTCGGCGACCGGGAGGACGGTTCGCCTCGCCGCAGCCGGCGGCTCACACTGTCGCTCACGTGAGAGCCCGCGCCGGCGCGGCGCGCTCGATCAGCCCTGCGAGCCCTGCCTCGATCCGCGCCCACGGTGGAACAGCCCCCGGCGCCTGGAACCCATCAGCATGGCTCCCTCCACGAAGTTCGCCGGAAGGGCTCCCTCGCGCAACACCCGCAGTGGCGTGGCGGTGGCGTCGACCAACGTGGGTGGGTCACCCGTGCGGTCGCCTCCGTCCACGACGAGCGCGACGTCGGAGGCGTCGAACGCTCGCGCCACGTCGCCCGCATTGAGGTGGCCGAGGGGGGCAGTGCGCCAGGGCCCCTGTTCCTTGCAGAGACGCCGCAACGCCCGTCCCTCGGGCGTGCCCACCACGATCGCCCAGCCGCCCGTCGGTTCGGGCACGTCGACGACTGCGCTCTCGTCTTGCCCACCGTCGGCATCGGCCCCGTCTACATCGACACCACGCTCGTCCTCACCGCCGGCGGTTCCGGGCCCGGCGCGGGGCAGGAACAGCTCGAGCGGCCCCGGCCAACAGCGCTCGAGCAAGCCCTGCACCTCGTCGCTCCAGCCCGAGGTGAGTGCCCGCACCGCATCACCGTTGGCGGCCTGGAAGTGGGGACCGTCGGGGTCGGTGACGAGCGCGTTCAGGTGCGCCTCGGCGGTGAGCATCCCGGCTTTGACGGCCAGCGCGTACCCGCCCACCGCCGGCACCGCGACCACGGCGCCCGCCGAGAACGCGCCGGCCAGCTCGTCGTGGTCACTGACCTTGACCAACCGCGGGTGGACCGCGCCGTTCTCGTCAGCCGGCACGAGCCACCAACGCGCGCGGCCTCCCGGCCAGGTCCGGTTCGACCCACACCGGGTCGTAGCCCAAGCTGCACGCCAGCCCGGCCGCGGCGTCCGCCTGGTGCGGCGCGAGCTCGACCACAACGGCCGCGCACCTAGCCAGGTGGTCCCGGGCCTGCCCGAGCACCTGCTCGGCGGCGGCCAGGCCCGGCGTGCCATCGCTCGAAGCCCCCGCGACGAGGGCGCGACGCGGCTCCCGGCGGACTTGGGCGTCCAGGGCGCACCACTCCTCCTCGCTCACATACGGGGGGTTGGCGACGACCACGTGGATCCGCCCTCGGAGCGCCGGGGGCAGCGGCTCGAGCCAGTTCCCCTCGAGCAGCGTGACCGCGACGCGGGGATCGTCGTTGCGTATCCGCTCGAGGTTCCGTGCGGCCACCGCGAGCGCGTCGGGGCTGGCGTCGGTCGCCCACACCGTGGAGCCCGGGAGCTCCGTGGCCACGGCCAGGGCGATGGCACCCGACCCCGTCCCGGCGTCGACGACGAGGGGCGCGCTCTCCCCGGTCCGTCGCGCCTCGGCCAGCGCCACCTCGACCACCTGCTCGGTCTCCGGGCGCGGGATGAGCACATGCGGAGTGAGCACGAGGTCGAGGGAACGGAACGACCAGTGCCCGAACAGGTACTGGAGGGGCTCGCCGGCTCGACGGCGGGCCGCCATGTCCCGAGCAGCCTCCGCCGCGTCCGCGGGGACGGGGTCCGACGCGGTCCCCACTGCTGCGCCGCCCTCGCCCAACACCTCATCGACGATGAAACGGGCGTCGTGCCGCGCGCCGGCCAGTACCGCCGTCAGCTCCGCCACGAGCTCTCTCACTGTCGGTGCCGAGGGCTGGAGCACTCGGTCGACCTCGTCCACCGCCGTCGGCGCGGCGAGAGCCCGCGTCACCCGCCGACGACCTCCTCGCCGGCCAGCTGCCGGGCGCGCTTGTCCGCCATGAGCGCATCGGTCAACTCAGTGAGGTCGCCGGCGAGGATCTGATCCAGCTTGTAGAGGGTGAGGTTGATCCGGTGGTCCGTCACCCGGTTCTCCTTGTAGTTGTACGTGCGGATCTTGTCGGTGCGGCTCCCGGCGCCGACTTGGCCGCGGCGCTGGGCCGACATCTCGGCGGCCTGCCGGTCCTGCTCGGCCTTCAACAACCGGGCCCGGAGCACCACCATGGCCTTGGCGCGGTTCTGAATCTGGCTCTTCTCATCTTGCATCGCCACGACCGTGCCGGTGGGGATGTGGGTGATGCGGACCGCCGAGTCGGTGGTGTTGACCGACTGGCCACCGGGACCGGTCGAGCGGTACACGTCGACCTTGAGGTCGTTGGGGTCGATGGCGACCTCCACCTCCTCGGCTTCGGGGAGCACGGTCACGGTCGCCGTCGACGTGTGGATCCGCCCTTTGGCCTCGGTGACCGGGACGCGTTGCACGCGGTGGGTCCCGCCCTCGTGTTCAAGGCGGATGTAGGCGTCAGACCCCTTCACCACGAACACGGCCTCGTTGATCCCGTCCTTGTCGGACACGTCCTGGGAGAGAACCTCGACCTTCCACTTCATCATGGCCGCGTAGCGCAGGTACATGTCCAAGAGCACACGGGCGAACAGGTTCGCCTCGTCGCCGCCCACCGCGCCGCGAATCTCCATGATCACGTTGCGCCCCTCGTTGGGGTCCTTGGGCAGCAAGAGCGTCTGGATGCGGTCCTCGAGTGCCGCCACCGCCGCCTCCGCGTCCTCGGTTTCTTGGCGCATCAGCTCGCGCTCGTCGCCGGCAGCTTCGGTCAGCATCTCGCGGGCGGTGGCCACGTCCTGGCGGGCCGCGCCGAGCTCGTGCCAGGTCCGGACGATCTCACCGAGCTCCTTGTGGCGCCGGGACAGATCGCGCAGGCGATCGGCGTCGCGCAACGTGGCAGGGTCAGCAAGGTCAGCCTCCACGGAGTCGAACTCCGACTCGAGCGCGGCGATCCGGTCCTCGTACATGCTTCAGAAGGCTATGGAGCCAACGGGCGCGCCCGGGCTTGAACCTCGGCCCTGCGCCCTGGTGTTCAGTCCTGGGTGGCCGCCGCGGACGATCCGGACTTGCGCTTGGCGCCCTTGCGATCGCCGTAACGACGCTGGAACCGCTCCACGCGACCCCCGGAGTCGACCAGCTTCTGCTTGCCGGTGAAGAACGGGTGGCACTCGTTGCACAGCTCGACGTGGAGATCGGCCTTGGTCGAGTGCGTCACGAACGTGTTGCCGCACGAGCACTTGACGGTTGCCTCTCCATAGTTCGGGTGAATGTCGGGCTTCATCGGTATCTCCAAGATCGATCAGGTCGGACCATTGTAGGGGCCGCACGGGCGATCCCAACCGGCGCACGGTCGCACGTGCGGCGACTCAGGCGCCCGGCCCCTTGGCGATCTCGGCCAGGAACTCGTCGTTGCTCGCGGTGGTCCGGATCTTGTCCATGAGCAGTTCGAGGCCGGCCGCATCCTTGCCGTCGCTGGCCAGCGCGTTGAGCACCCGGCGCAACTTCCACACCTGCTGGAGCTGGCCGCGCTCGAAGAGCAGCTCCTCGTGGCGGGTCGAGCTCGCGTTGACGTCGATCGCCGGGTAGAGGCGCCGGTCGGACAGCCGGCGGTCGAGGCGGAGCTCCATGTTGCCCGTGCCCTTGAACTCCTCGAAGATGACTTCGTCCATCTTCGAACCGGTCTCGACGAGCGCCGTCGCGAGGATGGTCAGCGACCCACCCTCCTCCACGTTGCGCGCCGCGCCGAAGAACTTCTTGGGCGGGTAGAGGGCACCGGAGTCCACACCACCCGACATGATGCGCCCGGTGGCCGGAGCGGCCAGGTTGTAGGCCCGAGCGAGACGAGTGATGCCGTCGAGGATGATGACCACGTCCTTCCCCAGCTCGACGAGGCGCTTGGCCCGCTCGATCGTGAGCTCGGACACCTGGGTGTGCTCCTCGGACGGACGGTCGAAGGTCGACGCGATGACCTCGCCCTTCACCGTTCGCCGCATGTCGGTGGCCTCTTCGGGCCGCTCGGCGACAAGCAGGACCATCAGGTGCACTTCGGGGTTGTTGGCCTCGATGCTGTGGGCGATCTGTTTCATGATCGTCGTCTTGCCCGCCTTCGGAGGCGAGACGATCATGCCGCGCTGGCCCTTCCCGATCGGCGACAGCAGGTCCACGATCCGCGCCGTGACGTCGTCCTTGTCGCCCACCATCTCGAGGTTGAGCCGGGAGTCGGGAAACAGCGGAGTGAGGTCCTCGAAGTTGGGCCGGTTGCGAGCCGCCTCGGGTTCCAGGCCCGAGACGGAGTCGATGCGCAACAGAGCCGGGTATTTCTCGTTGTTCGACGCCGGGCGGCACGCGCCCTCGATGTAATCGCCGCGGCGCAGCGCGAACTTGCGGGCCTGGCTGATGGAGACGTACACGTCCTTGTTCGAGGGGAGGTAGCCGTCGCAGCGGAGGAAGCCGTACCCCTCGTCGCGCAGATCGAGCAATCCCTTGACCTCGACCAGCTCGCCTGTGTACGGCTGCTCCTGGCCACCGCCTTGCAGCTCACCACCCTGGCCGCGATCGCGGCCGCGGCGCCGGCGGCTGCGCCGGTTGCCGACCTCGCCCTCCGGCTGACGACCCTGGTTCTGATGTTGGCGGTTGCGGTTGCCCTGCTGGCTCTGACCTTGTCCGTTCGGTCGCTGCTGCGCACCGTTGTCCGCGCCGTCGGCGAGCTCCGGGGGCTCCACGAACACCGCGGGGCCCGAGTCGCCGCCTCCGGCAGGCGCGGCTGCCGGGGTCGTGTCCACCGGAGCGGTCGCCTCCGGCGGTGCGGCGGCTTTCGACCCACCGCCGGTCTCTGCCGCGCCGGACGCGGCACGGGAGGCCGGGGTGGCGCGGTCGCCAGAAGCGCCGTTGCCGCTGGCGCCCGATCCCGAGGTCACGCCCGTGGCATCGAGGATCTGGTCAATGATGTCGGCCTTCTTCGTCCGGGTGTTCGTCTTGATCGACATGGCCTGGGCGATGGCATTGAGCTCTTCGCGCTCTTTGCCTTCGAGAACCGATCGTTCGAGCTGCTGTTCCGCAGTCATCGGGCTCCTCATCTACGAGGTTCTCCACCTGCCGGGAGTGGTCCGCGCCAGGCGAAGGAATTTCAGGGAGGAGAAGGGACTCGCGTGTGAATTTCCCTCCCCCGATCACCACTGCGGTTTGTCTCTCCCGGGACCGCTTGTACCCGCGGAGAGCGCTTCCAAGCGCAGTGGGGATATCTCTACTTTAGCGGAGGCTGGCCGGTGTTGCCACACACCCCGATTCGGTGCACACGGACGTACCGTTCGACCTGGACGAATCATGCATCACGCTGCGCCTGCACAAGGGATGCCGGCGGCAGCCCCGAGTGCAACGGGGACCACGCTCAGACTCAGAGCGAGAGCTCAGCCAGGACCGTCTCGACATCCAGGTCCACGACCGACGGCACCGAGATGGCTTTGATGGCCAGGTCCGGGTCCTTCAGCCCGTGTCCGGTCAAGACGCAGACGACCGTCGCACCCTCCGGCACGCCGGTCTTCATCAGGCCGGCGACCGACGCCGACGAGGCCGCCTCGCAGAAGACGGACTCCTGCTGGGCGAGAAACGTGTACGCGTCCATGATCTCGTCGTCGGTGACCGCGGTGATCGACCCCCCGGACTCGGACGCCGCCGCCGTGGCGGCATACCAGCTGGCCGGGTTCCCGATGCGGATCGCGGTCGCGATGGTCTCGGGGTTCTCGACCGGGTGGCCGAGCACGATGGGCGCGGCGCCCGCGGCTTGGAACCCCATCATCCGGGGCAGCTTGGTGGCCCGCCCCGCCTCCTTGTATTGGAGATAACCCATCCAATAGGCCGAAATATTCCCGGCGTTGCCCACCGGGATGCAGTGGACGTCGGGGGCGTCACCAAGGACGTCGACGATCTCGAACGCCGCCGTCTTCTGCCCCTCGATCCGGTGGCGGTTGACCGAGTTGACCACGGTGATGGGCGCGTGGTTCGGGAGGTCGCGCACGATCTGGAGCAGTTGGTCGAAATTGCCCCGCACCTGCAGCACGCGGGCGCCGTGCATCAACGCCTGGGCCAGCTTGCCCAGTGCGATGTGCCCCTCGGGAATGAGCACGACGCAGGTGAGCCCCGCCCGCGACGCGTAGGCGGCCGCGGAGGCGGACGTGTTGCCCGTCGAGGCGCACACGACCGCCTTCGCCCCCTCCTCCACGGCGAGGGAGATGGCCACGGTCATCCCGCGGTCCTTGAAGCTGCCCGTCGGGTTCGCCCCCTCCACCTTGAGCCACACCCGCGCGCCCACGCGCTCGGACAGGCGGGGCGCCGGCACCAGGGGCGTGCCCCCTTCGAGCAGGGTGACGACCGGGGTCCGTGCGCTGATGGGGAGGAGCTCGCGGTACTCCTCCATCACGCCGCGCCAGCCGGGTGCCATCAGTCGCCTTCGGCGCCGTCGTGCTCTCCGAGCACGCGCAGGACACCGCTCACCCGGTCGACGGCCTGGAGCTGGCGGAGCTCGTCGATCGTCGCGAGCAGGTCGCCCTCGCGGGCCACATGGGTGAGGAAGACGAGGCGAGCTTCTTCGGCCAGGCCGACCTGTTCCATGGCCCGGATGGAGACGCCGTGGTCTCCGAAGATCTTCGCCACCGCGGCCAGGACGCCCGGGCGGTCGGCGACGTCCATGCTCACGTAGAAGGCCGAGTGCATGTCGTTCTGCGAACGCACGATGCTCGTGGCGCGCTTGGGGGCCGGCGCGGGGGCGCCCGCGAGCAGGTTGCGCGACGCGTCGACGAGGTCGCCGAGCACTGCGGACGCGGTGGGGCCGCCGCCGGCCCCGCGGCCGTAGAGCATCAGCTCGCCGCTGACCGCGCCCTCGACGAACACGGCGTTGAATGCGCCCCGCACCGAAGCCAGCGGGTGGGTCTTGGGCACCATGGCCGGGTGCACGCGCACCGACACCTCGGGGCCGCCGTCGACGAGCTCGGCGATGGCAAGGAGCTTCACCGAGTAACCGAGCCGGCTTGCGTAGGTGACATCGGCCGCGTCGAGCCCGCTGATCCCCTCGCGGTGCACGTCGGCGTCGACTACGTCGCTGCCGAAAGCGAGCGCGGCCAGAATCGCCGCCTTGGCTGCGGCGTCGTGCGCGTCGACGTCGGCGCTCGGGTCGCGCTCGGCCAGTCCCAGCGCCTGGGCCTCCGACAAGACGTCTGCGTAGCTGGCTCCCTCCTCCTCCATGCGGGTCAGGATGTAATTGGTCGTGCCGTTGACGATGCCCATGACCCGGACGATCTGCTCGCCGGCCAGGGACTCGCGCAGCGGACGGATGACAGGGATGGCGCCGGCGACGGCTGCCTCGTACAGGAGGTCCACCCCAGCGTCGGCCGCCACCTCGGCCAACTCGGCGCCTGCGACGGCCAGCAAGGCCTTGTTCGCGGTCACGACCGGCTTTCCGTTCTTGAGGGCGGCCTCGACGAGCTCCTGGGCCGGGTGCAGCCCGCCGATCACCTCGACCACGACGTCGACGTCGTCTCGGGCCACCAACGAGGCGGCGTCCGTGCCGAGAAGCGACGCGTCGATGGCGGCCGAGCGGGGCCGCTTCGGGTTCGCCACTGCGATGCCGACCAGTTCGAGGTGGATGCCGGTACGGGCAGCCACGTCGTCCTGACGTGTGAGGAGGATCTCAGCCAGCGAGCCGCCGACGTTCCCGCACCCGAGGAGCGCGACCCGCACGGTCGGCGCCGGGTGCGGGTGGGTCGCGGAAGCCGAGTTGACGGGGGCAGTGGCCCGGGCGTCGGTCACCTTTCAACGGTACAGGCTGCTTGCACGCGGACCAGACCCTTCGCGAGCCGCGGGTGCTTGCCACGCCGGTCAACCCACGCTGGCCGCCCAACCGTCAGGATCTCACGCGTCCAGGCGCGTCAGGTCGTCCAACGTCTCGCGACGGACGGCGACACGAGCGCGCCCACCCGAGACGAAGACGACGGCCGGACGCGGGACCTTGTTGTAGTTGGACGCCATGGAGTAGCCGTACGCTCCGGTGACCGGTGTGGCGAGGATGTCCCCCACCTGCAGATCGTGCGGCACGAAGGCGTCGGGGACGACGAGGTCGCCGCTCTCGCAGTGCTTCCCCACCACCCGGACCGGGCGCGGTCTCGGTGCGTCGGTCTCTCGAGGCAGGAAGGCCTCGTACCCGCTCCCGTACAGGACCGGACGCGGGTTGTCGCTCATGCCACCGTCGACGCTCACGTAGGTCCTGATCCCGGGGAGGTGCTTCACCGTGCCCACGGTGTAGAGCGTGATGCCGGCCGTGGCGACGATGGAGCGGCCGGGCTCGGCGGAGATCCGCGTGGAGGGATCCACGCCCGACTTCTCGCAGGCCTCCTGCACCGCCGCCGCCCACTCCACCTGGGTCGGTGCCGACTCGCCGTTGACATAGGCGACACCGAGGCCCCCACCGACGACGAGCTCGGGCAATTCGAGCGGCGCGAAGAACGCGCCCAGCACCTCGACCGCACGCTCGAAGGACGAAGCGTCGAAGACCTGGCTGCCGATGTGGGCGTGGACCCCGACCAGCTCGACACCCGGCATGAGCTCGAGCGCGGCGACCGCCTCCTTCGCCGCTCCTGACGAGACGGAGAAGCCGAACTTCGAATCCTCTTGTCCGGTCCGGACGAACTCATGCGTGTGCGCCTCGACACCGGGTGTCACCCGAACGAGGACCTTGGGGCGCTCAGGGCCCGGCGCACGTTCCTCCAGCAGGCCACCGAGGCGGGCGATCTCGTCGACGGAGTCGACGACGATCCGGCCGACCCCCATATCGAGCGCGGAGGCCAGTTCAAAGGTGGACTTGTTGTTGCCGTGGAGGACGAGCCGCGCCGCAGGCACGCCAGCCGACCGCGCAACATGCAGCTCCCCACCGGAGGCCACATCGAGCTGCATGCCTTCTTCGTGGACGAGACGGGCGATGGCGCGGCAGAGGAAGGCCTTGGTGGCGTAGGCGACGCCATCCCCCCAGGCGGCCACGGCCTCACGACAGGCGTGACGAAGGTGGTCCTCGTCATAGACGAAGAGCGGAGTGCCGAATTCCGCGGCCAATTGGAGCAAGTCCACGCCGCCGACGTGGAGGTGGCCGCGCTCGTCGATCTCGGCCGTGCGAGGAAGGAGGTGGTGCTGCAGGGGCGCGGTGGCGACGTCGTGGTCCACCGATTGCTCCGTCTGCGCTTGCGTCGGCAGCTCAGTCGCCATGGGAGTGCAGGATACGGCAGCGGGTCTGGACGTTCGCGACGTCCGTAGCGGCGGCGCCGCCGGCGACGAGTACGATCGTCCACTGCTCGTGGATCGACACGAGCCTTTCACGCCCCCGTAGCTCAGCGGATAGAGCACCGGCCTCCGGAGCCGGTGGCGCAGGTTCGAGTCCTGCCGGGGGCGCTCTCCTGCCCGCCTGCGGGATAGGTGATAGGGCTGCTTGAAACGTCCCCGGTCCGCCCCTCCGATCCCGGATACCCCGCCAAACCAGCTCGCGCCCCCCGGCCGGGCGATTGATGGAACTCAAATGCCCGCGGTTCTTAGGCCGAGCGTACACATAACGATTTGGCCTTCGGAATCTATCTTTGAGTGTTTCCCTCAAAGCACGCCTCCTGGCAACGATCGGCGAAGGAGGTGCCCGACCCGGCCGCTGCCATCGGTCAGCGCTCTTGCGACGGGTCGTTATCTTGTGGGATCGAGACCACGGAAGGATGACGGGCTCATGAGCTCATGGCACTAGGCGCCCGGAATGGCGATGTGGCCGAGTTGAGCCACTTCCCGGGAGATGATGCCGCCAGCCTGGCCGATCGGGGACGGGAGCTGCGGCGTCAGGTGTCTCGCGAGAGCCACGCAAGCTGGTCCCCCGCTCCGGACCGGCCAGATCCGATCGCGCTGATCGAATGGACCAACCGCAACCGAGTTCCGGATCTAGTGCCGATTCGTTGGGGACGAATGTTGGCTTCCCCGTTCGCGTACTTCCGTGGCTCCCCGTACGTGATGGCCTACGATCTCTCCTCGACGCCCACAACGGATGTCAACGTCCAGATCTGTGGCGATGCTCACCTGTTGAACTTCGGGTTGTTTGCCACACCGGAGCGTCATCTTGTGTTCGATGTCAACGACTTTGATGAGACGCTGCCCGGGCCGTGGGAGTGGGACCTCAAGCGCCTCGCCGCCAGCGTCGTGATCGCCGCTCAAGCCAACGGATGCAGCAAGTCCAAGGCGGCGAGTGCGGTGGCTGCCGTCGGTCGGGGCTATCGACGGATGTCGGCCTCGTTAGCCGAACAGGGCATGTTGAGCGTTTGGTATGCCAAGCTCGAGCTCGACCAACCCAGCCGTCTCCTGCAGGAGACCATGTCGGCCCACTCTCGACAGAGTGCGATCGAAAGGGCGCGCGTCAACGATCACCATCGCTCCCTGAGAAAGCTGACGCACGTAGTCGACGGTCAACTTCGGATACGGGAAGACCCACCGCTGATCGTCCGCATCACAGATCGGTGGGTCATGGACCATCAGGAGGAGCTCTTCAACGCGTATCTGGAGACTATTCCCGAACAACCGCGCGTCCTCCTGAGATCGTTCCGATTCATCGATGCCGCGCAGAAAGTCGTCGGCGTTGGGAGCGTGGGCACCGTCTGCTCGATGGTGTTATTGCTCGGACCCAATCGAGACGATCCACTCTTCCTTCAGATCAAGGAAGCCCAGCCATCGATCCTGGAACCTTTCGTCGGCTCGAGCATCTACGAGAATCCTGCGCGTCGAGTCGTGGTCGGTCAACGCATGATGCAAGTAATGATGAGCGACATGCTGCTCGGATGGGCCCAGTTCAAGGGGCGCAGCTACTACGTGCGTCAACTCCGCGACATGAAGGGCTCGGCCGACCCCGCCGCCATGAGCCCGTCCCAGCTGCGCGAATACGCCCAACTCTGTGCGGAAACCCTGGCCCGCACCCATTCTCGGTGTGGACTGGCCCCACTCACGGCCGCATACCTCGGTAGGGGCACCAAGTTCGACGATGCGTTAGCTGCCTTCGCTCTTACATACGCCGACCAAAACCAACGAGACTACGAGCGACTTCAAGAAGCCGTACGGGATGGTGAGGTAGTCGCCGTTTGCGATCTGTAGTCGCGGCGGTGCTTCGTGGGAGGCGCTGTGTGCCGTTGAGCCACGGGCGTTTTGGTGACTGGTAAGAATAACCGACGCTCAAACGATGACTGGTGCCTCGCCTGCGACACTTGCAAGCCAATTCAGCGTCGGGATCCGAATTGGAGAACAAAGTAACCCGGTTCCTCGAACACGAGCGACATCCCGATCCGAGCACTCTCCAGAGATCTTCTGAAGGACACTCAGGTAACAGAACCGCTAAACGCAACCTGTACGGTCGATCTCTCTACTCGCTACAGGATGGAACGATTGTCCCGAGCGTAGCCGTGGGTCGGATCTGAGTGCAGTGCAAGATTATTTTGTAGCTCTTTTATTCGGATTGAAGTTGGTGGCGCTAGATGAGAGTCCGTCCGTTGTCGATCCCGTAATCACGTCGTAGTCCCGCCATCGGACGGTGAGCTCAACCGGTCACCTCTACAAACGGTATGAGACCCTTGACAGCCAGGTGCAATGGAGATTGGGCCCGTCCCAGCAAAGCGCCTATGTCTGTCCCCGCGCTCGCCCTGGTCGCGCGTCCCGAGCGCGCCAATGTGATCGATAAGGGCGGGCCGGTCAGCAATGAGACGCTCACGCGGCGCATGTTCGGCAAAGCGCTCTCGGACCGCGACGCAGTCGGGGAGCCACCAGCTCGGCCGCCGCGGTCGTCTTGGTCTACGGGGCCGTAGTGCTCGTTGTGGTCGGCTTGGTGGTGCTCGTTGTGGTCGATGAGGTGGTCGTCGACCTATGCGTGGTGCTCGTTGTAGGCAAGTGAGTCGTGGTGCTCGTTACTG
>JBPYFR010000318.1:0-2444 GCA_051985685.1 Acidimicrobiales bacterium
ACCAACGCGCGCAGGAGCACGAGGCCGTCCTCGGAGCCGAGCAACGCCGAGCTGGCCCGCTCGGGGTGCGGCATGAGGCCGACGACGTTGCCGGCCTCGTTGGCGATGCCGGCGATGTCGTCCACCGACCCGTTCGGGTTCTCCGCATAGCGCAGCACGATGCGGTCCTCCGCCCGCAGCCGGCGCAGCGTCTCCTCGTCGCAGGTGTAGCTGCCCGAGAAGTGGTTGATGGGAATGATGAGCTCGTCTCCCACCGCCGAGCCCGAGGTGAGCACCGACGCGGTCGAGGCGACACGCAGCCGGGTCGGCTCGCACAGGAAGCGCAGCCGCGCGTTCTTCTGCAGCGCGCCCGGGAGCAGCCCCGCCTCGGTCAGCACCTGGAAGCCGTTGCAGATGCCCACCACCGGGCCGCCGGCGCGGGCGAGCGCACGCACCCCGTCCATGACGGGGGAGAAATGAGCCAGGGCACCCGGGCGCAGGTAGTCGCCGTGGGCGAACCCGCCCGGGAGGACGACGGCGTCGACTTGGCCGAGCGACGCGTCGCCGTGCCACAGCAGCACGCCCTCGCCGCCCGCTGCGCCGAGGGCCTGGACCACGTCGTGCTCGCAGTTGCTCCCCGGGAAGACGACGACGCCGATCTGCGGCGCCACTTCAGATCGCCTCGAGCTCGAGCCGGCTCTGTTCGATCACGGGGTTGGCCAAGAGCCGGTCGGCCATCTCGGTGGCGGTCGTCCGGGCCGCCCCTTCGTCGGGGGCGTCGAGCTCGAAGCGGAACGATCGGCCGGCGCGCACGTGCGCCACACCATCGAAGCCGAGGGCGGGCAGGGCCCGCTCGATGGTCGCCCCCTCAGGGTCGGCGATGCCGGGACGAAGCTGCACTTCGACGCGTGCCCGGAACCTCACGACAACCTCATTATTCGGCACCGTACCAGTCGGCCAACGACCGCCCGGTGACGCGCTCGTAGGCCGCGATGTAGCGCGCCGACATGGCCTCGGTCACTTCCGAGGGGAGCGGTGGCGGAGGCGGAGTGCGGTCCCAGGGCTGCGCGGCCAGCCAGTCGCGCAGCGGCTGCTTGTCGAACGCCGGCGGGGTCGTGCCGGGCCTCACTTGGTCGGCCGGCCAATAGCGGGACGAGTCGGGCGTGCAGACCTCGTCGCACAGGCAGAGCACGCCGTCGACGTAGCCGAGCTCGAACTTGGTGTCCGCCAGTACGAAGCCGGCCGCCGCCGCTCGTTCCGCCGCCCGGGTGTAGAGCGCCAAGCTGATGGCGCGCGCCGCTAGCGCATCCTCGGCACCCACGAGATCGACCGCCGCGGCGAAGTCGATGTTGAGGTCGTGCCCCTCGGCCGCCTTGGTCGACGGCGTGAACATCGGCTCATCGAGCCGGCTGGCCAGCTGGAGGCCCTCGGGCATCCTGGTGCCGTGCACCGTCCCGGCCCGCTCGTACTCCTCGAACGCCTGTCCGGCCAGGTACCCGCGCACGATGCATTCCAGCGGGAGCATCTCCGCCTTCCGCATGAGCACGGCGCGTCCCGCCCACCCCGGCGGCAGCGCACCGCCGAGAGCGCCCTCAATCTCGGTGGGATCTTCCGCGAGGAGCGTTCCGGGAACCAGGTCCGACATCTCCTCGAACCAGAAGCATGTCATCGCCGTGAGGACGCGGCCCTTCTGCGGGATGGGCTCGGTCATGATGACATCGAACGCACTGACCCGGTCCGAGGCCACCATGAGGAGTCGGTCCTGCCCGGCGTCGTAGAGCTCACGCACCTTCCCCGAGTGGACTTGGGGCAGCTGCAGGGTCACGTCGGTCGTTCTTTCACAGCGGCTCCTTTCACAGCGCTTCCTTTCACAGCGCTTCGAGCGCCTGGGTGAAGCGATCCATGTGGCGCAGCGTGCGGGTGAGGTCGAAGGCCGCATCGAGCTCGCTCGGTGACAGTGTCACTTCGGGGTCACCCTCCAGCACTGCCCGCAGGTGCCGCCGTTCGGACCAGGCGACCCGGGCGTCGCGCTGGACGATGCGGTAGGCCTGGTCCCTGGTCAGGCCCGCGTCCACGAGGGCGAGCAGGACGGACTGGGAGAAGACCAGGCCGAGCGTCCCGTTAGTGAGGTTGTCGAGCGCGCGCTCGGGGTGGATCACGAGGCCGGACGCGAGGTCCGTCGCCTTGCGGAGCACGTAGCACGCGAGCAGCGAAGCGTCGGGGAGCGCCACCCGCTCGACAGAGCTGTGCGAGATGTCGCGCTCGTGCCAGAGGGCCACGTCCTCGAGCCCGGCGCCGAGGTAGCCGCGCAGGAGGCGGGCGAGACCGCACAGGCGCTCCGAGAGGACCGGGTTGCGCTTGTGCGGCATGGCCGAGCTGCCCTTCTGGCCGGGGGCGAAGGGCTCCTCCACCTCGCCCAGCTCGCTGCGGGCGAGGTGCCTGATCTCGGTGCACATGAGCTCGAC
>JBPYFR010000319.1:0-15039 GCA_051985685.1 Acidimicrobiales bacterium
GGCCGGCGAGGCCATCTCGGACATGTTCGTCAACCACAAGGCGCTCGGGGCCGTGGTCGAGGTCTCCATGTTCGTCGTCGCGCTGGTGTTGCAATTCGCGGCGCGCCGATACGCCGCCATCCCGTACTGGTTCCTCGCCCTGGCCATCGCGACCGCCGGGACGGGCGTCTCCGACACGATGCACCTGGTGCTCGGCATGCCCTATGCGGTGACCACGTTGTTCTGGGGGGTCGTCTTGGCCGTTGTCTTCTACTTGTGGAACAGGAGCGAGCACACCCTCGATATCCACTCCATCACGACGAACCGCAGGGAGAAGTACTACTGGTGCGTCGTCTTCGCCACGTTCGCACTCGGCACGGCCTTGGGGGACTTGTTCGCCACGAGCTTCGGGCTGGGCTACATCGCGTCTGCACTGTTCTTCTCTGTGGTGATCCTGATCCCGTGGGCCGGCTGGCGCCTGCTCCACTGGAACAGCATCTTTTCGTTCTGGTTCGCCTACGTCCTCACCCGTCCGGTCGGGGCGTCGTTCGCGGACTACCTCAGCAAGGGCCACGACGTGAGCGGCCTCAACTTCGGCGACTGGCAGACCGCGCTGGTCCTTACTCTGGTCGTCGTGGCCCTGGTGGCCTACACGGCGGTCGTCCGCTACGACATCCAGTCGCCGGACGTCCAGATAGCCGGGACCTGAGGGACCGATCCCGACCCCTGGCCAGAGCCGCGGCGGACTCGCCGCGGGGTTGAGCCCGGTGGTGGAGCGCGGTGGCGATCGACCATAGGGTCGGGCCATGGACATCGCTGCGCTGTTGCTCGACATCTACGGGCGCACCCCGCCCATCGTCGCCCAGGCGGTCGACGGCCTCGATCGGGACCAGCTCGCCTGGGCACCCGAATCGGGCGCCAACAGCATCGGCTGGCTCGTCTGGCACCTGACCCGCGTCCAGGACGACCACATCGCGGAGCTCCTCGACGACGAGCAGATCTGGATAGGAGGGGACTGGGCCGCCCGTTGCGGTCTCGCCCCCGACCCACACAACACGGGCTACGGCCACGGGCCCGACGACGTGGCCACGGTGCGGCCCGAGTCGCCGGAGGTGCTCCAGGGTTACCTGGGTGAGGTCGACGCGCGGACGAGCCGAATGCTCGAAGGGCTCGGCCCCGACGACCTCGACCGCATCGTCGACCGCCGCTGGGACCCGCCCGTGACCCTGGGCGTGCGTCTGGTCAGCATCGCCGACGACTGCCTGCAGCACGCCGGCCAGGCGGCCTACGTGCGCGGGCTACTGCCCCTGGCCTGACCACGGGTGGTCGGCCGGGCCGTGGGCACGCAGGGCGAACGGCTGCTGTCAGGGCGTCACTGGCTCGGCCCGGGAGGCCAGCGCACGAACTCGGTGAACCGGAAGAGCGTCTCGTAGCCCAGGCGCACGTACACGGGTTCGCCCATCGGCGACGCCTGCAGCGTGCACGACGACGCATGATGGTCGAAGGCGACATTGGTCACCCAGCTCGTCACCAGTGCGCCCAGACCGAGGCGGCGCGCCGCCGACACCGTGCCGACCCACTGGACGCTCGCGACGCCGTCGCTCTCGAACACCATGGCGGCGGCCAGCGGTTCGCTGCCGCGTCGGGCGACGACGAGGTGGGCGCTGGGATCGTCGAGGAGCGCGACCGGCCGGTCGAAGAGGTCGTCCATCGCCTCGGGGGGCAGTCCGTAGGTGCCGTAGGCCTCGGCGTTCACGGACAAAAAGTCGCGCACCGCCGCCTCGTCGCCGACCGCGTGCGGCTCCACCCCGTCGACCACGGGGGCATCGGGGAGAGGACTTCGGCAGACCATCTCGGGCACCGCTGGCCCGTACGGCTCCATGCCGGCGTCCACGCAGGCGGCGCGCAGGTCCTCATCCTCCCCGCTGTCGCGCACCTTGACGCAGAAGCCCCGTCCCATGGCGCCGAAGAACGACGCTGCCCTCGCGACGAGCTCCGGCCCGGGCACGGCGTCGTCGGTGCGGAACGCGCTGTTCCCCATCATCGGGATCCACGACCCGCTCGCACACAGCACGATGCCATCGCGCTCGTCCAACGTGCCCCGGCTGCACCACCGCGTCACCGCGCGGTTGAACTCGATCAGGTTTCTCCGGCCGCGGTCCTTCGCGTCCGAGTCTTCGTTGTGCGACGGTTCCGGGCCGGTGTGTTCGGGGCGAGTCTGCTCCGAGTCGGTCTGATCGGTCTGGGCCATACGCCATGATGCCGCAGCGCGGTCACCGCCATGGGTGCGACCAGTGGGATGCCGGGGAGGGATGCCGGGGGGCTCAGTGCACACGGGCTCGCGACCGCGCCACGGTCGCGAGGCTCTCGGCACGGGGAGGGGCAGCATCGGCGCTCGGGCCACCTGCCGGCCAACTGGGAGATTCGAGAGGATGATGATGCTGGTCCGACACCCAGCGGCCCGCTAGGTTTTTCTCCCGGGCTCCTCTTAACCCCGGATCGGAGTCCCGAACTTCTACCGCTACCCCCGAAATCGTGACTGACGAGAGCGGGCGAGATTCGGTCGTCCGATCCGGGATACAGGAATATACCTGCCCAGAATCCTCCCCCTGTCGCGCGCCCCCCTCGCGGGCGTCCGGCCCCTGTGTCCTGGCGGGCGGTCCATGATCCCAGGCAGGGGCTCCGGGCCCCCGGCCAGGCGTTCCAGGCTCAGCTCAGCCTGAAGACGGGGTGGCGGGCCGCGGCGACGCTCCACTCCTGGTCACTGGCGTCTGGCGTCATGCCCTCGAAGAACATGCCGGTCTCGAACTTCCAGCGGCGCAGATACTCCCGGAGGATCGGGATGCGCTCGGCTACCGGGACTTCCGTGGCGGTGTGCTGCTTCCGGCGCGATCCGTGGATCAGGACCAAGTTCCCCCCTGCGCTCCGGACGTTGCGGACCCACTGTGTCTCACCCCGGGGGGACACGAGGTACTCGACGCCCTCGATGGTGAGCGGGTTGACCGGGGTGTGGTGCAGCTCACCGGTGGTGCGGCCCCGGTGCTCGAGCACCCGCGAGCCTCGCACGCTGATGCCCATCCGGTTGAGGCCTGCCATCAGCTTGTTGACGACGTTCTTGGTGAACCAGTCGGGGCGCTTGTAGTGGGCTGGCGGGCTGGACTCGCCACCCGCCCCTGGGCTCGATCCCGGTGACGTGGGTCGGGTCTCGTCGGGCGTTGGGGAGCCGGGCGTGGTCATGGGAGCCTCCTGCGTCTGGTTCTCGGCCTCGTGCCGTCGTGGGTGTCCATTTCCCACGAACGGCGATCCTAAGCGAGAACAATGTTCTTGTCAAGTACTTGTGTTCTCGGTAGAGAACAATCAGACTGATGGGCGTGTCCGCGTCACGCACGGCCCGGGAGCGGGTCAGGGAGGAGATGACCGCCGAGATCCTCGCCGCGGCCCGTGAGCGCGTGGCCAAGGTCGGTGCGGCCGCCCTCTCCCTTCGCTCGGTGGCCCGGGACCTGGAAATGGCCCCGTCGGCTCTGTACCGCTACTTCGACGGGCGCGACGCCCTGCTCAGCGCGCTGATCCTTGCCGCCTACGAATCGCTCGCCGATGCCGCGGAGCGAGCGGCCGACGTGGCGGCGCGTACGAGCGGGACCGACGCCGAGCGCTGGCTGGCGGTGCCCCGGGCGCTCCGGCACTGGGCACTGACGCGTCCCCACGAGTGGGGGCTCATCTTCGGCACTCCGGTGCCCGGCTACGAGGCGCCGGTGGACACCATCGAGCTGTACGCGCGGGTCGCGGCCGCCATGACGCGGCCGGTTGTCGAGGCCGGAGCGGCGGGACGGCTGCGTCCGGGTCGCGAGGTGCCGGTGTCCGACGAGTTGCGCGCCGCGGTGGCGCCCGTCAGCGGCGAGCTGTTTCCCGGGATGCCGGCGGTCACGGTCGTCCTCGCCCTCGAGGCATGGACGACGCTCGTGGGCTGCATCAGCCTCGAGGTGTTCGGGCACTGGCGCAATACCATCTTGGACCCCGAGCAGTTCTTCGAGAGCGCCCTGCGCGGGGCGGCCCACTCCATCGGGCTCGTCTGAGCTCTGCTCTCATCTCACGCGTGGGCCACTTCTCGTGACGGCGGCCGTGCCTCGTTAGCCTGCCTTCATGATCGTTGCATCGGCGCCGAACTGGGCCGAACAAGTCACCGCAGTCTCCACCGCGGTGTTGGCACTCGGATTGTTCGGTGCGTTCGCCGCAGCGGTGGTGGGAACCCACCAAGTGCGCGAGACGCGCCGTGGTCGCCAGGCGCAAATGGCGGCAGAGTTTGTTCGCCGTTGGAACGAAGAACCACTGGTCGAATCGCGCCGGCTTCTTGCCAGTTTCGACCGGCCCGAGGACCTGGCCGCTGCTTTCGAACGGTATGTCGCTGAGGATTCACCCGAGGCCTTCGTCCTGTACCGTGAACTCGATTTTTTCGAGCAGCTCGCCGCCCTGGAGCGTTTCGGAGCGGTCGACTTTTCGTTGCTCAAGCTACTGATCGGTCGCATCCTGGTTGAGCGCTGGCACATGTGGCGTCCCGCACTGCATGCTGTGTATGGACAAGACGTCTACCCCCTGTTTCGCGACCTGGCCGAGAGGATGCGAAGAGACCTGGATCGCAGCCCCACCACTGTGACCGCCGAGGGATAGGCGAACGCGATGTTGATCCGGCTCGACGGCCCCTCTACTTCTCAGATCGCAAGGTCTGAGGCTGCTCGTGCCCGGCAGGGGCCTTGTGAGGACGGTCGTGCGCCATGGCGTCATCATCATCCCGGCACGTAGACACGCCATGGCCCACCAGCGGACGCCACGTGGTCTGGTCCGGGCCCGGCAATGCCCGCCGGACCGCCATCTAGGCGATGGGCATCTTCAATTCGATGCCGGCGCTGTGCAGGAAGGCGAGCTTGTGCTCGAGTGCGGCCTGCCAATCGACCATGTCCTTGTCGAATTGCGTGCGGTCGCCGTCCTCACACGCATGCTCGAGCTCGTCGAAGGCAAGATCTTCGGCGTCGAGCAGAGTCCGGTACTTCAACAGGAAGTGGTCGTCGATCGGCCGGTGCACAGCGTCCTCCCTACTCCGACCCGACCTGCGCGAGCCGGTTCTGGAAACGTTACTTCCGTCACTCGTTGTTCGCTTCGGGGGTCGCGAGAATGTGGCGAAATCGACGCCGATTCAACACATGTTGAGGGCGTTCCGGCGGCGAGGCTGGGTGTGACCTGAGCGGGCCGCAGCGGGCCTGAGCAGGACTGAGCAGGCCGGAGCGGCTCCGGCCCTCTACCAGCTGCGGCGGAGTCGATGGTAGGTCCGCGGCATCAGGTACCGGAAGACCATGGCGGCGTCGATAAGCCCTGAGACGCTGATCTCGAGCGAGGGCCCTCCGGCCCTGGCCAGGATGCGGCGCGACACGGTCTCCACGCTGCGGCGGGTGAGACGGGGCGGGCTCCGCAGCCCGCGTTCGAGCGCGTCCAGACCCAGCTGGGTGGGCATGAAGGCCGGGTAGACGACGTGCATCCGCACGCCCTTGGGGGCGAGTCGGAACGAGGTCGACTCGCTGAAGGCCGAGAGCGCCGCCTTGGACGAGGGATAGGCACCGGGCCCGGGAGAGGCCAACCGGCCTCCGTCGGACGAGACGTTGACGATGATGCCGCGGCCTCGCTCGACCATCGAGGGCATCACGTGGAGCGTGGCGGCGACCGGCGCGAAGAAGTTCACGTCGAAGGTGTGGCGGAAGTCGCCCTCACCGATGTCGACGAGGCGGATCCCCGGATCCTGCGCCGCGTTGTTGATCAGGAGGTCGATCGGCCCGTGTTCGGCCACCGTCCGATCGAGCGCCGCGCAAAGTGTTTGGGTGTCGCCCACGTCGCAGACGATGGTGGAGGACTTCGGCGAGTGGGCCGCCATGTCGGTCGACAACAGCGCGAGCCGTTCCTCGTTGCGGGCCAGGCCGATCACGACCGCGCCGGCGCGGGCCAAGTCGCGGCAGAGCCGCCCGCCAAGGCCGGCCGAGGCGCCCGTGACGACGGCGACCTGTCCGGCGTAGCGACCACCGAAGTGGGGAGGACGGGCGAAGTGGGGTGGAGCGGAGCGGCGGGCGATGTTCATTCCGCCGGTTCCGCCGGATCGGTCAAGTCAGCGAGGGCGCTCCCGAGCTGCGCCGACGCCGCGCCCAGCACGCTCTGCGCGGCCACGAGCGCCGAGAGGTCGCCGCGCACGCGGATTCTCCCGTCGGCCAGTGCGTCGGCGGGCTCGAGCTCGCCCTGTGCCATCGCCAACGCGTCGGCGTAGCCGATGGCCAAGGTGACGTCGGCCCCGGCCGAGGCCGACCCGTCGGGGTCGAGCGCGAGGCGGGCGCGACCGTCAGCCACCGTGAGGATGGTCCGCACCGTACCCTCGGGCGCATCGTCGACCACTTGGGCCACCGAGAACGCGCCGTCGGCGGCCAACAGCGATTCCGCACCGGCCGCGTCGATCGCGTCGTGCAGGTCGACCGAAGCGAGCGCGGCATCGAACGACCGCACCCATTCGGCGGACAGGTAGCGGGCCATGGCGAACGCGACGGACGGGCTACCGAGGTGGCACGGCGCCAGGCTCAGCCAGCGGAAGCCTCTTTGGCGGTCTTCTTGGAGCGTCCCATGATCTTGCGCCCCAACCAGGCCACGGGGTCGTAGCGGGCGTCGACCACCCGCTCCTTCATTGGGATGATGCCGTTGTCCGTGATCTTGATGTGCTCGGGGCACACCTCGGTGCAGCACTTGGTGATGTTGCACATGCCGAGCCCGAGGTCGTGCGCCAGCTCGCGGCGGTCGTCGGTGTCGAGCGGGTGCATCTCCAGCTCGGCCAGGCGGATGAAGAACCGCGGCCCGGCGTACTTCGGCTTGTTGTCATCGTGGTCGCGGATGACGTGGCAGACGTTCTGGCACATGAAGCACTCGATGCACTTGCGGAACTCCTGGCCCCGCTCGACGTCGACCTGCATCATCCGGTACCCGCCCTCGGGCTCGGGCCCCGGCTCGAACGCGGGGATCTTCTTGGCCATCTCGTAATTGAAGGAGACGTCGGTGACCAGGTCCCGGATGATGGGGAACGTCTTCAACGGGGCCACGGTGACCGCTTCGCCCGGGGGAAGGGTGTCCATGCGGGTCATGCACATGAGGCGGGGGAGGCCGTTGATCTCGGCCGAGCACGAGCCACACTTGCCCGCCTTGCAGTTCCAGCGGCAGGCGAGGTCCGGGGCGTCGGATGCTTGGATGCGGTGGATGACGTCGAGCACGACCTCGCCCTCGACGGCCGGCATCTCGTAGTCGGTGAACCGGCCGCCCTCTTGGTCGCCCCGCCACACCCGCATCGTCACTTGGTCAGCCATCAGTGCATCAGTGTCCTTCCTCGAAGAGCTCGCGCAGCTCGGCCGGCATCTCGGGCAGGGGCTCGGGCCCGATCGAGATGGGCGCCAGGAAGCCGCGTTCGCCCGCCTGGCGCTGCACGAAGTTGACCTTGCCCATCTCCGGATCGGGACCCGGGAAGTCCTCGCGGGTGTGCCCGCCGCGGGACTCCTTGCGGGCGAGGGCGCCCTGCGCCACGGCGATGGACGTGGTGATCATGGACGGCAGATCGGTGGCCAGGTTCCAGCCCGGGTTGTAGGAGCGGCCGCCCGTGACAGACACCTTCGCCGTCTGCTGCTTGAGGTCCTCGAGCTTGGTCAGCGCCTCCTCGAGCTCGGGACCAGTGCGGATGATGCCGACAAGCGACTGCATCGTCTCCTGCAGCTCGTGCTGGACGTCGTAGGGGTTCGGCCCGCCGTCGCGCCCGAACGGCGCGTACGCGTCCTCTATCACCGAGGCGACCTCCGCCGCGTCGACGCTCGGGGAGCCGGCGCGGCCTTCGGCAAAGTCGGCCGCACCGAGACCGGCCCGGCGGCCGAACACGATCAGGTCCGAGAGCGAGTTGCCGCCCAGCCGGTTCGCCCCGTGCATGCCGCCCGCCACCTCGCCGGCGGCGAACAAGCCGGGGACCGTGGCGGCCTGCGTCTCGGCGTCGACCCGCACGCCGCCCATCATGTAGTGGCAGGTCGGGCCGACCTCCATCGGCTCGGCGGTGATGTCGACGCCGGCCAGTTCCATGAACTGGTGGTACATGGAGGGCAGCCGGCGCCGGATGTATTCCGGGGAGCGGCGGGTCGCGATGTCGAGGTACACGCCGCCGTGCGGGCTGCCCCGGCCCGCCTTCACCTCGGTGTTGATGGCGCGGGCCACCTCGTCGCGGGGAAGGAGGTCGGGCGTGCGGCGGTTGTTGTTGTGGTCCTCGTACCAGGCGTCCGCCTCTTCCTCGGTGTCAGCCGTCTCGGCCCGGAACATGTCGGGGACGTAGTTGAACATGAACCGGGTGCCTTCCGAATTGCGCAGCACGCCGCCGTCGCCGCGCACGCCCTCGGTGACCAAGATGCCGCGCACCGAGAGCGGCCACACCATGCCGGTCGGGTGGAACTGCACGGACTCCATCTCAATGACGTCCGCCCCCGCCCAGATGGCCATCGCGTGGCCGTCACCCACCGACTCCCACGAGTTCGACGTGTACTTCCACGACTTGCCGATCGACCCCGTCGCCAGCACCACGGCCTTGGCGGAGAAGACGATCATCTCGCCGGTCGGGCGCATGTAGCCGACCGCGCCGCTGACCCGGCCCTCGGTGTCGTGCAGCAGGCGCAGGATCTTGCACTCCATGAAGACGTCGGTCCCCATGGACACGACCTTCTGCTGCAGGGTGCGGATGAGCTCCAGCCCGGTGCGGTCGCCCACGTGGGCGAGGCGGGCGTAGCGGTGGCCGCCGAAGTCGCGCTGCAGGATGCGTCCGTCCGGCGTGCGGTCGAACAGCGCCCCCCACCGCTCCAGCTCGTAGACCCGGTCGGGGGCCTCCAGGGCGTGGATCTGCGCCATGCGCCAGTTGTTCAGCATCTTGCCGCCGCGCATGGTGTCGCGGAAGTGGATCTGCCAGTTGTCCTCGGGCCACACGTTGCCCATGGCGGCCGCCATGCCGCCTTCGGCCATCACCGTGTGCGCCTTGCCGAGCAGCGACTTGCAGATCAACGCCGTGCGCAGGCCGCGCGCCTTCGCCTCGATGACGGCGCGCATCCCCGCGCCACCCGCTCCGATGACGATGACGTCGTAGTCGTGGGATTCGTAGTCGGTCATGCCGTCCCCGATCGTCCTAAAAGTGGAAGCCAGGGTCGTGGATGGTCCCGCTCGCCACTAGCCGCACGTAGAGGTCGCTGAAGGCGACGACGAAGAGGCTGATCCAGGCGAACCGCATGTGGACCGCGTTGAGCGGCGTCACGAATTTCCAGAGCTTGTGGCGGATCGGGTGCTTGGCGAACGAGCGCACCTGGCCGCCGCAGAAGTGCCGGCAGACGTGGCACGAAATGGAGTAGAGCCAGAGGAAGGCGGCGTTGAAGCAGAGGATGACGGTGCCGACGCTGATGCCGATGCCGTATCCAGGTTGCTGGAACGACACGACCGCGTCGTAGGTCAAGATCCCGTTGAAGATGAGGAGGAGCCAGAAGAAGTAGCGGTGGATGTTCTGAAGGATGAGCGGGAACTTCGTCTCGCCGCTGTAGCTCCCGTGGGCGTCCGCCACGGCGCAGGCCGGGGGCGACCACCAGAAGGACCGGTAGTAGGCCTTGCGGTAGTAGTAGCAGGTGAGGCGGAACCCGAGCGGGAAGATGAGGATGAGCAGTGCGGGCGAGAAGGCCCAGAACCCGAGCGTCCCGAACGGGTGGCTGCCGGGAACACAGCTCCGGGTGACGCACGGCGAGTACAAGGGCGAGATCAGGTTCCGGTGCATGTCGGCGCCGACGTAGTAGTTGTTGTTGATGAAGGCCGCCCAGGTCAGATACACGACCGCGACGAGCAGCGCGACGACCGTCACCGTCGGCTCGACCCACCAGTTGTCCCGGCGCAGCGTGGGCTGCTCCGGCCCGCCGCGGACGGAGCCGATGGCGACCGGCGTCGCGGTTGCGTCCTCGACCGTCGTCGTCACTCCGACCTCCTCACTGGCCCTCTCTCACCTCTCACCCCGGGTCTCGCTCCCCTCTCACGACTCTCACGACACCGACCACGGCCTGCCAAATCTTTCGACCGCGTGGCTCGCGCCGCAAGTTTCCGTCCAGCCGGGCGTGGTGCACGCGCGGAACCCTACGGGCCGCTCAGAAGGACGTCAAAGACATAAAAGGCATATTGATCAGAGCTATATGCTCTGATCAATATGCAGCTGCACCAACTGGCCTACGCCTTGGCCGTGGCGGAGGAGGAGAGCTTCACCCGGGCGGCCGACCGGCTGCGCCTGGCCCAGCCCTCGCTGTCCCGCCAGGTCCGCCTTCTCGAGAAGGAGCTGGGAGTCGTGCTCTTCAACCGGGGCCCGGGGCAGGGGCGGGTGACGCTCACCCCCGACGGGAGCGCCCTCCTGCCGTTCATGCAGCGGGTGGTGGCCGACGTCGAGGCCACCGGGGCCGAGGCGCGGGCGCTCTCTGGCATGGTGCGGGGCCGCTTGGCCGTGGGCGCGACGCCGAGCCTGACGACGAGCTTGCTCGCGCCGGCGCTGGTGGAGTTCCACGACACCTATCCCGGCATCGACCTCTCGGTGATCGAGGCGGGCTCCCACCAGCTGATTCCCCAGGTCGCTGCGGGCGAAGTCGACCTCGCCCTCGTCGTCCTGCCGGTGACCGATCCGCTGGTTCTCACCACGCCCCTGTTCGACGACCCCCTCGTATTGGCCGTGGCGCGCGACCATCCCTTCGCGGCGAGGCGTCGGGTGCGCGTGCGCGACCTCGACGGGCTCGACCTGGTCATGTTCCGGGAGGGCTACGACCTGCGCGCGGTGACGCTGGCGGCCTGCGCGGAGGCCGGCGTCGAGCCGCATCTCGTCAGCGAGGGGGGCGAGATGGCCGGCGTCCTCTCCTTCGTCGCGGCCGGGCTCGGTGCCGCCGTGGTGCCCGCCATCGCGCTGCCGAGCGAGGGTGCGCTGGCGGGCATCCCCTTCACCGGCCCGACGTTGAGCCGCACCGTCGCGCTGGCGCAGCGGGGGGACCGTGCCCTAGCCCGGCCCGCGCGGGCCCTGGCCGACCAGCTCCTGGCGGGGACGGAGCGCACTCCGACGCCGGTTGCCGCGCCGGCCTAGGCGCAGGCGTTTCGTGGGCGGTACCACCCCTCTTCGCCCCTCGTACGCCCCTCGATCCATCGTCGTTCGCGTCAATTGCATCGACCTTCGCCCCCCGTTTCGCCGGCCGATCGCGCTCCGTTTCTCACGCGCCAGGCGCACCCTCGCGCGAGGAAGGGGTTTAGGCTTCGTCCATGGACCGCCCTTCCCACGACGATCCCTCCGCGACCCCGCTCCCGCACGAGCTCAAGACGCCGCCCGACCTCCCCCGGGCCCTGGTCGACCTGCGCGCCTCGGGCTGGGAGACCGTCTCTGTCGCCGAGGAGATGCGCCGGAACACCGAAAAGGCGATCGCGGCCGGGCGCTCGCTCGTCCCCGGTGTGCTCGGCTTCGAAGAGACCGTGATCCCTGCGCTCGAGAACGCAATCCTCGCCGGCCACGACATGATCATGTTGGGCGAGCGGGGCCAGGCCAAGACGCGCGTCATCCGCGCCATGGTGGGCCTGCTCGACGAGTGGCTCCCCATCGTTGCCGGCTCCGAGATCAACGACGACCCCTATCGTCCCGTCTCGCGCTACGCGATCGACCGCGTCGACGAGCTGGGCGAGGCCACGCCGATCGACTGGGTGCACCGCTCCCAGCGTTACGGCGAGAAGCTGGCGACGCCCGACACGTCCATCGCCGATCTCATCGGCGAGGTGGACCCGATCAAGATCGCCGAAGGCCGCTACCTGAGCGACGAGCTCGCGCTGCACTACGGGCTGATCCCGCGCGTGAACCGCGGCATCTTCGCGATCAACGAGCTGCCCGACCTGTCGGAGCGCATTCAGGTGGGCCTGCTCAACATCCTCGAGGAGCGTGACGTGCAGATCCGCGGCCACCTCATCCGGATGCCGCTCGACGTCATGCTCGTGGCGACCGCCAACCCGGAGGACTACACGAACCGGGGCCGCATCATCACGCCGCTCAAGGACCGCTTCGGCGCGCAGATCCGCACGCACTACCCGTTCGAGACCCAGACCGAGGTCAAGATCATGGTGGGTGAGGCCGACCTGCCGACGACGGGCGTGCCCGTCACCGTGCCCGGCTACATGAAGGAGATCATCGCCGAGGCCTCCCAGTTGGCCCGGCGCAGCACCCACCTCAATCAGCGCAGCGGGGTCTCGGTCCGCCTGTCGATCGCGAACTACGAGACGCTGGTGGCCTCCGCCGTGCGGCGCGCCCTGCGCACCGGCGAGCCGGTGGCGGTGCCCCGCATCAGCGACCTGTCCTCGCTCGCTCCGTCCACCCAGGGCAAGATCGAGGTAGAAGCCATGGAGGAGGGGCACGAGGACGAGGTGGTCGCCCAGCTCGTGGCCGCCGCCGTCCTGTCCGTGTTCCGCCGCCGGGTCACGCTGGACGACCCGGGAGCGGTCGTGGGCGCGTTCCACGACCAGCTCGTGGTGCACGTGGGCGACGACATGCCGTCGGCCTCGTATCTGGCGGTGCTGGCCGACATGCCCGAGCTCGAGCCGCCCACCCGCAAGCTGGCCGGCCCCGAGGCGGCGGAAGCCGAGTCGCCCGCGCTCATGGCCAGCGCGCTCGAGTTCCTGCTCGAAGGGCTGCACCTGACCAAGCGGCTGAACAAGGACGCGTCGGGCCCCCGGGCGCTCTACCGAGGTCGGAAGTAAGACGTGAGCGTCCACTACGACTACTCGGAGTGGGACGGCAGCCAGCAGTTCCCCGACCTCGATCCGGACGACCTTCTGGCCGGGCTCACCGACGACCTGTTGTCCGGCGGCGACCTCGATGACGCCCTTCGTCGTCTCTTGCGTTCGGGGTTCCGTTCGGCCGACGGCGAACAGATCGCGGGCCTGCGCGACCTTCTTGACCAACTGAGGCGCCGGCGCGCCGAGATGCTCGCCGAAGGCGACCCCGACGGCCGCATGGCGCAGCTGAGCCAACAGCTCGACGAGATTGAACAAGACGAGCGTGCCGCCATCGACGAGCTTGTCGAGGAGGCCCGCGCCTCGGGTGACCAACGGCGCGCCGACGTGACCGACGACGTCGCCACCGAGCGCCGCATGGCCCTCGACCTCCAGCCCGACGAGCCCGCCGGCCGACTCCAGTCGCTCCAGCATTACGACTTCGTCTCCTCGGAGGCACGGGAGAAGTTCGAGGAGCTCCTCGAGGAGCTCAGGCGGGAGATGGCCGACACCTTCTTCGAGGGTGCGTCCGACGCGCTGTCGAACATGAGCCCCGAGCAGATGGCGCGTCTGCGCGACGCGTACGACGCCCTCAACAAGATGCTCGAGCAGCGCGAGCGGGGCGAGGAGCTCGACCCGAGCTTCGAGGAGTTCATGGCGCAATACGGCGACATGTTCCCCGGCGACCCGCAGACGCTCGACGAGCTGCTGGAGCAGCTGGCCGAGCGCATGGCCGCCGCACAGGCCGTGTGGAATTCGCTCAGCCCCGAGCAGCAGGCCCATCTGAGGCAGCTCATGGAAGCGGTCCTCGAGGACATGGACCTGCGCTGGCAGGTCGAGCGCCTGGCGCAGAACCTCCAGCGCGCCGTGCCCGACGCCGGCTGGCAGCGCGGCTACGACTTCAACGGCGAGGGGCCGATGAGCCTCGACCGCGCGACGGACCTCGCCACCCAGCTGGGCCAGCTGGATCGTATGGAGGAGGTGCTCCAGTCGGCCTCCACGCCGGCCGCGCTCGACGAGATCGACCTCGATCAGGTCAAGCAGCACATGGGCGAGGACGCCGCCCGGGCGCTCGATCGCCTGGCCAACCTCACCAAGGCGCTGTCCGACGCCGGCCTGATCGAGCAACAGGGCGGGCGCATTGAGCTGACCCCGCTCGGTGTGCGACGGCTGGGCCAGAAGGCCCTCGCCGACCTGTTCGGGCAGATCAACAAGGACCGCATCGGCGACCACTCGGCCGTGCGCACGGGCTCGGGTCACGATCGCGAGGAGACGACCAAGGCCTACGAGTACGGCGACCCGATGAACCTGCACCTGTCGACGACGGTGCACAACGCGGTGCGCCGGGGCGGGTCGGGTGTGCCGGTGCGACTGAAGCCCGAGGACTTCGAGGTCGTCGAGGTCGAGGCTCTCTCGCGCAGCGCGACCGTGCTCCTGGTGGACCTGTCCATGTCGATGCCGATGCGCGACAACTTCGTGCCGGCCAAGCGCATGGCCATGGCGCTGCAGACGCTCATCACCTCGAAGTTCCCCCGCGACTACCTCGGCATCGTCGGCTTTTCCGAGGTCGCCCGCGAGATTCGGCCCGACGAGGTCCCCACTGCCATGTGGGACTACGTCTACGGAACCAACCTGCAGCACGCGCTCGCGCTGGCACGGCGCATGCTGGCGCACGAGCACGGCACCAAGCAGATCATCGTCGTGACCGACGGCGAACCGACCGCTCACATCGACGACTACGGCGAGGTCTTCTTCAACTACCCGCCCATCCCCGAGACGCTGCGCCGCACCATGGCCGAAGTCATCCGCTGCACCCGGGCCGGCATCGTGATCAACACGTTCGCCCTCGATCTCCAGCGCACGCACTACCCGTTCGTGGAGCAGATCGCACGGGTCAACGGGGGCCGGACCTTCTACACGACCCCCGACGCCTTGGGCGGCTACGTGCTGGTCGACTTCCTCCAGCACCGTCGCATCTTGCGTCCCGCCGGGTAGACCCGGTCGCGCCGGTTAGGCCCGGCCGGGCAGCCCCACCGGGTAGGCGTCGGGGTAGGCCTCGGGGTAGGCCCACCGGGTAGCCGGCCGCACCCTCACCGATCGGCGGCCGCGGCGGGCACACTCGGCTCCGAATTGCCCTGATGGGCACCGGATTGCCCCAAAAGGCAGGCCCCGAGCACGCTGGCAACGAGAGTTCCCCCAAAAACTCTGAAGGGG
>JBPYFR010000320.1:0-4270 GCA_051985685.1 Acidimicrobiales bacterium
TGGAAGGGTCCCTTCTGCGTCATTCAGCTGCCCCGCTCTCTGGCTGCCCTCGTGCAAATACAACGGGAACTATCAAGCGTCGGCCAACAGCTCGGGCTGAAGGACCTCTCTTCCGACGTGGACCCGATGAAGAACAGGGTGGAGGCATCGGTGTTTGTCGCCGATCCTGCGGCGCAGCAAGCTCTCGATCGTCGGTTCGGACCTGGGGTCGTCGTGCTCACTGGCCAGCTCAGACCCGTCCCTGATCGGGGGCGCTAGTTCCCCTCTGGGTCCTTACTCGCTGGGCCCGACGACGCGGAGAAGGGCCTCACGACCCACCCTCCACGCCCGCCGACTTTCTGGGGGGTGCCGGCTTGGGGGGCTGGTGTACGGTGCGCTCCGGCTTGGTGAAGGCCGGGATGAAGGAATCGCCTTCCGACGTGGTAACGCCCGAAAAGCGATCTGGCATATCGGGCCGCCAAGCTCCAAGCGCGTTCAGCCGGCAGGCGTAGGCATGCTGAGGACTAGACCCAGGCCAGGGCTGGTCGCCCCGTCCAGAACCGCCGCCTCGACCCGGCAGTCCACCCCTCGTTTGATACGAGACTTGAAGCCATCAAGAACGCATGTGTCCTGCGAAGTCGGTTGCCGGCGACGCGGCGCTCGCCACCAGCCCCGTCTATTGGGTCTGGGCGATGAGTTGCTCACGCGTCGGTCCCGGGGGGCCGAGTGGCCCTGAACTGGTGGCAACCGACTCGACCCGTTCGCGCAGGCCAGGCCGATCGAGGACGTCCGATGGGAGGGCGAGGCATGAGAACACGTCGAGAAATCCGCGGGCGGCATCAGGGTCCACCCTGGCGGCCAGCATCAGGTTCGCCGCCGGGTCATCCCCAGGTCCCTCCGGGGGTCGCCCCTCGATTTCCGCTCGCAGGCTCGCGGCTCTCTGATTGTCTCGATTTACCTGGTCGTGATACCAGGGTGTCAGAGTCTCCTCGGTGATCAGGTCGAAGAGCTCGACGAGCTGGGCAGGATCATCGGGACATGTTCGTATGGTGTCGCGCAGCGCGACAGCGTGCGCCAATCCGACCGTTATCCCTCGTCCAGCAGTGGGGTTGGTGCACGCCCAGGCGTCCCCCACGGGCACGAGGCCGGTGACGACCGGGTGTCCGTCAACAACGGTCCTGCGAAGGCGGTCCAATACGCCAGCCATCGGGATCACGTCTCCTAAAGGTTCGCCGTCTATCCAGTGGGCGACATGAGGTACCGACCGAGCTACCCGTTCCCAAACGTGGTTGTGTTTCAGCCCCTTGAAGGGGGTGTCACCAGCCAGGGGCACAAGTGCGAGGGTCCAGGTGTCGTTATCGGCCGGCAGCGTAACGATCCGAATCCCACCGACGTCCGAGCCGATCGGCCCGCGCCAATCGGGGACCCTCCCGTCTCTCGCGCGGTAGTGGCGGGTGTAGTACGCGAAACCTGCATCCGAGGCCTCCTCATAAAGGGCCCGCGCACCCAACTCCAGCAACCAGTCGGCCAGCTTCGACCGCCGGCCCATAGCGTCGATAACCAGGTCGGCCTCCACGACAACACCTTGCGCTGTGCGCACGCCTCGAACGTGCGGAACGCCCGGTAGGGCCGACTCCCCGAGGAGGAGCTCGGCGACGGCAACGCCCCTATGGATCTTGACCTGCGAGCACTCCTCGGCCACAAGAGCGAATGCGCTCTCCACGATCGGCCGGCGCCCCGTTATGGTTTCGAACCGCTCGTCACCATCGCGAGGAGAACGATCGGGGAGCGAGGGAGGAAGGGCGGCAACGACGTTGTACCGCCTGCCTCCTAGCTGGTTTAGGCGGTCACGCACGGTGGGTAGCTCGGCGTCAAGAATGTGACGAAACCGTGCGTGCATGTAGTGCGCCTGACGAAACTGTGAGACGCCCGTTCGCCGCCAGGATTCCCAAGCTTCTTGACAGGACGTCGGTGGTTCGTGGGCGTCCTTCTCGATAAGGGTTACCTCGCATCCCTCAGCAGCCAGAAGCATTGCAGAGGCCAACCCGATCGGACCGCCACCGACTACGGCAATGCGCATGGACACGGTCGCCACCTTTCGGGACAGCGAGAGCCATGGAATGGCCCCTTCCCTTGGCAAGCTACAACACCCGGCCGAAGGACTCGGAAGAAATACCCTTTTGATTGGGAGCGAGCTGATAGTTCGTGCGACTAATCTTTCGTCACGCGAACTAAGTTACTCCGACCGTTATCACCCGCCCAAGAAGCCTCTGCATCAGTCCGATCGCAGCCCGACTGCTGGTTATCGTGCCCAACCCCTGGCAGCACCCTACGCCCACGCGGTCTACACGGTGGGCGACTCGCTTAGCTGCGGCGTGCAACCGTGGATCGCGCTGGTATTCCCCGCCCGCGATCTCCAGCAATGGCCACAGCGAGCCACAGACTGGGCACCAAAATGCGCCGATGCGGCGACCAATCTGTGAGTCCCGGAACGATGATCAAGACCGTCAGGACTGCGACCAACACGACCCCAAAGATCACGAGGACGGGCAAGCGCACACGTCTGCCGGCGGACGCCCCTCAGCGGAACCCCGCTTGTGACCAAACGGTGACCACGGGCTGCACCTCAATGTCTTCCACACGCGGCCGCAACGCGGTGGCCTGCGTGAATGTCGAAAACGCGTGCTCGGGGGGGAGGACTCGAACTCCTGTCCAGTCGATGCCAGCCAGTGCCAGAAACGCTTGATCTAGGCGAGTTTGTCGAGCAGAAGTCTTCGGCCGTGTCGCCTGGTACCACTGTGTGATCGGGTGTTTGTGACCACCTTGTGCCCGGGCGCAACCCCAGCCAGCTCGGATTCGAGGCTGAGACCCGCACCCCGACGCGGCCGTCTGCACTAAGTGTAGGCAGATGGCTCCCAGGCTGACCCCGGAGGCGTCTGTGGGCCTATCCGAGTCTCTTGAGCGGGCCTTCGCCGAGACGGTGGCTCCCCTGTTGGAGACGATTCTCCTGAAGGCGATCCGCTGTTCCAGCAACCGCGTCCATCGAGTTGCACCGCTGGAGGACACGTCGCGGGCTCGCGCTCACCATCTTCGATTGGGTGGAGCCGTGGTACAACCCGGCATCGGCGCCACGCCTCTATTGCGAGGCCCGTCCGATCGATTCCGAACCCGTGGAAAACCCCCGCCGCATCGGCGGCATCATCAACCAACCCGACCTGTACGTGGAACCGGGCAGGCTCAGGCGATGCGGCGCCGCGGCTGGTCGTGGCTCAACAGTTGAGCACGGCTGCGATGCGGTTCGCGGCAGCGATCACGTTATTCCCCTGCGCGACGGTGAGGTGCGTGCCGCTTTGGGCCTGCGCTTCGTTGATGATCGCGGTGAGTGTGCCGCACGCATCGTGGATCTGGCCCGCTTGAACGTATTGAATCGCGAAACCAACTTTGGACGTCAGGCTGGCGAGGGGGGGTGAAAAGGTTTGCACGTAAGCGAGCAGGTCGTTGAGCTGCGCAGGCGCCCCCTTGACGGTGACGGTGAAGCTGACGGCGACGGGACTGTTGACGTCACCGGGGGGGCTCACCGAACAGGTGACTGCGGTGGTACCGATCGCGAAGGTCGAGCCGGACGGATGGGTGCACGACACCGTCGGGAGCGGAACGTCTTCATCGATGACGATCGGCGGAGTGTAGCTGACGGCTGCGCCGTTCGGGCTCGTCGCGTTCGCGGTGATATTCGCCGGCACCCCGCTCAGGGCGATATCGGCATCGCCGACGGTCAGGGTGGTCGATGACGTGTTGTTGGTCGGGTTGGGGTCGATGCCGCTGCTTCCGGGCGCGACGGTGGCGGTGTTGGTGATTGTCGTGCCGTCAGAGGTGTTGGCCACCACCTGGACGTGGACGATGATGGTGTTGGTCTGGCCGTTTGCCAGGGTCGGCCAGGTGCAGGTGATCGTGCCGCCACTACCCGAAGCCGGCGATGAACACGACGTGCCGGCGACCGTGCCTGGCCCGAAGCTGAGGGTTTGGAAGCTGATCGCGCCGGGCAACACATCGGTCATCTGCGGACCCGTCGCGTCAGCCGGTCCGTTGTTGGTGACGCTGATCGTGTAGTCGAAGCTGTCGCCCGGATGCGCGCTCGCTGGACCGGTCTTCGACACCGACAAGTCCGACGGGCACAGCACCGTCTCTGACGCCGAGGCACTGGCGGTGCCGGGGAAGAGGCTGGCCGAGTTGGTGAAGGTGCCGCAGCCGGCCACCGTCGTCGGGGCCACGATATGCACCGACAGGGTCTGGC
>JBPYFR010000321.1:0-2116 GCA_051985685.1 Acidimicrobiales bacterium
TGACGAGGATGACCGGCCTGAGGGATGCGCCAGTGGGTGTACTCGGTGTCCTCGGCCCACCAGAACAGGTCCGCGTTGGGAACCCCCACTTCGGCCGCGATCTCCTTCCCGATGAGGAACCCACACCAGGACCCGTGCATCTCAACCGAGCCGTCACGCTGTATGGACAGCGGGAATACGAACGGTGGCTGGGGGTGTCGCTCCGATTCCTTCCAGAGGTTGGCCAGGCACTCGCGCTCGGGCACGATGTCGTCGTCCATGACCCAGGCGTACGCGTAGGGGCCCGCCAAGAGGTCGGTGAAGGCCATCGCCCAACCCCCAGCCGGACCGAGATTCGCGTCCGAGCGCAGGACGCGGATCGGGATGCCGAGCTCGAACGAAGCGGCGTCGACCACAGGATCGCTCGCCATGTCGACGATCACGACCGCGTCCGGGGGATCGCTCTGCGAGGCGACGGCAGAGAGGCAACGCTCGAGCGAGGCCGGGGCGTTGTGGGTGAGGATCATGGCTTGTGTCCAAGTCCCCGGTCGCTGGACGACGTCGGAGCCGGCGGCGTCCGTCACGCAAGGAGTGTCGCACCGCCTGCGAAGACGCTGCAAAACACTCGGAACTGGCTGGACCGGCGCCGTTGCTAGCCTGAAAACGTGCGTCTCGCGGTCCTCGTCTCGGGTTCCGGGACGATCCTGCGGGCCATGTTCGACGCCGGGCTCCCGATCACCACGGTCCTGGCCGACCGACCCTGTCCCGCCCTCGCGTTGGCCGAGGAGCACGGTGCTGCACCCGAGCTGGTCGACCGCATGGTCTACGGCGGCTTCGGGCCCGGGTTCGACCGCGAGGGGTTCACCACGACGGTGGCCGCGACGCTGGTGGCCCACCAAGTGGACCTGATTGCCATGGCCGGTTTCGGCACGGTCATGACCGAGGTGGTGCACACCGCATTCCCGCGGCGCATCCTCAACACGCACCCTGCTCTGCTCCCGGCGTTCCCCGGCTGGCACGGTGTGCGCGACGCACTGGCCGCCGGCGTCACCGAGACCGGGTGCACGGTGCACCTGGCCACCCTCGAGATGGACGCCGGGCCCATCCTGGCCCAGGAGGTCGTGCCCGTCCTGCCCGGCGACACCGAGGAGACCCTGCACGAACGGATCAAAGTGGTCGAGCGCAGCCTGTACCCGAAGGCCGTGGCGTGGGCGCTGCGTGAACTGGAGGCCGGGCGAGAGATCGAGGCGCCGGCGACGGTCGGGGTCGCGTCGGCATCCGGGGCGCCGTCAGGATCGCCAGGATCGAGACAAGGAGCGGACGAGGAGATGAAATCGTGAGGGCCCTGCTGTCGGTCTACGACAAGGAAGGCCTGGTGGAGTTCGCCCGGGGTCTCTCCGACCTCGGTTGGGAGCTGGTGGCGAGCGGGAACACGGCGGCCGCGCTTCGGCAGGCCGGGTTGGAGCCGATCGAGGTGGCCGACGTGACAGGCTCGCCCGAGATGCTGGGCGGGCGGGTCAAGACGCTCCATCCCAAGATCCACGCGGGCATCCTGGCCGACCGCAGCAAGGCCGACCACGTCGACGACCTCGACGCGCACGGCATTGACGCCATCGACCTAGTCGTCTCGAACCTCTACCCCTTCTCGTCGGACCCCTCGATCGAACTCATCGATATTGGGGGCCCGACGATGGTGCGCGCCGCCGCCAAGAACCACGATCACGTTGGGATCGTTACCTCGCCGGCCGACTACGCAGTCGTCCTGGAAGAGCTGCGCGCGACGGGGTCGCTCTGCGCCGCCACCCGCCGTCGCTTGGCACGGGCGGCGTTCGCCCACACTGCGGCTTACGACGCCGCCGTCGTGTCCTGGCTCGACGCAGGTGGCCCGGGCCCGGTGGAGGGCGCCGACCCAGAGGAGGCGGCGCGGTCGGCTCTCCTGCCTCCCACGCTGCATCTCACGCTGGAGCGTGCCGAGGTGCTGCGCTATGGCGAGAACCCGCACCAGCGCGGCGCGCGTTACCGCACGGCGGGTACGAACAGCTGGTGGGACGAGGCGGTCCAGCGCAGTGGGACCCCGCTGTCGTATCTGAACCTCTTCGACGGCGATGCCGCGTGGCGGCTCGTCCACGAGCTGGCC
>JBPYFR010000322.1:0-11938 GCA_051985685.1 Acidimicrobiales bacterium
GGGCCGCCGCCCTGGGCGACGGTTGGCTCCACGGAGGCGGGGACCCGTCTGACCTCCCTGATTTGCTGGATCGTCTCGCGGAGGAACGCCGACGTCAAGGGACCGAGATGAAGCCATTCGAGATCCACGTGATCTCCCCGGAGGCGTACAGCGCCGATGGCATCCAGCGGCTGCAGGACATGGGGGTCACCGACGTGATCGTGGGCTTCCGCTGGCCCTACGGGCGCGAGCAGGATACTGAGACCCTCCAGACGAAGATCGACAACCTGCGTCGGTTCGCTGACGACGTGATAGCCAAGGTGCGCTGATCAAGATGCCCATAGGAGGGACCCGGAAGCTGCCGGACGGGACCCCGCGGGTGTCAGGGGACCCCACGGGGGATTCGGTAGAGGTCAGTAGAGAAGCCGCAGATCGCCGAAGGAGGGACGCCGCAGATGGCCGAAGTAGGGAAGCCGCGGATGGCCGATGGAGGGACGCCGCAGATGAAGGAACGCAATCTCACGGCCCGTGAGCTCGGCATCAGGTCGAGGGCGGCGGTGCACGCCCGCGATCGTGAGGGCTGGCTCGACCTCTTCGCCGCGGACGCCGTGGTCCAAGACCCGATCGGGCCTTCTCCATTCGACCCCGAGGGCAAAGGCCACCGTGGGCGTGAAGGCATCGCGGCGTTCTACGACACCGTGATCGCGCCCAGCGAAGCGATCACGTTCGAAATCTCCGAGTCCTATCTGTGTGGTGACGAGGTGGCCGACGTCGGCATCATCCGAACGACCCTGGCTGGCGGGACCCATCAAGCCGTCGTCCACGGCGTGTACACCTACCGCAGCAATGGCGCGGGCAAGTTGGCTGCGCTCAGGGCCTTCTGGGAGTTCGACGCGTTGGAGCTGGTCGAGAAGGAGAGCTGAGGGACATCGGTGCGGGTCATGGTCCGAGAGGGGCTTTTCATTGACGCAGACCCTCCGGCGCTCCTGGCCAGCAGGTGCGGCGCGTGCGGGTCGGTGCTCTTTCCCCGCGTCGATGTCTGCACCTATTGCGCGAGTGACGGTCCCGAGCCCATCGAATTGTCGCGTCCGGGCACGTTGTGGGCATGGACCGCGGTGACCGCACCGCCGCCGGGCTACGAGGGCGATGTTCCCTTCGGCTTCGGCGTGGTGGAACTACCCGAGGGTGTGCGCGTCATCTCCCGGCTGACCGAGAGCAACCCGGCAACGCTGACATCGGGACAGACCATGGAGCTTCGGGTGGTTCCGCTCCAGCGCGATGCGGAGGGGAACGACGTCGTCACCTACGCCTTCAAGCCGGTGGCGCCATGAGCGGCGTCGTAGTCTCCGGGGTGGGGATGCACCCCTTCGGCCGCTTCGATGGGGTCTCGAACACAGACATGGGAGTGGTTGCGGTCAACGCGGCCCTCCGCGAGGCCAGCGTTGGCAAAGGCGACTTCCAGGCCGCGTTCTGCGGGACTGCGTACGGCGGCGTCGCGACCGGCCACAAGGTGTTGAGTCGGCTGGGCATGACGGGCATGCCCATCGTTGACGTCGAGGCTGGCTGCGCGAGCGGAGCGGCGGCACTCATGCTGGCGTCGGCGGCTATCCGAGCCGGGCAGTACGACACCGCGCTCGTTTTCGGGGTCGACAAGATGCCCAAGGGCATCATTCGTTCCTCCTTCTTCGAACCGTGGCAGGAGGAGGCGGGTCTGGCGGCGACGCCGGCCTACTTCGGCTTGCGCGCCCAGCGCCTCTTCCAGACCTCTGGGCTCACGAAGGACCACCTGGCTCAGGTGGTGGTGAAAAACCGGCGCGTCGGAGTAGCCAACCCTGACGCGATGTTCCGGAAGGAGACCTCCGTCAGTGAGGTGCTCGCGTCGCGGGTTGTCTGCGAGCCCTTGCACCTGTTCATGCTGTGCTCGCCCAACGAGGGCGCTGCCGCCCTGGTCTTGCGCCGGGACGACCCTCCTTCACCGGCAAGGGCGGCCGACTGCGTGCGGCTCGCCGCCGCCGTGCTGCGCTCACACGTTCCCGGCCCGGTCCTCAGCGAGTCGACGCCGCTCTCGGGCCTAGCGGCGGATGACGTGCCGGCCCCCTCGACGCTGGCCGCGCAGGCCGCCTACGAAGAGTCGGGGATCGGACCGGGCGACCTCGACGTCGTCGAGTGTCAGGACACCGATGCCGCCCGGGAGCTGCAGTCGTGCGAGGAGCTCGGCCTGTGCGAGCCGGGAGGCTCGGCGAAGCTGCTCGAGTCGGGCGCGACCACATTGGGTGGCCACATTCCGGTGAACGTGAGCGGCGGGTTGCTCTCGAAAGGCGAGCCATTGGGGGCCTCTGCGTTGGGACAGGTCGTCGAACTGGTGCGGCAGCTCAGGTGCGAGTGCGGCGACCGCCAGGTCGTCGGCGCCCGATGCGCGTTGGCGCACACCGTGGGCCGCGGGGCCAACGCGGGGGTGGTGATCCTGACGCGGTAGTGCTTCTCGGCGAGCGTGAAACCTCCGGCAGCTGTCGTCAAGCGCGGGACAGCCGTTCGAGTACTGCGGGCAGCCGCTCCAGCGACGCGATGACCGCGTCAGGCTGTTCGGTGGTGCCGGGTAACGGGGCGTAGGAGCCGTCTCCGCCGCGGTCGATCCACACCGCCATCCAGCCCGCCCTTTTCGCCCCTACCACGTCATTCTCGGGGTGGTCGCCGACCAGGACGCAGGCCGAGGGTTCCACGCCGAGCTCCCGTTCGGCCACCTCGAAGATCCCCTTATCGGGTTTCTCGATCCGGTGGTCCTGGGCGAACACCACCGAGTCGAAGATTCCGGTGAGCCCCAGCGCCTCAGGCAACCGGCTGCCATTGGAAAGGAGGCCGAGCCGGTAGTTGCCCCTGAGGGAGCGTAGGCAGGGGAGCGCGTCATCGAAGAGGGCCGGATCGCGGTCGCGGTGGTGGAAGTAGGAGGCGCTCATCCGCTCGGCGAGCCTGGCGTCGGACCTCTCGTCGCCTCCCTCCGACTCTCGCCGGCGCTGCAGCGTGCGAGTGAACCCCAGCGCTCGCAGGCGAGCCATATTGAACTCCACTCCCTTGAACTCGGCACCGACGACGGAACGGTCGCGCTCGAGGTCCCACCAACGCAACGCGGCGGTGAAGGGCCCCGGCCTCGCCTCCTTGAGCTCTTCAACGACAGCCGTGAGCGCATGGCGCATGACGCGTTGGAAGTCCCACAGCGTCTGATCCCCGTCGAAGACAACGGCCTTCACAGGCGGCACCTCAGTTGACGAGGACGACCTTGCCGAGCTTGCCGCCCTTAGCAAAGCGCTCGTAGGCGGCGTCAGCATCCGCCAAGCGAAAGGTGTCGCACACTGGGACCCTGACTCGTTGCGACGCGACCAGCGGCACGACCTGTGCCGCGACCGCCGCCGCCACATTGGCCTTCTCGCGTCGACTCCGGGAACGCAAGGTCGACCCGCCGATGCGGGCGCGGGTGCGCATGATCGTGAACAGGTCGACGTCGAGCTGCGCGCCTCCTCCTACGCCGATGACGACGACTCGGGCACCGTTGGCGAGTGCGGTGATCGCGCCGGCGAGGCTGGGCGCACCGACGAGCTCGAGTACCACGTCGTACGGACCGTGCTCGGCCTCCCGTCCGGGCTCGATGACCGTGGACGCGCCCAAGGCGCCCACACCGTCCCGGCGGTCCGGATCGCGCACCGTCGCAGTGACGACGGCACCGACGGCTGCGGCCAGTTGGACGCCCGCCGTCCCGACGCCGCCCGCTGCACCCGAAACGAGAACCCGCTCGCTCATGCGAAGCCGCGCCTGCGTGAAGAGGGCGTCGAAAGCGGTCGAGAACACCTCGGGGAAGCCCCCGGCCTCCGGCCAGGGCAGGGAGTCGGGGACAGCCAAGGCATGGGACTCATCGACGAAGGCGAGCGTGGCTTGCGCCCCGCCACCGACCACCGCCATGACCCGGTCGCCGGGGGAGAAGAGCGTGACCTGGCGACCCACCTCCACCACCTCTCCCGCCATCTCCATCCCAGGAATGTCCTGGGGCCAGCCGGGAGGCGCCGGGTAGAAGCCGGACCGCTGCACGAGATCGGCGCTGTTGATGCCCGCCGCACGCACTGCCACGAGGAGCTCGGTGTCACCCGGGACCGGGTCGTCCCGTTCCTCCCACCGGAGCTGGCCGTCCCGGATGACCACGGCGTACACCGTGCCACCCTACGCGGGGCCCGAGCGCGCGGGTGGTGGCTGCCGGTAGGGTCCGAGTATGGCTCTCTACGACATTCCCATTCATACGCTCCAGGGCTCCGACGCCAAGCTTGGTGACTACGCCGGCAAGACGCTGCTGTTGGTCAACGTGGCGTCCAAGTGCGGACTCACCCCTCAATATGAAGGCCTCGAGCGTCTGCAGAACACCTACGCCGATCGAGGTTTCTCGGTCATCGGGTTCCCCTGCAACCAGTTCCTCGGCCAGGAGCCGGGAACGGCCGAGGAGATCGAGCAGTTCTGCTCGACGACCTATGGGGTGACCTTCCCGCTCATGGAGAAGATCGAGGTGAACGGCGAGGACCGGCACCCCATCTATGCGCAGCTGACCGAGACGGCCGACGCGGAGGGCAACGCGGGCGACATCACATGGAACTTCGAGAAGTTCCTCGTTTCGCCGAAGGGCGACATCGTGGCGCGCTACCGGCCTCAGGTGGAGCCGGAGGACCCGACGATCGTCGGCGGTATCGAGGCGCAGCTGGCCGCTTGACCGCTGCTGCCCGCGCCGCCGGGGCGGGGTTCGTCGCGTCCATCTTCGACATGGACGGGCTCCTGATCGACTCCGAGGTGCTCTGGCACGAGGCCGAGGTGGAGATCCTGGGCGGTCTCGGCGTCCCGCTCGACGTGGACGGGTGCCGGACGACCAAGGGAATGTTCGTGGCGGAGGTGACCCGTCATTGGTTCGGGCTGTATCCCTGGGTGGGCCCTTCTCCCGACGAGGTGGCTGTCACGATCGTGGACCGGGTGATCGACCTCCTCTTGTCTAAGGGCGAGTTGAAGCCCGGGGCCGACCACGCCGTCGACCTTTGCGCGGAGCGCGGCCAGGTCCTAGCGGTGGCCTCGTCATCGGAGTACCGCCTGATTGAGGTGGCATTAGACCACTTCGGCCTTCTCCCACGCTTCACGCTGATCCATTCCGCCGAAGACGAGGACTACGGCAAACCGCATCCCGCGGTCTTTTTGACCGCTGCCGCCAGGCTGGGAGCCGCGCCTCGACGGTGTCTCGTGTGGGAGGACGCGCCAGCGGGTGTGGTTGCAGCGAAAGCAGCGAGCATGGCGTGTATCGCGGTGCCTGAGAAGGGTGAGGAAGACCATCCCGCCTTCGGCTTGGCCGATCTCGTCGTCGACTCTCTGTGCGATGTCGACGGGGCGTGCCTCGACGACGTGGAGCGCCGTGACGCCGACCGCTACTCGCAGCCCCGGCGCAGCGGGCCCACCGGGGGTGCCTGACTAGAGTTCCTCGCCGTGGGGAGGCTTGGGGTGGGGGCGAGCGCGGGTGCGGTGACGGTAACCGTCACGGTGCTCGTCGTGCTGGCCGGTCTGTTCTTGCCCGACGCGGCTGCGACTGCGGAATCATCGTCGGCGGTGACGGCTGCTGCGGCTCCGACGTCCTCCGCACCGGCGTTGTGGGGCGCCACTCCACAGGCGCCGTGCGACCCCCTGGACGCCAGCCTTTGCATGTTGCCGTTTCCCAACGACTTCTACACGGCCGCGGACGCGTCCATGCCGACCGGGCGCCGTGTGTACTTCCCACCGGATGCGTTTCCCCCGAACGCCAAAGGCAGCGTGGTGGACCCGGCGCCCTGGGAGGGCAACGACGGCTTCAGCCCGGGCTCGACGATCTTGACCCACGTGCCGGGTATCAGTCTGGCCGCCAGCCACGTCGCAACCATCTCAGACATGGGCGCGTCGTTGTCGAAGACGAGTCCAGTCGTTCTGATCGACGCCACCACGGGGGCGCGGTGGCCGACGTGGGCCGAGCTCGACGCGAGGGATCACGACCCGACGACGCAGCTGCTGCTTGTTCACCCGGCGCGTAATCTCTCCGAGGGCCATCGCTACCTGGTGGCATTTCGTAATCTGAAGCAGGCGGACGGGTCGCCGATCGCGCCGGCACCGGGCTTTGCCGCTGTGCTCGCGGGCTCCTCGGCCACTGGCCTGAGCGCCCGTTACGCCTCTCACCTGCGCGACGTGGTGACCGCTCTGAAACGAGACGGCATCGGTCCCGCGGGCATGTTCCTCGCCTGGGACTTCACCGTGGCCAGCGCGCGCAACCTCACACAGCCGGCCCTCATCATGCGCGACCAGACCTTCGGTTCTCTGGCGGGCGGTGTCGAACCCTTCACGGTGACGAAAGTGGTGGACAACCCGCCCGATACGCCGAACCTGGCTCGGGTGGTCACGGGCTCGTTCTCGGTGCCCAGCTATCTGAGCGGGCCTCCGGGCGCGCAGGGTTCGGTGCTTACAGAGGGAAAGGACGGGCTGCCGGTGGCACAGGCGGGCAACGTGGACCAAGCGAACTTCGAGTGCGAGATACCGAAGGCGGCCTCGGCGAGGCACCCGGCGTCGCCCGGCGTCTATGGCCACGGCCTCTTCGGTTCGGCCGACGAGGTAACCGCATCCGCAGTTCCGCAATTCTCCAACGCCTACGACTACGCATTCTGCGGGACGGACTGGCTGGGTCTCTCCTCGAGCACCATTGCGCTCGCTCTCGGGGTGACCTCGGACTTCGGGCAGTTCCCGACCCTGGCCGACAACCTTCTCCAGTCGCTCCTCAATGCGCAGGTGCTGGGCAACCTGATGGTCAACTCCAAGGGCTTCGCTGCCAATCCGGCCTTCGAGGACAGTGTGCACAAGCCGCTCATCCGCCCGAAGTCGGGCCTCGTCTACTACGGCAACTCCGAGGGCGGGATCATGGGCGGGGCCTTCACCGCTCTTTCCACCGAGGTCCGCCGCTCCGTCCTCGGAGTGCCCGGCATGGACTACGCGGTGCTGCTGGACCGCAGTGCTGACTTCTCGCCGTTCCAGGGCCTGGTCGACCAGTCCTATCCGAGCAAAGCCCTGCAGCAGGTCGGGTACGACGTGATTCAGATGTTGTGGGACCGGGGAGAGGCGGACGGCTACGCGGAGCAGATGACGGGTGGCCTTCCGGGGACACCGTCCCATCAGGTGCTGCTCGAGGAGGCATTCGGCGACCACCAGGTCGCCAACGTCGCCACCGAGACGGAGGCGCGCACGATTGGCGCTCGTATCTACGAGCCGACCCTGGCCCCGGGCCGCAGTCCCCAGGCCCAACCGTTCTGGGACCTCGCACCCCTGCAGACGCCATCTGGGGGGCCCGGCCTGTTCGTCTGGGACACGGGCGTGCCCGCTGCGCCCCTCACGAACACGCCTCCGACTAAGGGACCTGATCCCCACGACACGACGCCGCGCACGTTCCCGGCTTTTTGGGGACAGATGGACACGTTCTTCTCCACGGGGCAGATCGGCGACCCCTGCAGCGGGAATCCGTGTAAGGGACCGTCGGCCGGGTCGTCGGCGTGAAGTAAGAAGTCCGGCAGGGCGGCGCGACACCCCTCGACGTGGGTGAGGCGGCTCGATCCGCAGCCTCTATCCTTTCTGAAACGCCGGGGACGTCCGCTCCCCGGGTGTCGCCACCCATCTTCCGTGTTCACGCCTGTACCTCCCGACATCGACTTCGTGTCACAGGAGCAGGCCGAGCTGGCCCGCTGGGCAACCCACCGCGTCTTCGAACGGTCGCTGGAGCAGCGTGAGGGCGCGCCGCCTTGGGTGTTCTACGAGGGGCCCCCGACGGCCAACGGTCTCCCTGGCCTGCACTTCGTCTGGCCCCGGGTCTACAAGGACCTGTTCTGCCGATTCCGCACGATGGACGGCGCGTACGTGGCGCGGCGCGCGGGGTGGGACACCCATGGGCTCCCCGTCGAGGTGGAAGTGGAGAAGAAGCTCGGAATCACGGGCAAGCAACAGATCGAGGAGCAGGTCGGAATTGCGGAATTCACGCGGCTCTGCCGCGAGTCGGTGTACACCTACGTCGATGAGTTCGAGCGGTTGACCAGCCGCATCGGCTACTGGGTCGATATGGACACGGCCTATTGGACGCTCAGCCCTTCCTACATCGAGTCGGTCTGGTGGCACCTACAGCAGCTCTTCGACCAGGGACTGCTATACGAGGATCTTAAGGTCGTGCCCTACTGCCCCCGCTGCGGCACTCCGCTGTCCAGCCACGAGCTTGGCCAACCCGACGTCTACCGCGACGAGGAGGACGAGTCGGCCTACGTGCGCTTGCCTCTCGTAGACCCCGACCCGAGCGTGTTAGGAGAAGCTCGCTGGCTCGCGGTGTGGACGACCACGCCTTGGACGCTGTTGTCCAACACGGGAGTCGCGGTCAACCCCGAGCTCATGTACGCGGTCGTGGACGGAATGGTCATCGCAGAGGAGCTGGTCGACGCCGTCATGGGGGAAGGGGCGAGCGCCCGGATCACGACGCGGCTTCCTGGTGCGGCGTTGGCCGGTCTCCACTATGTGCGACCCTTCGACGACCTTGCGCCGCCGCAGGGCGCCGACGGCTGGCGGGTCGTCCCGGCTGAGTACGTCACCACGGAAGAAGGCACTGGGCTCGTCCACCTGGCGCCCGCTTTCGGTGAAGTCGACCGCCAGATCGCGCGCGTGAACGGCCTCCCTTCGTTCAACCCTGTGGGCCCAGACGGCCGGTTCACTTCGGACATTGCGTGGTTGTCGGGGCGCGACGTGCGGGAAGCGAACCACGACATCAACGACCGACTCGAGTCAACCGGGTTTCTCATCCGGCGTGCCCCCTATGTCCACTCGTACCCACACTGCTGGCGTTGCCGAACCCCGCTCATCTACTGGGGCAAACCGAGCTGGTACATCGCAACATCCACCCGCAAGGACGATCTACTGGCGGCGAACGCCACTGTCGACTGGCACCCGCCCTATATCAAGGACGGCCGCTTCGGCGAGTGGTTGGCCAACAATGTCGACTGGGCGCTCTCGCGAGACCGTTACTGGGGCACCCCCCTGCCCGTGTGGCGCTGCGGACGTAGCCACCTGCGGTGTGTGGGTTCGCTCGCGGAGCTCTCGGACCTATGCGGGCGCGACGTCACCGGGATCGACCCGCACCGCCCGACCATCGACGAGGTGACGTTCGCCTGCTCCACCTGCGTGGCCGAGGGGCTCGACGACGAGCTCTCGGTGTCGCGTCGTGTCGAGCCCGTCATCGACGCCTGGTTCGACTCGGGATCAATGCCGGCCGCCCAGGTGGGTTATCCGCACGAGGAGGGTTCGGCCGAGTCGTTGACGTTCCCGGCCGACTTCATCTCCGAGGCCATCGACCAGACGCGGGGTTGGTTCTACTCGTTGCTCGCTATCAACACCATCGTCTTCGGTGAGAGCCCGTACCGCCACGTCGTATGCCTCGGGCACATCATCGACGCCGAGGGTCGCAAGATGTCCAAGTCACTGGGCAACATCATTGACCCCTGGAAGATCCTCGACACCCGGGGCGCGGATGCAATGCGCTGGTGGATGTTCAGCCAGGGATCCCCCTGGACGCCAACACGAGCCAGTCTCGCTGCGATCGACACTGCCACACGTGACATGTTGCTTACGCTTTGGAACACGTTCAGTTTTTTCGCGACCTACGCCTCGTTGAACGAGTTCGACCCTTCCGACGACTCGATACCCGTCCCGGCCGAGCGCAGCCCGCTCGACCGCTGGATCTTGTCGCGGCTAGCTGGCACGCTCGACGAAGTCACGACTGCACTGCGCGACTATGAGCCTCTCGCTGCCGCTACTGGTGTCGCCGGCCTGGTCGACGACGTCTCCAATTGGTATGTGCGGCGCAGCCGTCGCCGATTCTGGCGAACGGACCCCGACGCCCCTGTTGGCGACACCCTCGCTGCCCAAGCGACCTTGCACACCGTGCTCACGACACTTTCTGTGATGCTTGCTCCTCTCTGCCCGTTCGTCGCCGACTCAATGTGGCGCCACCTCACCGAAGCGGACGAGGACGAGTCGGTGCACCTGAGCGACTGGCCCTCGGCGGACGTGAACGCGCATGACCGGAGGCTCGAAGCGCAGATGGAGCTGGCCCGCCGCCTCACCTCGCTGGGCCGTGCTGCCCGCAGCGAGGCGTCGGTGAAGGTGCGCCAGCCGCTTTCCCGCGCGCTGGTGTTCCTGCCCTCCGGTGCTCCGGAGATCCTCCGCGACATCGTGGCCACCGAGCTCAACGTGGACGAGATCGACCTGGCAGACGAGTTGGGCGAGGTCATGGAGTTCGACCTACGTCCGAACTACCGCACACTCGGCCCGCGCTTAGGTAAGCGAGTGAAGGAGCTCGAGCCGGCCTTGGCGGCATTGGACGGTGTGGCCGTAGCTGCGGCGCTCGAGGCGGGGAAGCCGGTGGTGGTGACGCTCGCTGGGGAGCCGGTGGAGCTCGCCGCGGAAGACGTGCAGTTGCGTGTGCGCCCTCAGCCGGGCTTCGCCGTGTCGCGTGAGAGCGGCGAGGTCGTCGCGCTCGACTTGGCCCTGAACGATGATCTCAGGAAGCGCGGCCTCGCCCGCGAGGTCATCCGCCTGATTCAGGATCTTCGCAAGACGAGCGGGCTCGACGTGTCGGACCGGATCCGGCTGCACGTCGTGGGGCTAGATGTCATCGAAGAGCACTTCGACTTCATTGCGCGCGAGGTCCTGGCGGTCGAAATGATCCGCGAACCCGGCGACGGGGAAGGCACCGTCCTGGACCTCGACGACGAGCTCTTGGAGAAACCGGTCCGGGTCTGGCTGCAGAAGGCCTCGTAGAGCAGGGACGGTCCTCAAGGATCGTCCGGGCCCGACTCTTTGTGTCTGAGCCTCACCCCGGCCCCGCGCGGGCTCTCGTGAATTGACGTGGGTCGCTCGCAGTGGTCCACAGAGGCGAGGGGCGCGAGGTCATGATCCGACCGCTGGGTCCGGCGAAAGCGAGCTCCTCGTTGGCGTTGCCGGACATGGTCCATTGCTTGGAGTGCACCAGGTGGTGGTGGTGCTCGCAGAGCAGGGCAAGATTGTCGAGGTCGGTTCGGCCACCGGGTAGCCAGGGCACGATGTGGTGTGGGTTGGTGAAGATGGCGTTCGTGCAGCCCGGGAAGCGGCAGTGACGGTCGCGCCGCATCATTTCACGTCGTTGGGCGGCGCTAGGGAGGCGGCGCTGTCGCCCTTCGTACATCGTGTGGCCCACGTCATCGTCGACCGCGATGACAAGAATGGCGTCACACGCGAGACGCCTCAGCATCTCAATGCTGAGGAGGCCCCCGCGCTCGAGCTCGGCCGCGAGCTCCGAGCAGTTTCCATCCTCGAGAAGTGCGGCCAAGGGAACGTGGGCCACCACGCAATAGGGAGCACCGCTGGCGTGAGCACCGTTGGTGGTGGCGCGAACCATCGAGACGAACGCGTCAGCGAGTCGCTGGTCCCAACCTGATCCTCCGTCGCTCGGAATCTGTCGGGCGCGCGCCTCCAGGGAGGACCGCACCTCAGCGAACGATGCGGGAGGTAACTGCGCGGTCACCGTGCGGTACGTCTCGTTGAAGCGAAGCGAGCGGGCATCGTGGCGGTCTCGGTCGTCCCCGGGTCGGAGGCCCTGTTTGGCTCGGGCCAGTTCAGCGAGTTGGCGCACGCTGTACTCGTGGGCTTGCTCAGCGATCGCGCGGTCTGTCTCTGGGGTCGCGGCGTCCACGACCGCTCGTACCTTGTCGAAGCTGATCGACCCCTCGGCGAGTTCCGTAGCCAGATGGGGTAGGTCGAAGAGCCGTTCACCGACATGGGCAAAGGTACGCGCAGTCGGAACCGAGGCGCCGCAACGTTCGACGATCCACGCCTCGAGAGACGTCGCTCCCTCGGTACGCCAGCC
>JBPYFR010000323.1:0-21403 GCA_051985685.1 Acidimicrobiales bacterium
ACCCTCAGTGCAGGGCCCGCATCCTCGCGGTCGATCAGCCACCAGCGCACGCCGTCGGCCCCAGAGCCGGCGACGACGAGAGGGACCAGTACGAGCCGCGCCGTCAACGAGCCGAGCACGGGCCGCACCGTTCCACTGACTCGGACCGGCGGGGCCGACGAGCCGGAGGTGGGCTCGGCCGCGAGCGGCTCGTGTCCGAACGCCACCGCGCCCGTGATCGACCCATCGGCCAGGCCCGCGAGCAGCTGGGCAGGGTTCCGGACGCCGAGAGTGCCTCGGGTGTCGTCGGTGCCGTCTCCTGCGGAGGACAGGTGCCGCGCGAGGAGGGTCGAGACCAGAACAGTCGGAAGGATCGGACCGGGAAACAGCGCGTGTCCGAGCTCCTCGAGCACGACGGCGAGCTCGTTGAGCGTGAACCCCTCGCCGCCGTATGCCTCGGGGAGGTGCAGCCCGAGCCAGCCCTGCGCCGCCATCTTGCCCCACACCTCGGGGAGCTCGGTGGTCTCGGTGGTCTCTCTGGTCTCGGTGGTCTCCGCTTGCGCGACCGCCCGGGGCACGGAAGGGGGGCAGTGCGTCGCGAGCCAGCGCTCGGCCGTTTGTCGAAGCGACTCGTGGTCGTCGGTGACGGCGATCGGCACTACGGGCTGTCCTCCAACGGGATCTCGACCCCGTCGCGCCACAGGGAGATGGCCCCCACGGGGCACCCTTGCGCGGCGATGCGCAGCCGTTCCTCGTCGGTCGCCGTCGGATCCGTCACGACGGCGTGCCCATCCTCACTCAGGTCGAAGGTGTCCGGCGCCCAGAACAAGCAGTTACCCGAGCCCATGCAGCAGTCCCAGTCGATCTTGATGTCCAACGGCTCGCTCATGATGCTCGTTCCTCCTGCTCCTGCCTCGGCACCCGGGTGGTGGGCCGGGCCTCGAGACCCGGCTACGCCACCCTCAGGATGATCGCGCTGGTCGGGACGCCCTCGCCGGACGTGACCAAGCATGTCTCGGCTCCCTCGACTTGGCTCGTCGACGTGCCCCGAAGCTGACGCACCCCCTCGGTGATCAGGTTGAACCCGTGCACGTAGGCCTCGGAGAGCCCGCCGCCCGACGTGTTCGTCGGAAGCGAGCCGGAGCCCCAGCGCAGGTTCCCGTCCGCGACGAAATCCGCCGCCTCGCCCCGCTTGCAGAACCCGTAGCCCTCGAGCGAAAGGAGAATCAGCGGCGAGAACGCGTCGTAGATCTGCGCCACATCGATGTCCTCGGGACCGAGGACGGACTGCGCCCACAGCTTCTCGGCTGCGGCCCACGCCGGACCCGTGAGCGGATCGTCGCAGTAGTAGTTGACCATCACCTCGTGCTGGCGATGCAGCCCCTGCCCGAACGCGTGGATAAGGGCAGGAGGATGGGGGCAATCCTTTGCCCGTTCGGACGACACCAGAACTGCCGCGAGCGCGCCGTCCGTCTCGAGGCAGTTGTCGAACAGGCACAGCGGCTCGCTGATGAACCGGGCCGACATGTAGTCCTGGAGGGTCATCGGCTTGTCGTACATGAGCGCAGCAGGGTTCCGGTTGGCGTGCGCCCGAACGGCCAGGGCGACCTCGGCCAGGTGCTCGCGGCTGGCGCCGTACTCGTAGCTGTACCGGCGCGCCAGCATCGCCACCTCGTCCACGGGCCGCAGCAATCCGAAGGGCCGGGTCCACTGGGCCTGAATGGGAAGCCGCGACGGCGCGGCCGCCCAGGGCCGGGAGGTCCGGGCTCCACGCTTGCGGGATCGCCAGGCGACGACGACGTCGGCTTGGCCCGTCGCGATGGCCATCGCCGCATGCCCGATGGTGGCGCAGCCGGCGCCGCCCCCATACCCCACCTGCGAGAAGTAGGTGATGTCGCCGAACCCGAGCGACTTGGCCAGGGTGACCTCATCGGTCGACTCCATGGTGAACGAGGACAGGCCATCGACCTCGGACGGATCGATGCCGGCGTCGCGCAGCGCGGCCAGGACCGCCTCCGCGGCCAGCTGGCCCTCGGGACGGTCGATCTGCTTGGCGAACTCGGTCTGCCCGATCCCGACGATGGCGGCCGCGTCCCTCAGCGGGCTCGCACTGGCGTTCATCGGTCCGAAGCTACCCGGAAGCGATGTGCCGTCAGCCCGCCTCGAGCGGTCTCACGCGGTCGGGAACACCACAGGGAGCGAGAGCGGCGACCGGAAGGCCATTCCCTCGATGTGGGGAGGCTCGGCTTCCGGATCGAGTGTGAACGGTCCCAACCGGTCGAAGAGAGTGTTGACGGCCACGCGCGACTCCATTCGAGCGAGATGCATGCCGAGGCAGACGTGAACGCCGAAGCCGAAGCCGACGTGCTGGCGGATCTCGCGGAACATGTCGTAGCGGTCGGGGTCGGTGTATTTGCGCTCGTCCCGGTTCGCAGCACCGATCATCAGCGCGACGTCGGCGCCCTCGTCGATCCGCACGCCGGCCAACTCTGTGTCGCGGGCAGCGCGGCGCAGAATGAGGGTGACCGGAGGCTCCCACCGAACGGCCTCCTCGAACGCCTGGGGATAGAGGGAGCGGTCCTTGTACAGCGCGTCGAACTGATCCCGGTCGTGGAGGAGCGCGAAGAGCAGGCTGCCCGAAACCCGGTACGTGGTCTCGACGCCGGCCGGGAGGAGTAGGCGCAGAAAGGACACGATCTCCTCGTCGGTCAGGTGTTCGCCCTCGACCTCGGCCCGCACCAGGTCGCTGATCAAGTCGTCGCCAGGGTGCGCGCGCCGTTCCTCCATGACTGTGGAGAAGTAGTCCCGCAGGGCCTCGGATGCCGCCATGCCACGCTCCCAATTGGCGGCGACGCTCGTGATCTCGAGCGCCCAGCGTTGGAACCGCGGATAGTCCGCGCGCGGAAGGCCGAGGATGCGCGCGATCACTTGCACGGGGAAGTTGAACGTGATGCTGCGCACCAAATCCGAACGGCCGCTCTCGATGAAGGAGTCGATCAACTCGTTCACCACGACCGCGACCAGTCCCTCTTCCCATCGCTCCAGAACCTTGGATCGGAAGCTCGGCGCGACCAGCGCCCGGTTGATCCGGTGCTCGGGCTCGTCCATCTGCAGGATGGTTCGGCCCATGACCTGTCCCATCACGTCCTCATAGACGACAGAGGAGAATGTCTCGTTGTCCCGCAGCACCTGCACGACCTCATCGAAACCGAACACTGTGATCGGAGGCGGCTTGTCGGGCTCGCCGACCTCATTCCCCTCGCCGAGGTCGATCGGTCCGGTGTGGACCGACGACTGTCGCCGCAGCTCTGCGAGGAGCGAGTACGGGTCACGGATGTTGCCGCCGACGACGTCCTTGAGCTCGAACGGGTCGAACGGTTCACACCCCGTCGCGGCCGCTGCAGCCTGGGCAGTGTCCGTTCTCGTCATGTCGTACCTTCACCCCCTGATCACCGGTGCCGGGACACGGCCAAAGGGACCAAAGAAGAGCCACCAGGCCCCTGCCGCTGACACCAGCGTCAGTTATAGCAAACGTTCGTTAGGCGGTCGAGGCGCTCGGGTGGCGGGGAACGGCCGCCTGGCTCGACCGGTGCCGGGGAGCGGTGCGAGCAGGGTGTAGGCAACGTCTGTGAAGATCGACGACCCTGGCAGGACGCGCGTCATCCGACGCAGAATGCAGGAGCGTCTTTCGACGCAGAATGGAAGCGAACATGGCTGAACTGGACGCCGACACCGAGCACGAGATCCGGAGCGGAGGTGGCGGCCAGGCGGACGGGTCGACGACCCGGAGCCGGATCCTCCAGATCGCGCTGACCCTGATGTCACAGCGCGGCGTCGACGGCACGAGCATGCGCGACCTTGCGTCGGCGGCCGGCTTAAACGTGGCCTCGCTGTACCACTACTTCCCCTCCAAACGGGATCTACTCGAATCCGTCCTCGTGGAACAGGGCTTCCTGCCCGTCCAAGCGAGCACCGTGTCGAGCGATGGGCGCAGCACGGACTCACCACTCGAGCTCCTCCTCGGCGAGATCCTCCTCTCCATGTTCAAGGTCGAGGACTTCGTGCGGCTCATGGTGGGCGAGGCCATGCGAGACGTGACCACGGCCCGCGCCGTCGGTCTCGACCTGTTCACCAAGTTCCAGGACTCGATTGAGCAGTGGATCCGGGACCACCGCCCCGACCTGGACCAGCGCGTCGGTGCACCAGCCGTGGCCCGCATGTTGAGTGCGATGATCGTCGGGGTGTTCGTCGAACACGCCACCGGCGTGCTTCAAGACGAAGACGCCGACCCCAGCGCCCTGTCTCTGCAACGGGCCAGGGAGGCGGCACAGATTCTGAAACCGATTGAGGACTCGCTCGATCCCGCGAACCCTCGCCACTAGGGGTTGGGCTCGTGCCCGCCCTGGATACTTCGCCGACAGCCGTCGCGACGGCGACCTTCGGTGTGCCGGCCGAGATCGTGTGGCGCTACCGCCTCGACTTCACGAACCTGGCGGAGTACAACCCGGACGTCTCCGACGTCCAGCGTGTGCACGAGGGCGACCCCGCGGGCGTTGGGGGCGTCTGTGGTCCGGGAGCTCGCTACGCCTTCCGGCTCGCCGACGCCAGCGCACCGGGCGCGAGCCATGCGGTCGAGCTGTGGGTGGTCGACGTGACCGAGCCCACCATGGTCGCGGCCGGTATGGACGGCGGCCACGAGGCGTACGAGGAGTTCGTCGTGCGTGCCTTCGAGGGAGACGCGTGCGAAGCGACACTCACGCTTTGGGTCACCCTCCCCGCCGGTCTGCCGGACGACGCCGTGGCCTTGGCCGCGACGGGAAGCATGGAGCAGATCAGCAAGGAACTTCGCCTGATGAAACAAGTACTCGAGGGCTCCTCCGGGAAGGACCCGCGCGGACAGGACCCAGCCGGAAAGGACCCAGCGCGGAGGCCGTCGGTACAGTGACCCGCATGCCGGGGTCCGCTGTCGTGTCCACTCCGAATTTCGGGCCGGGGACGTTGGGCCCGTTGCCCCGCCCGGACGATCAGCAGTTGTGGGACCCGGCTCACCAGTCGATGGACCCCGCACGGCGGCGGACGTTGCAGGATCAGCGTGTGCACGAGTTCGTTCGGCGGGCGCTGGAGACGCCGGTGCCGCTGTTCGCCGAAAAGCTCCGGAGCGCTGGGGTCGGGGCGGCCGACGACGTGAAGGGCGTCGATGACCTGGCTCGGATCCCTCCCACGGTCAAGCAGGACCTGCGTGACTCCGAGGCAGAGGCGCCGCCGTGGGGCCGCTACCGCTTCACGGACCCCCGACACGCAGTGCGACTCGGCACCTCCACCGGGACGACAGGACAACCGACGATCACCGTGTGGACGCGCAAGGACATCTGGATCGAGTACGAGTCCGGCTCCCGCAACTGGTGGCGGATGGGGTACCGGCCCGGCGAGGTGATCACGCACGCGCATCCGGCCTACCTGTACGGCGGCGGGACGATGTTGCAGCAGTGCTACGAGTACTTCGGGATGTTGTCGCTGTGGGTACCGCCCCCCGACACCGACGAGCTGGCCGAGCAGGCTGTGCGCTTCTGGACCCGCGTGCGGCCGGATCACCCCTTCATGGGGTTCGCGACGGGGCGCTTCTTGGAGGTGGCCGCCAAGCTCGGCATCTCGTTGGAGGAGGCGGGGCTGACCGGGTTGAAGGCGCCCATCGGCTTCGGCATGGGACGGGGCGGGATGCCCCTCATGACGGCCGGGGCCGAGTGCTACGGCTTCGTCGGCGGTCCGTGCGGTGAGTCCCCCGGTGCGCACCTCCACGAGGACTGGGCGGTCATCCAGGCGGTCGACCCTTCCACCGGGTCCGAGGTGCCCGACGGTGAGTGGGGCAACTTGACGGTGACGACGCTGGACCGTGACAACGGCCTGTTGCGCTACGACTTGGAGGAGGCGTGCTGCATCTTGCGCGAGCCCTGCCCGTGCGGCGAGACCTCCGCCCGCGGCTTGTGGGGCGGGCGCTTCAAGGACCTCCTCTCGTGCCAAGGCACCCGCTTCCAGGTGGCCGAGGTGGAGGGGGTGCTGCGCCGGATCGAGGCGATGCGCGAACCCTCGCTCGAATACCAGATCGTGCGCCCCGACGACAGTGCCGACGAGCTCGAGGTGAAGGTCGAGGTGGCGTCCCGCGACAGCGCGGTGCGCGAGGCGGCCCGAACTCAGGCGGTCGCCGGCTTCCAGTCCGAATTGGGTGTGCGGGCGAGCGTGGTGGTGTTGGACCGGGACAGCATCCCACGGGCGGGCTACAAAGCGACCCGGGTGATCGACCGCGACTGACGAGGGCGACAAGCCTTCGCCCAACCGACCGCTAGCCGGATCGTCCTGACGCGACGCCTCACCGCGGCGAGAGCGAAGCGAAACCTTCCTCTTCGGACCTTGATCAGCTAATTGCTGTACTGGGCGTCGGCTGTCGTGAGCCGTTCGGCTAGGTTCGCCAGCATCTTCACCCCGATGCTGGGTGTGGTCGCCAGCATGGACCGGAACTCGCGCGCGCTGAAGACGAGGAGCTTCATCGGCGTGATCGCCACCACGTCGGCGGTGCGGATGCCGCCGTGCAGCAGTGCCAGCTCGCCGAAGTAGCCGCCGGTCTTGAAACGCTTGACCTCCCGGCCCCGCTCTCGACACGACGCCACGCCTTCGAGCACGAGGAAGAACTCGTGACCGGGCTTGCCCTCTCGGGTCAATACCGTGCCTTCTTCCGCGTCGACGGCCGTTCCGAACCGCGCGACGGTGCGTAGATCTCCCGTCGAGCAGCTTGAAAAGAGCGGAACCTCTCCGAGTAGCCGAACCTGTTCGTTCGGGATCCGAGCGCGCATGCGACCCCCCCTGCCCGTGTCCCCCATTTCTTGAACGCCGGTTGCAGCGTACTCCTCGGCGCAGCCGGCTGCTCAGTCTCCTGCGCGGAGTCGCTCCCGGAGGACGAACTTCTGGACCTTTCCCGAGGCTGTCCGCGGCAGCTCATCGGTGGCTCGTAATTCTTCGGGCCACTTCTGTCGAGCCAGTCCGGCCGAGCGTAGGTGGGCGCGCACCGCCTCGAGATCTGGGGCCGAGTTCCCGGGTTGCATGCGAAAGAACGCACACCCGTGCTCGCCCAGGCGCTCGTCGGGTGCGGCCACGACCGCCACCTCGGCGACGCCGGGCATGCGGGCGAGCAGCTGCTCCACCTCGGCGGCGCTCACGTTCTCGCCGCCCCGGATGATGATGTCCTTCACCCGGTCCGTGATCGTGAGGTAGCCGTCCGCATCGAGCACGCCCACGTCCCCGGTGCGGAACCATCCGTCGGTGTCGACGGCCGCGTCCGTGAGTGCCGGGTCCGTATAACCCGCGAATCGGTCGGGGCCGCGGCTGAGGATCTCGCCCGGGAGACCGACCTCCAGGTCGTGGCCACTCTCGTCGACGATGCGCACCTCCACCCAGTCGAGCGGACACCCATCGGTGTGAATGCGCTTCTCCCTCGGATCCGCGTGAGCCGAGCCGGTCACCGACGGGTGCTCGGTGGAGCCGTAGGACCGGACGAGCGAGATCCCGAGCTTGTCGGCTCTATCGGCCACTGCGTTGGGGATGGGTGAGCCACCCAGGCCAATGAAGCGCATGAGCTCGATGTGCTCGGGACCGAACCCAGGACAGTCCAGCAAGCTGGTGAAGAAGTAGGTCGAGCCGCTGCCCGCCGAGATCTGCTCCTCGACCATGGCGTCGAGCACCGTGGGCGGATCCCAGCCGTCAATCAGGTAGAGGGGGCGTCCGTTCACCAACGGGCACAACAGGCCACCGAGCATGCCGATCGCGTGACCGACCGGCGCGCCGACGAGAGAGGGCAAGTCTCGTTCCGATTGATGTCCACTCAGCTGCCGCACCTCGCACCCGAGCGTCCGGTGGGTGTGCACGACGCCCTTGGGATCGGCGGTCGTACCCGACGTGTAAGCGATCAAGGCGGGTCCGTCCGGGTCGACGGGCACAGGGCCGTCGATCGGCTCCGCCGCTCTCAGCACCTCGAACGGAAGGAGGTCCGAAACGAGGCTTCGTTCGTCGGAGGAACCGACGACGCTCACGTGCTCGAGGTCGGGCAACCCGTCGCGGATCGTGGCCAGCTCGGACAGATAGTCACGCTCGCCCATGCGGGACACGATGATCAGGGCGCGGGCCCGGCTCTGGCGCAGGATGAAGCCGACCTCTTTGGGCCCGTAGAAGTGCACGATCGGCACGAGGATCACACCGAGCATGGCGCAGGCATAGAAGGTGATTGCGGCCTCGACCCAGTTCGGCAGTTGGAACGCCACCACGTCGCCCGGACCGAGTCCGAGGTCACGCAGTCCGCCCGCGACCCGAAGGGCCTCGTCGTACACGTCGCCCACCGTCCCGAGGTGGGGATGCGTCGACGACCAGATCCGGAAACGCCGGCCCGAGTCTTGCAAGAGCGCGTCGCGCAAGAACTCCCCGAGGGACCGGTCGTCCCAAGCGCCCTCGGCCCGGTAGCGCTCCGCCAGGTCGGCCGGCATCGGTCGAAGGTCGAAGGAGGGCACGCGCGTCCTAGGCCGACTCAATGAACAAGGACGCGAGGCGCTGCCGCTGCGACCCGGCACCACCGGAGAGAATCTCGTTCTGCTTGACGCGCTTGAAGAGGAAGTGCGCATCGTTGGACCAGGTGAATCCCACACCTCCGTGGAGCTGAATGTCGTCCCCCGTGATGCGTACGCCGGCTTCCGCGGCGTAGCTGGTCGCCATGGCGGCCGCTTGGGCGCGCTCAGGGGACTCGGTATCGGACGCCCATGCCGCGTATTGGAACCCGGCGCGGGCCATCTCGAGTTGCTGGAACATCTCGACCAACCGGTGCCGCACGGTCTGATAGGTGGCGACCGGCTTGTCGAAGACGATCCGCTCCGACGTGTACGAGATCGCCTCGGCGAGTGCCCGATCCGATGCGCCGACGGTCTCGGCGGACAGGGCCACTCCCATGTCGTCCTGCACCCGCTGCCACAATGCGGCGTGGTTGCCGGGCGGCCCGAGCGGAAGAGCGGGCGTCTCCTCGAGGTCGAGGCGCGCCAGCTTGCGCGTCAGGTCGAGCGATGGGACGAGGACAGTGGAGGCGGTTGTGCCCGGCGTGCGCACAAGATAGGACCGCACCCCCTCCTCGCTGCGGGCCACGACGATCACCCAGTCCGCTGTGTGCCCGTCTATGACAGCCGGCTTCTCGCCGCTCAGGACCCACTGGGCTCCCTTGCGCCGAGCGCGGGTGCGGACGGTGGACAGGGGGTCGCCGTGCCCTTGCTCGCCGAGGGCGACGGTGCCGCGCTGCGTCCCCGACGCGAGATCTCCGAGCAGTTCCGTGGCGCCCAGGGCCCGCGCTGCGAGCGTCGCCGCGACCGCCGACGAAAAGAACGGGCCGGGCAGCGGAATCCTCCCCATCTGCTCCAACACGATGCACATCTCGAGCAGGCCGCTGCCGCTGCCGCCGTACTCCTCGGGTACGAGCAGGCCGTTCCAACCGAGGTCGACCAAGGTCGACCAGAGGCCGGCTGTCATGCCAGTTTCGTCGTCGGCGAGGAGCCGAAGGAGCTCGGGCGCGCACTCTCGCTCGAGCGCGGCGCGTGCCACCTGTTGCAGCGCCAGCTGTTCCTCGTCGTACGTGAAGTCCACGGCCTCCCCTGCGAGTTCTCTACGCGTTGTCGTCGCCGCGCCGCCGGGCGACGGACCGGCATGAATCGCGGTCGCCGTTCCCTGACACCGGCGTCAGAGTACACGGTGGGTCGGCTACCCTTCCCCCGTGGATTTCGCCCTGGCACCGGAGGACGAGAAATTCCGCGACGAGCTCCGGGCCTGGTTGGACGAGAACCTCCCGCCCTTCCTCGAAGCCGAAGCCGTGGGCGACGACGCGCAGCTGAGCGGTGAGGCGAGCCAGCGGCGGCGACAGAAATGGCAGCGCAAGCTGCACGAGGGCGGGTGGGCGGCCATTCATTGGGGACCCGAATATGCCCAGGGGCGTTCGATCAACGCCATGCAGCGCCTCATCTACTCCGAGGTCATGGCCGAGTACCGCACGCCGGGCATGTTCAACACGAACGGGGTTTGGCAGATCGGCCCGATGATCATTCAATGGGGCACCGAGGAGCAGAAGGCGCGGTGGCTCCCCTCGATCCTCGAGGCGGAAGAGCACTGGTGCCAGGGCTTCAGCGAGCCCGACGCCGGGAACGACCTGGCCAACCTGCGCACCACGGCGATCTATGACCCGGCGACAGACGAGTACATCGTGAACGGGTCGAAGATCTGGATCAGTTCCGCGCACCTGGCGACATGGGGCCTCTTCCTGCTGCGCACGGATCCCAGCGCGATCGAGCGCGGGAAGAAGCACGAAGGCATCACGGCATTCATCCTCAACCTCAAGACGCCGGGGATAGAGGTACGCCCCATCAAGGACATGGCCGGCGAGGAGCTCTTCAACGAGATCTTCTTCACCGACGTGCGTATCCCGGCCAGCGGGCGTCTCGGCGAAGAGGGCGCGGGCTGGATGGTCGCCATGGGCACGCTCGGCTACGAGCGCGTCGGCATTGCGTCCCAGATCGCCATCCTGGCAGCCGACCTACGCGCGGTGGTGGAAGCCGCCCGCAGTGTGAACCCCGGCGCACTCGACGACCCGTCGCTGCGCGATCGCATCGCCAAGATGTGGACTGAGATCGAGCTGGCGCGCCTCCTGTCGCTGCGCGCTCTGTCCAAGATCATGAAAGGCGAGAAGAACTGGCCGGAGGTCCCGTTCGCGAAGCTCTCCTGGTCGTCGATGGCGCAGACCCTGGCGGAGCTGGCCGTGGATCTCCTGGGTCCTGCCGGCGTGCTGGCCAAGGGCGGCCCGGATGCGGTGGACCGCGGCAAGTGGACACGGCTCTACGCATTCCAGCGGTATTCGACCATCGGCGGCGGCTCGACCGAGATCCAGAAGAACATCATCGCCGACCGGGCCATCACGATGCCCGGCAAGTCGCGCGCTTGAGCTCCGCTGATCCCCGCGCCGTCTGCCTCATCGGCGCCGCCCGCCACACCTGGCATCCCGACGACGCTGACGTCGTGGCCGCGGGCGGGCAGGCGCCCGAACCGCTCGACATGTGGGAGCGCGTCGCCCGGGCCGCAGCCGCCGACGCGGGCGGCCGGACTCCGGGTGCACTCGCCGAACTCGAGAGCGTCGACATCGTCTACTGCCAGTCCTGGCAGTACGACGACGCCGTGGCCCGCCTCTCCGAACGCCTCGGCGCATCGCCAAAGCGGCGCCGCTACTCGGGCATCGGCGGTTCTGTGCCGATGGTGCTGGCTGCATCCGCGGGAAGGGAGATCCTGGGCGGCGACCTCGACCTCGCACTGCTCGTCGGCGCGGAGGCCCTCGCCACCCTGCGCCGGTTGAAGAAGGCGGGTGAGCGGGCGCACTGGTCGTACCGGCCGGCCGAGAAGCGACCCTTTCCGATGGACATGGTCTTCCATCCCTCGGAGATCAGCCATCAAGTCTTCGAGGCGTACTTGACCTTCGCACTGTTCGACAACGCCCGACGGGCGCACCTGAGGCGGGGGCTGGACGAGCATCGAGCGGCGCTGGGCCGGGTGATGGCACCGATGACCGAAGTGGCGGCGGCAGACCCCGCCGACGCGTGGTTCCCGGTGGCCCGTCGGGCTGACGAGCTGGTGACGGCGACACCCGACAACCGCATGGTGGCCTATCCGTACACGAAGCTCCTGACGTCGATCATGGACGTCGACATGGCGGCGGCGGTCCTCCTGGCGAGCGCCGAGAGAGCGGACGCGCTGGGCGTGCCCGAGGACAAGCGGGTGTACCTGCGCGGCTGGGGTTACGCCGAGGAGCCGGCGAACGTGGCCGCGCACCCCGAGCTGTGGCGCTCGTCTGCCATGGCCGCGGCTGCGTCGGCGGCCCTGGCGGCGGCCGGCCTCGGGGCGGACGAGGTGGCCCACCTCGACCTGTACTCCTGCTTTGCCAGTTCCGTGTGCTTCGCCCTCGACGGACTCGGGATCGCCGAGGAAGACACTCGGGCCCAGGCCGTTACGCAAACCGGAGGGTTGCCGTACCACGGCGGCCCGGGCTCCAACTACGTAACCCACTCGATCGCCGCCATGGCAGAGACGCTGCGCGCCGACCCCGGTTCGGTCGGAGCCGTGAGCGGCGTGGGCATGCACATGCAGAAACACGCGTATGGGGTGTGGTCGACGAGGGCGCGTCGGCCGGAGGGCGGGCTCCCCGGCGAGCCGTCGGCACCGACGCCGGAGCACATGCCCATCGTCACCTCACCTGATGGAACGGCGACCGTCGCCACCTACACCGTGTTGCATGGGCGAGATGGCGCGCCCGAACGCGCGTTGCTCGTGTGCGACCTCCCGGACGGTGCCCGTTGCTACGCGCAGCTCGACGGCGGTGTGGCCGCGTTCGAAGCGGCAGAGCGCGACGAACTCGTCGGCCGCGGCGTGCAGCTCACGCGGAAGGACGACACCAACGTCGCGTCGCTGACGTAGAGGCGGACAGACCGGCTCAGCCGGGGCCGGACTTGCCGCCACTCCCGCTGGGGCCGGTGTTGCTCGTGCCGCCGGTGTTGGAAGTGCTCCTGGTGGTGTTGCCAGAGTTCGACGGCGCCGAGCCACTGCCTCGGCACGCTGAGGCCGGCCCGCCAGAGCGCGAGGAGGGCGGCACGGACACGGGCGTGCACCCGCCGGGCCCCACTTTCGGCGCCGAGACAAGAGGCTCGGATGTCGTGCCCGACGACGTCGCAATCTGGGCCGAGGTGGCGCTGGCGCGGCCGGGCCACCAGGCGATGAACCATCCGTCCGCAACCGTGGCGACGACGTCCTGGCCGTCGTCGAGAGCCAGGGTCACCCCGGTGACGCCCGACTGGGTCCTTCCGTCGACGAGCGTGTAAGGCCCGTCGCTCGCGGTCGCGAGATCGCTCTGCACAACCGATTGCAATGCGCCCGAGCTCGTGCTCTCGATGCTGACCCTCGGCACGCTCGTCGGAGCACCGGTGCTCCCCGACTGCCTGCGCACGCTCAACGATCCCGACGCGGGGCCCGTGGCCGGGTTGCCCTCAATCTGGTTCACTTCGGTGAACATCGAGCTCGTGAAGCACGCGGCGTACGCGCTGCCGTCTTGGTACAGCGCGACCGTGAACGGCCCTCGTACATCGGTGAGAACGGTCTGCCACGCACCCGGACTTCCGTCTCGCCGGAGCGTCGTGGGACCGCTCTCGAGCTGGCTCTGACAGTCCGCCGCAGCCGTGGCCGAAGGCATCGTGTCGGAGGCGGGCATGGCGCTCCAGCCCGCGTATGCCGCCGGGGCGCTTCCGAGCACCACAACCGACAAGACTGTGCCTGCCGTGGCTGCACCGGCCACCACGCCGACCGCCACCGGCGTGCGGACCCGCGATCCCCGGGGCCGATAGTCGACGGCGCGGAGCCGGCTAACCGTTCCGGGCGGCAGATCCGCGGCACGGGACGCCAGTGCCGCACTCACCTCTGTCTCGAATTGCGTCTTCATCGAATGGCGCTCCCTTCTGGGCTTTGACAACTGCTCATCTCGAGCGAGTCGGGGACGCGTTCCCGAAGCCGTTCGAGCGCCCGCGCGGTCGTGCTCTTGACCGTGCCCACCGAGCAGCCCATGGCCTCGGCCGCCTGAGCCTCGGAGAGGTCGTCGAAATAGCGAAGCACCACCGCGGCTCGCTGGCGTGGGGACAACGCGGCCAGCGCACGCACGAGGTCCGCCGATGCCTCGACCTCTCCGAGCACGCGCCCCGCGGTCTCGTCCGGATGGGCCTCGAGGCTGTCTGACTCCGGACCGTGCAGCTCGGACTGGTGACGCGACCGCTGCCTGCTTTCGTCGAGGGCGAGATTGATGAGCACCTTGCGCGCGTAGGCCCGCGGATGCTCCATTGTGCGTACCCGCGGCCAACGTCGAGCCACGCGGAACAAGCACTCTTGCACCAGGTCCTCCGCGTCGCCGTGGTCCCAGACGACGAGATAGGCCGATCGCAGGAGGGACTCGGCCGACTCGGCCACGAAACGGTCGAACTCCTGGCGGGCGCGGCCATCGCGGTTGCGACCACGTTGGCTCACCCGGCCGCCCGATCGTCCGCGCCCATCATCAGCATCAACCCCTTCTCCGGCCGGAAAGGTTGCCCACCTCCCACGAATTCTTCCTCACCTCGGGGAACGTCGCGGGCGCCCGGCTGCGAGTACCCCACCGTCGATGCCATTGTGATGGAGGTGATCAGCGGACGTCGGCAGGGGGTGAGCCCTTGGGGGTCGTAGCCGGTGTGGACGGCTGCCGGGGCGGCTGGGTGATGGCGACCCTCCGCTGCACACCGCTTGGGTGCGAAGGCGAGGACGGAGGCGGTCGGCCACCTCGACTCCACACCGAGGTCATCGAAAGCCTGGCCGTGATTGCGCAGGCGCTGGCCTCGGGGCAGCTTGCCGCGGCGGGAGTCGATATCCCGATCGGCCTGCCCTCGCCGGGACACGGACGACGCGAATGCGACGTCGCGACGCGACGACTGTTGGGGCCTCGCCGGAACTCGGTGTTCCCCGCGCCAGGGCGCGCCGTCCTGGCGGCCGAGAGCTACGAGGACGCGTGCGCCATCTCTCGCGCCGAGTCCGGCAAAGCCATTTCGAAACAGCTTTTCAACATCGTGCCCAAGATCAGGGAGGCCGACGACGTGCTTGGTGCGTTCACCGCACCACCACAGCGGCGCGACCCGCTCTTCGAGATGTGCCCCGAGCTGAGCTTCGCCGTCCTCGGTGGCGCGCCGATGAGGGCGAACAAGCGGACGGCGGCGGGCCGGGCCGAGCGCCTCACCGCGCTGCGCAGTGCTCGTGACGTCCTCGGCGAACTCGGAGATCTCGGCAAATTCGGCGACATGGCCGGCCCCGTCACCGGAGCACCTGCCGGCGCTACCCCAGACGACGTGCTCGATGCCATCGTCGGCGCCTGGACTGCTAGGCGGTACCTCATGGGCACCCATACACAGCTCGGCGGCGAGCGCGACGAGCGCGGGCTCCCCATGCGCGTCGTGGCCTGAGCGCGTGGTGGCCTGAGCGGCGGGCCGCCGCCCCGCCCGGTGGCCCCGGGCCCGCCTACAGTGCGCCCCCGGGGGGAGGCCACCGTGACGGTCCTGAGAGAGCCGCAATCGACCTTGACGCCACCGCCGACGCCGACGCCAGGGTCGACGCCGTGGTCAACGCCGAAGGGGACACAGCCGGATACGTCGTCCGGCGCGCCGTCGTGGCGCACGCGGGCCCTGCACTTCTGGCGCTCCCCCGCCGGCCAGCCCTCCTGGGCCCGGCCGATGCTCCTCGCCGTCACCGCGCTCGCCGGCGTCGCCTACGCCTGGGGCATGACCGGTGCGTACCTGGAGCCCTTCTATGGCGGCGCAGCGCGCTCCATGTCGATCAGCTGGCACGACTTCATATTCGGCGCCGCCGATCCGTGGGGCACTGTGTCGGTCGACAAGTTGCCGGGCGCGCTCTGGATCCAGGCGCTCTCCCTGCGCGTCTTCGGCTTCGAAGTCTGGGCCGTCGTGCTGCCCCAAGTGATCGAGGGCATGCTCACCGTGCTCGTGGTCTACCGCGCCGTTCGGCGCGTCGCCGGTGCGGGTGCGGGCATCGCCGCTGCCATCGTGATGACGGGCAGCCCGATCGTGATCCTGCTCGACCGCGGCAACATCTCGGACTCGCTGCTGATCCTGTTGCTCGTGCTGGCCGCCGACGCCACCCTCCGCGCCACGCGGTCGGGCCGGCTGCGCTCGCTGGTGTGGGCCGGCGTGTTGGTCGGCCTCGCGTTCCAGGCCAAGATGCTCCAAGCTTGGCTCGTCGTGCCGGCGCTGTATCTGGCTTACCTCGTCGCAGCGCCCGTGGCGTCGTTCCTGCGGCGCGTCGGACATCTGGCGCTGGCCTCACTCGCCGTCGTCGCCGTCTCCCTCAGCTACATGTCAGCCGTCTCCCTCGTGCCCCAGTCGAGCCGGCCCTACGTCGACGGCAGCTGCGACGACTCCCTCTTAAATCAGGTGTTCTCCTACAACGGGTTGGACCGCTGGGGTTCCACCCTCTTCAACTCGGCGGGTTGCAGCCGTGCCTCCACCTACCTGGTCACGGCGCAGCACGACGCGGCACGCGCGGGCATCGGCACCTTCGGCGTCGCGGCGTCGTGGGACCGGTTGCTCCGTGGCCCCTTCGGCCACGACGACGCGTGGCTGCTGCTCCCGGCGTTGGTCGCAGCCATCTGGCTCCTGGTGCTGCAGCGCCGACGGCCGCGCACCGACCTCCTCCGCGCCGCCGTGCTGCTCTGGTTCGGCTGGCTCGTGCTCACCTTCGGTTTCTTCAGTGGAAGCCGGTTCTTGAACTCGTACTACACGGCGGCGCTCATCCCTGCGGTGGCGGCACTCTGCGGTATGGGCGCCGCCGCGGCCTGGCACCGGCGGCGAAACCCTGCCGTGCGTGGCGCGCTCGCAGCGCTGGCGACGGCGACCGTCGCGGTGACCGTCACGCTGGTGCCGGGATACGTAGGTGTCCGCCCCTGGATCCTCGGCTCGACAGTGCTCGTCGGCCTCCTGGCGGTCGGGGTCCTGATGTCCTCCCTCCGGTCGGGCCACGACTCCGTGTGGGCCGTGTCGGTTGGCCCAGCCCTCGCGGCGGCGGCGATGCTCCTCGGCTCCCTTTGGGCGGCTTCTGTCGTGGTGACGGCGGGGCTCAGCCCCTTCGACTCGCCGTACGCGCCGGTGTCGGTCAACCGCTACAGCCAGGAGGCCGGGGCCCGGTTCCCGAGCGACGCCACGGCGCTCCAGAAGGCCGTCGCTCAGGTCCCGCCGCGCGACGCCGTGGACGTGTTCGAGACATCAGCCGCGGCCGGCTACTACATCATGGCCACCGGGCGCGAGTTCCTTCCCATCGGCGGCTACTCCGGGGTGGTACCGGCACCGTCACTCGCTGAGTTCAAGCAGTTCGTCGCCGAGAAGCGGGTGACGCGGGTGAGTGTCATCACGCGGCCCCTGACGAACGCCCGAGACCTGCGCTGGGTCGTCACGCATTGCACGCGTACGCCGATGCAGTCGTACAACCCGATCGATCAAGCCACCCGGACCATCTACTACTGCCTCGCCGGCGCCCGGGGGCTCACTCACTTGTCCCCGTAAGGACCCGTCGGCATCCCGTGTCGTCGGACCAAGAGCGCCCCTAGACAGCGGTGCTGAACTCCAAGAACTCCGAGACCCGGAACATCCGGAGCAAGAGGCGGGCCGGCTTCGGGACGTACTGGCGTTCGACGTCGGTCACGATCTTGGGCTCGGTCAGCTCGTACTCCCGGACGCGCGTGATCAACCGGACGGCCCCGAAAGACAGTGCGTTCCTCACCCACTCCGCGTCCCGACCGTAGGTGAGTGCGAACCGGAAGCCGTCGTCGGTCCGGAAGACGTTCACCGGCGTGCGGTAGACGTTGCCGCTGCTCCGGCCCACGTGGATCACGATCCCCATGTACGGCAACCGGCCGGCGAGATGGATCGTCACCTTGTTGAGCACGTACTTGTTGAAGCGGGCCATGCGCCGACCCAGCCGGGGCTTGTGCGAGTGCCCCGGCCCACCGGTGACCTGTGCGCCTTCGGTGCTCACAGAGTGCTCACAGCAACGTCAGCCCCCCGTCGACTGCCAGCACCTGTCCGGTGATGTAGCTCGCTTCGGCCGAGAGCAGGAAGACCGCCGCCGCGGCGACCTCCCAGGCCGTGCCCTGCCGCCCCAACGGAACGGGAGTGCGTGTCCGGGAGGGACGTCCTGCAGAGGCAGCCCGCCCAAGTGGCGTATCGATCAACCCCGGCGCGAGCACATTCGCACGTATACCCCGCCGGGCTCCCTCCATCGCGACATGGCGGTTCAACCCGATCAGGCCAGCCTTGGAGGCGTCGTAGGCGGGGATGCGGCTGCCCGGCCGGAGGCCGGCTACGGAACCGATGAACACGATCGACCCGTTGTCCGGCAAGGTCACCAGCGCGCGGCGGACGAGCATGAAGTGCGCTCGCAGGTTGAGCTCGAAGGTGCGGTCCCAGTCTTCGGGCGAGGTGCCCGCGACGCCCATGCCGGAGCCGGTACCCACGTTGAGCACGATGCCGTCGGGCGTGAGCCCTCCCTCCTCATCCACCGCGATACGGCAGCCCTCCTCCGTGGTCACGTCACTGATGACGACGGCGGCCTTGCCGCCCTCCTCTGTGATCAGGCGCCAGGTCTCCTCGACCGCCTCCTCGTCGCGGTCGACGCACACGACCGACGCGCCCTCTCGTGCGGCGCGGATGGCGATGGCCCGGCCGTTGCCGACGGGTGCGTCCGGGTCACGCGAGGGCTGGGTGCCGGCGCCGACGATGGTGATGCAGCGACCATCGAGGAGCGGGCTCATGACATCGGCCTCCTCCTCAGGCCTCCGGACCGCCGCGCACGAGGCTCGCCTGGGCGAGCGCCCGTTCCTCGGGTTGCATCTGGAGGGAGCGAAGCACGGTTGTCAGCATCATGTAGTGCGCGATCAGCATGAGGAGTTCAATGAGGCCGGCGTCGTCGAGGAGCGCCGCCAGCTCGGCCCAGGTTGCATCTGACACCGCACCCTTCTCACGGGTTTCGTCGACCGCGCGCAGCGCGGCACGCTCGAGCGGCGACCAGTCCAGAGCCTCGTGCGCGGCCAGGTCCCCACCGAGCGCCTCCATCTCTTCGAGCGTGACGCCGCGGCCCTGGCCCATCTCGACGTGCTGCGCCCATTCGTAAAAGCCGTCGAATCGGTACGCGGTGCGCAGGATCACGAGCTCGGAGAGCCGGCTTGGCAGGCTGCCGTAGAGCAGTGCCCCGCCGAAGCCCATCCAGCGCCGAAACAACTCGGGAGCCCGCGCCAGAGTCGCGAAGATGTGCATCGGCTCCTGCGTCCCACCGGGGGACGCCTCCAGGATCGCACGCAGCCGGTCGTCCCACTCGTCGGGTGGCAGCGGTGCAATCCGGGGTCCCTCGAGTCCAGGCATCGCTCGCATCGTAGGCACCTGTCTCGACGGGTGCCGGGCGCGTGCGTCCAGGCGCGTCGGCCAGGCACACCGGATCAGCGCGGGGGCTGGAAACCCATCGGCTGGCTTGGCGAGTCCGGCAGCTTTCTGACGTCCGCCCCGGGCCCGCAGACCTCGTCGATGAGGCCGTAGCTCACGGCGTCCGCCGCACTGAGATAGCGCCCGCGCACGAAGTCGTCCCGCACCGCGTCGACCGGACGGCCCGCCGCTGCCGCCACCCGGGCGCAGAAGCGGTCCCGCTCGTCCGCCCGAAGCTCGGCCCATTGGGCCACGTTGCGCACGTGCACCGGCGACGGTGCCCCGCTCGCGGGTTCGCGCAGCGCGAAGCGCGTGTTCGGGAGGGCGGTGCGGCGCGCGCAGACCGCCGCCACGCCAATTGCGCCCTCGCCGACCTGACCGAGGCAGAGGGCACGGACGGGCACCCCCAGCAGCTCCACCACATCCATGAGCGTGAGCGCGAGGGCCAGGCGACCCTCGCCGCAGTCGACGCGCAGGGTCACGGGGTCGTCGCCGTCGGCGTCGAGAGTCATCAGCTCGGCTGACGCGCGTGTCGCCGAGAGGTCGTCGAGGGGGCCGTGCAGTAGGACCACCCGCTGCTCGAAGAGCCGACGGCTCAGCGCCTCGGACAGGGGGAGGCGGCCGGGTAGGTCCGGAAGATCCGGGATCAGCGGCCACTCGTCGTCACGCATGCTCGATCCTCCAGTCCAGTCGAGCCCCCAGGGCCAGCGTGTACCGCTCGACCGTGGACAGGCGCGCGTCGAGGTCACCCGCCTCGAACCGGGCCACGGCCGACTGCGACGTGCCCATCCGGGACGCCACCTCGGCCTGAGACAACCCGAGGTCCCGCCGCAGCGAGACAAGTTGCCCCGTAACCGTCCGCCGCCGCTCGGCCATCTCCTTGAAGCCAGGAAACACGGTGGAATGACGGCGTGCGCTCACCAGGGCACATTATCTCATATTTGATATAGCCTGGAGTTGGGTTGATCGACGCAGCGCCGAGGAGGCCAAGCACGCAGGAGGAGTCGAAAATGAACACGCCACGCCAGGTCCTGGTTCCGACCGTCATCGAGGAGGGGACCCGGGGCGACCGCGCCTTCGACATCTACTCGTCGCTCCTGAGGGAGCGCATCGTCTTCCTCGGCCAGGAGGTGGACGACCAGGTGGCCAACCTCATCATCTCCCAGATGCTGTTCCTCGAGGCCCAGGACAACAAGAAGGACATCGCTCTCTACATCAATTCCCCCGGGGGCGTCGCCTACGCCGGGATGGCCATCTACGACGTCATGCAGCACGTCGAGCCCGACGTCTCCACCATCTGCGTCGGAATGGGCATGTCGGCGTCGGCAATGATCCTCGCAGGTGGCACGGCGGGAAAACGCTTCGCACTCCCAAACAGCCGCATCATGATCCACCAGGGTTCCGCGGGTACCCACGGCGCCCCGTCCGATATGGAGATCCAGCTGCGCGAGGTGCTGTCGCTCACCCGTCGCATGTCCGAGATCATCGCCCACCACACCGGCCGCCCCGTCGAACAGGTGGCCGTGGACGTCGACCGGGACCACTACATGACCGCGGAGGAGGCCCTGGGCTACGGGATCATCGACGACATCATCCTGCCCCGCCGCGGCCTTTGCTCACCCGATGCGGCCCAGGAATCGTCGCCCGCACGAGAGACCGACCTGGCCGTGAGCGCCTGATCCCGGCCGCGGGCGCGACGGTGCGTCCCGCCGCGACCGTCTTTCCGGTCTCACGCCCCGCCGGTCAGGCGCCTACAGTGGGTGACACGGGCGTCAGGGAACAGCCGCGAGAAAACGATGGCACCATGAGGGACGCCGACGGCAGACGGAGAGGACGACGATGCGCACAGAGGATCTGATCCTGGTCAGCGTGGACGACCACGTCATCGAGCCCAGAAACATGTTCGAGGGGCTTCTTCCCGCCAAGTACCAGGACAAGGCGCCCCGGATGATCCGGCGCGACGACGGGACGGACTTCTGGTTCTACGACGGGAACGAGATTCCCAACGTCGGCCTGAATGCCGTGGTCGGGCGGCCGCCCGAGGAGTACGGCGTCGAGCCCATGTCCCTCGACGACATGCGGGTGGGTTGCTGGGACGTGCACGAACGCGTGCGCGACATGTCGGTCAACGGTGTGCTCGGTTCCATGTGCTTCCCTTCGTTCCCCCAGTTCTGCGGCCAGCTGTTTGCCCGGCGCGAGGACAAGGACGAAGCGCTCGCCATGGTGCGCGCGTACAACGACTGGCACATCGATAAGTGGTGCGGCGCGGAGCCCGGGCGCTTCATCCCGCTCTCCATCCCCGCCATCTGGGATCCGGATCTCGC
>JBPYFR010000324.1:0-21041 GCA_051985685.1 Acidimicrobiales bacterium
CTCGAGGCCGGGCGCCCCCTGTCAGCTGCCCTTCGACTTCTCCTGCGACGGCGCCTGGGTGTCGGTCGCGGTGGAGGTGCCGTTGCTCGATGCGTCGCCCTCCGCCTTGCCCTCCGCCATGCCCTTCTCGAACTGGTTCTTGGCCGAGCCCAGGTTGCGAGCGAGCTTCGGGATGGCGGCGCCGCCGAAGAGGAGGACCACGAGGACGATGGCCACGATGAGAAGGTCGGGGCCAAAGATGTCTGCCAGCATGAGGTACTCCTTCACCTGGGTCCACATGGGGGTGAACCCGTTTCCCAGGTTAGACCTATTCGACCCCCGGGGCGTCGGCGCCACCCTCTGAGCCGAGTCCAGGTCATCCGGCCAGGAGGACCCCCATGACCAGCGCAGTGACGCTGGCGGTGCCGGCGACCGAACCCCACACGGCGAGCTGCGCCTTCGTCGTGGCCCGCTCGTGCAGTCCGGTGGCGACGCCGGCCACGATCACGACGGCGATCTTGGCCATGAGGACCGCCTTCCAGGCCGAAGACTGGGACGAATAGCCGAGCGCAGTGATGTTCCAGATGCCGGTGGCGATCAGGAGCACGAAGGCGGGCCACGCCATGCGGGCGAAGGCGCGAGCGAGAACCCGCGGAGCATCAGCGCCGAGATTGCGAGCAGGACCCACGAGGCCGAGCATCACGATCTGCCCACCGACCCAGACGGTGGCAGCCAGGACGTGGAGGGTGAGGCGGACGGTGTCGAGCGCCGGGGCGAGCACGGCTGGCGGCGAGCTCTGTAGTTACTTTCCTTGCCACCGGGGCGCGCGCTTCTCGGCGAACGCGATCGGGCCTTCCATGGCGTCGGCCGAGGAGAACACCACGCCCACGGCCTCGGCGTTGATGGCCCAACCCTCCGACTCGGGGAGGTCCGCGGCCCTTCTCATGACGCTCTTCGAGTAGCGCACGGCCAGCGGCGCGTTCGCGGCGATGCGCTCGGCCAACGCGACCGCCTCGTCGAGAAGGTCTTCGGCGGGGACCACCTTGTTCACCAGCCCGAGTGCAAGCGCCCGTTGGGCATCGATCGGGTCGCCCGTCATGGCCAGCTCGAGGGCGACGGCCATCGGGAGGCGCTTCGGCATGCGAATGAGCCCGCCGGCACCCGCGATCAGGCCCCGCTTGGCCTCCGGGATACCGAACGTGGCATGGTCCGCCGCCACGACGAGATCGCAGGAGAGCATGATCTCGAACCCTCCGGCCAGCGCGGACCCGTTGACTGCGGCGATGATCGGCTTCGGGAAGTCGCGCTGGGTGAGGCCGGCGAAGCCACCGCTCGCCCTCATGATGTCGCCGCCCTCTCCGCTGCTGAAGGCCTTCAAGTCCATTCCCGCGCTGAAGGCCTTGTCGCCGCTCCCCGTGACGACCACCACCCAGCAGTCGGCGTCGTCGGCCAGCTCGTCCATGATGGTGGACATCGCCTTGGTCACGGCACCGTTGATGGCGTTGCGTGCCTCGGGCCGGTTGATCGTGAGGATCTCCACGTTCCCGCGCCGTTCCCGTACCACGTCGTCTGCCATCGTGCTCCCTTCGCCCGTGCTGTCCGCTGCCGGCACATTGCCGGCGCCGGTGCTCGTGTTGGTCCCAGCTCGTGCTGGTCATACTGGTGCCGGCGCGTTGCTACGGCTGCCGTTGTCGGGCCGAGGCTACTGGGTGCAGCTCGGCCTCACGCTCGACCGGCCGCGCCGCTACCTGAGAGGAGTCTCCGACGTCGGCTCGACCCCACCAGTGCCGGTGGGCAGCCTCGCATCGGAGTCGGGTTCGGGGTCGGGAGCGGCCTCTGCGACGGGCGGAATGAGGAGGGGGACTGCCCGGCGCCCGACCCACTTGGTGTAGACGACCGTGAACGCGAACAGGCTGCCAACCGTGCTCGCGGTGATGAAGGGGGACACCGCGAGGAAGGTGCCGGTGTGGAGCAGCCCGGCCAGGATCATACGGAACGTGGCCTCGGCCACCAGTCCCATGCCCCACACGAGGGACAGGACCCGGAACGTGTGGCGGCCTCCGGGGAACTCGATCAGCCGGTCGTAGGCCTCCACTCTCGCCGTGTCGTTGCCCGCGGAGAAGTAGCGGGTGAAGTAGAAGAAGGTCGGGCGCTCGTGGGTGAACACGGTGACGACGCAGGCGACGCCGAAGATAGCGGTGAAGAACGCGTCGCGAACCTTGAGCACGTAGGTGTTCCCCCCGAGCAGGGTCGCACTGGCGATGCCGATGGCGAAGCCGAAGAGGACGATGGCGCCCACCACATCGACCTTCCGCTGCCGGACGAACTGGGAGACGACCCATGTGGCGGAGACTCCGCCTGCGATGACCAATGCCTGCGTGTCCGAATCGACACGGTGGCGGACGAGAAAGTAGACGGCAATGGGAAGGGCGGCGCCCCAGACGACGCTCGGCAGGTTTTCCCTGATGGGGGGCAGGACGGACTGCCAATGCAGCTGAGGGGGGGTGGGTGAATCTTCCGCCTGTCCGGGTGCCACCGCCGGATCCATACCCGAAAGGGTACCGCCACAAATTGCGGATTCAGCCGCGTAGGATTCTGGCATGAGTTTCGTTGCCCATGTTCTCGCCTTCCTGCTGATCGCTGGATTCGTGGCGCTGGCGGCCCTTGCCGTCGCCTTCCTCCTCGCCCGCGGCTACTTGCGCCGTCACTGGCGTCTCATGCGCGGCCACATCGCGGTCCGCGGGGTGATGGCGGCCTTCGCCGCGCTGGCCGCCGGGCGCGAGTGGTTCGGAGCACGGGCGACGCCCGACGAGCTGAGCCAAGGCGCGCCGGCGCGAGTGCGCCGTCGCATGTGGGTCGCCGTCGACGACGCCGAGCGCGCCGTCGAGCACGCCAACTCGCACAATGCCCCGGTGGGCGAGCTGGCGTCGGTCTGCCGCTCGATGCGCTCCGCGGCCGGCGAGCTCGACGGGCTCTTGCGTCACGAGCGCAGGCTCCCCCTCGGCGCGGACCGCCCCGATGCGGTGCGACGGCAGGTGTCCGAGGTGATCGGCGCCGCCCGCGACGTACAGGCCGCGGCGCTGCGGGCCGGGGGCGACGCGGCCGCACCTCAGGTGCGCTCGCTCGTGCGCCAAGCTGCGGACGAAGTGGCCATCGTGTCGTCGGCACTGTCGCGCATGCGTTCGGTCGCTCCACCGCGCTGACGCTCCGTCTCTCTGCCAAGGCGCCGTGTCGGCGCCTGCCCCGCTGAACTCGTGCCGCGGGCGACGCGGGACCGGGCATCTTCGAGCCTCCTCGGCGACGAATTTCTCGTCGGGGTCGCGACGTCGGGGTATCAGATCGAGGGCGGATTCAACGGCCACGGGGAGCCGCACAACAATTGGGCCGGGTGGGAGGACATCGGCCGGGTGGCCCGCTCGGGCCGGGCCTGCGACTTCTGGCGCCACCCGGAGGAGGCGCTCGACCGTGCGGTCGCCATCGGTTGCAACGCGTTCCGCCTTTCGGTCGAGTGGGCGCGGCTGGAGCCCTGGCCTGGCCAGTTCGACGACGCCGCGCTCGATCGGTACGCGGAGCTCCTCGGCCTGTGCGCGGCACGGGGCCTGGCGCCGGTCGTCACGCTGCACCACTTCACGCACCCGTGGTGGTTGGGTGAGGAGTTCTGGCTGCGACCAGGCTCGCCCGACGTGTTCGCCCGCCACGTCCAGCGCATCGTGCCCGCACTGGCTCCGCACTGCAGGCACTGGGTGACCATCAACGAGCCCAACATCGTGGTGCTCACCGGATGGATCGAGGGTGCCGCGCCACCTGGCCGGCGCATGGCTGTCTCCGATGCTTTCTGCGTGCTCGACAATCTGCTCACCGCCCATGTGCTCGCGGCCGACGCCGTCGCCGCCGTTCAGCCCGAGGCCCAGTTGACCACCAACACCAGCGCCTCGTCGGTGTACGAACACGACCGGATGCTCAACGACCTCCTGCTGCTCGGCGCGGCTGGTGTGGATCCGAATGATGTCGACCGTTACGTCGACGAGCGGCGGGCCGCGCACGACGCCGCCTTTCCAGCGCAGCACGCGGGCGAAGCGGCCATCCGCAGGTGGTTCGCGACGGTGTCGCCCTACGGCAGCGGACCGGGCGGTGGGCCGGCCTGGGCCCGCCTCCGCCGGGTCACCCGTCGCGGCGCCCCCCGACGCGTTCTCGACGCCGTCACCAACTCGCCCCGGGGCCGCGCGCTCGATGCGGTCTCCTTCGACTGGTACGACCCGGTGGCCAGCCACGCCATCCGGGCTCCCGGCCGGAGGGCGATGACGGGTCGCCGCGACTGGTCGTTCGGCCGCCAGCTGTGGGACGTCGAGGCGCACCCGCAGGGGCTGCGCTCGTGGTGTGCCACCGAGGCGGCGCTCCGACCGGGCCTCCCGCTGTGGATCGTGGAGAACGGGATGGCGACCCGCGTGCGCGACGGCCGACCTCTGCCGCGGGAGGACGGCATGGACCGACCTCGCTACGTGCGCGAACACCTGAGGGCAGTTGCCGAAGCGGTCGAGGAGGGCACGCCGGTCACCGCGTACCTGCACTGGTCGCTTGTCGACAACTACGAGTGGGGCACGTACGAGCCGCGTTTCGGCCTGTACGGCCTCGACCGCAGCGACGCGTCCACGGTGCGGTGGCTCGACACCGACGCGCAGGGCCACGACGCCGCCGGCGAGTTCGCCCGCGTCGTTGCCGGCCTGCGGGCGGGCGACCGCGCCGTGTTGGAGGCCCCGGCCTAGTTCGAGACGGTGACGGTGACGGGCGCGCTGGTGACGGTGGACCCGCCCGGCTCGGTGGCCACGCTCTCAAGCGTGTAGGTCCCGTTGGCGACGCTCGCCGAGTTCCACTGGGCGTACCAGCCCCAGAGCGCGAGGGTGCCGCTCGCGATCACCTGGTTGCTGAGTTTCCGCCCCGTGAGCTCGAAGGTGACGCTGCTCGCACCCGGCGCCGAGGCGTCGAGGAGTGCGGACCCTCCTGAGAGGGTGGCCCCGGCCGAAGGGATGAGCACCGAGGTGGCTGGCAGCGGGTGGTTCACCGTGACGGTGATCGGGGCGCTGATGGTGCTCACCCCGTCGACGTCGGTGGCCACACTCTGGAGCGTGTAGGTGCCGTTGGGCACGTCGATTGAGTCCCAGCCGCCCAGCCATCCATAGAGCGTCGGGTAACCGGAGCTGATCACCTGGTCGGAGATCGAGCCCCCGCTCACCTCGAAGGTGACCGAGGCGATGCCGACCGGGCTCTGAGCCGAGGCGTCGAGCCAGGTGCCACCGGTGATGGTGGCGCCGTTGGAGGGGAGCAACACGGCGGTCGTCGGGGGACTCAAGGGACCAACGCTGTTAGAGAGGAGCGTCACACCATCGATCTCACCGCCGGAACCGTCGGCGAAGCACGCGCTAACGGAGGGGCACGAGATGTCGTTTACCGTGGCCAACCCAGTTGGGATGTTCTGACTCGTCCAGGTCGTGCCCCCGTCGGTGGTAGCCACAATGAAGCTCAGCGAGCCTGGTCCCGTACCCAGCGCGGTGCAGTCAGAAGTAGTGGGGCACGAGACGCCGGTGAGTCCTAAGGCCCCCGAGGGAACGCTTTGGTCGGTCCAGGTCGCACCACCGTTCGTCGTGGCCATGATGACGGCCGAAATTAAACCGTTCGCGAAACCCACTGCAGTGCAGTCCGTTGTCGAAGGACATGACACGCCGAACAAAAGTACCCCGGTTGGTGGTGGGCTCTGATTGGCCCAGCTTGTGCCCCCGTCTTTGGTAGCCACGATGGCCTGATCGTTGTTTCCCCTTGCTGTGAGACCCACGGCGGTGCAGTCCGAGGTAGAAGGACACGAGATTGAGTTGAGGTCGCCCACCCCTGATGGGACATTCTGGGTGGCCCAGGTCGTCCCCCCGTCTGTCGTAGCCACGATGGCGCCGATTAAAGAGGGCGTTTGACCAACGGCGGTGCAGTTCGAGGTAGAAGGACACGAGACGGAGTTGAGTTGTCCCGGCCCTGACGGGGCGCTCTGGGCGCTCCAGGTTGCACCACCATTCGTGGTGGTCACGATGGCGGCAGTGGCCGTTGTCGTTTCGCCCACGGCCGCGCAATCCGAAGTGGATGCGCACGAGACACCGAAAAGGACTTTCACCCCGGTTGGTGGACTCTGACTGGTCCAGGTCGTGCCACCGTCGGTCGTGCCCAAGATGGCCGCGGTGGCCTGGCCTGTCTCACCCACCGCAAGGCAATCCGCGGTGGAAGGACACGAAAGGCCACTGACGTCCGCCACCCCCGATGGCGGACTCTGGCTGGTCCAGGTCGCACCACCGTCGGTCGTGCCCAAGATGGAGGCAGAGCCCTGGGACGAATCACCCGCCGCGGTGCAGTCCGAGACAGAGAGACACGAGACGCTGAGAAGGACCTGTACACCGCTTGGCGGGCTCTGGCTGGTCCAGGTCGTGCCCCCGTCGGTGGTGGCCACGACGGCGGCGGTGTTAGAGGTACCACCAACCGCGGTGCAGTCAGACGTAGAGAGACACGAGACGCCGTTGAGGTTTCCTACAGTGGGAACGTTTTCGGACTTCCAGGTCGTGCCCCCGTCGGTGGTAGCCACGATGGCGGCAGTGCTAGAGGTCGTATCACCAACTGCGATGCAGTCCGACGTCGACGAACACGAGACGGAGTTGAACGCGTTCAGCCCTGACGGGACGTTTGGAGCGGTCCAGGTCGCGCCAGCGTCCGTCGTCGTCGCGATATAGGCGACCTGCGCGACGAAAATGGAGGAGGGTGGCGTGAAACCCACCGCGACACAATCTGAGATCGAAGAGCACGAGACGCCAGTGAGCCACTCACCGCTCAGGGTGGTCTCGTTCGTCCAGGTGGTGCCGCCGTTCGACGTCCCGACCACGGAACTGCCGGCCACGGCGGTGCAGTCAGACGTAGTGGGGCACGAGACGCCGTTGAGTCCCAAGGTCCCCGAGGGAACGCCTTGGTCGGTCCAGGTCGCACCCCCGTCGGTGGTGGCCACCACGACGGCGTCGCCACCCGAGCTGCCTACCGCGATGCAGTGCGAAACAGAGAGGCACGAGATTGAGTCGAGATCACTTTGGATTGACGACGGAACGCTCTGGGCGGTCCAGGTCGCGCCACCGTTTGTGGTGGCCATGATGGCGGCGCCGGCCTCACCTCCACCCACCGCGAAGCAATCGGAGGTCGAAGGGCACGAAACACCTTGGACAGATGAGGGAATCGCCGGATAGGTCTGCTCGATCTGCCACGAGCCGGGCGCACCGGCAGCAGCCGGTGTCGACGTGGCCAAGACGGGTGTGACAAACGCGACCGCGATCACCAGGACCGTGCCGGTCACCCGCAGAAAACATCCGAACATGACCCACCCCCAATCTTCGCTCCGGGTGACATTACAGGGGTTCTTGGCCAGGTGCTCTTGCGCAACCCCTACCCAGAACGTCAGTTGCCACTCTCGGCCGGCGTGTCCTCCGAAGGCCCGTCCGGTCCTTCGAACTCCTTTTCCTTGCGGCGGTGGCGCACGATCAAGACGACGATCACCACGGCGATGAGGGCGAGGAGGATGTAGGACGCGATACCCGTCGCCTGCTCCACCTTTTGCCCCACGAAGTAGCCGAGGAGCACGAAGGTGACCCCCCACACGATGCCGCCCGCTGCATTGGCGGCGAGGAAGGTCGGGTAGTGCATGGAGGACATACCGGCCAGTCCCGGAACCACCGCCCGCAGAAAGGCGGTGAAGCGGCCGAGGAACACGGCCAGCGCACCCCGGCGACTGAGCTCTTCAAGGCCGCGATCGATGCCGCGCTGGCGTTTTCGCAGCGGCCCGAGCGCGAGCAACCGCGGTCCCCACCGCGCGCCGACGAAGTACCCGATGGAGTCCCCGACGATGGCGCACAGAACGACGACGGTCACGATGACGCCGATGGTGACCCCGCCCTGCGACGCCAGGACACCACCGAGGATGGCGGCCGTCTCCCCAGGGAAGACGAACCCGAGCATGACCGCCGCCTCGGCGGCGACGAAGGCTCCCACCAGCACGTAGGCAGGCCAGCCGTGCAGGCTCAGGATGGGGTGGAGCAGGTTGTTTATCACCGCGGAGCGACTGATTCCCCAGCTTCGGGCGGCGCCAGCAGGGCGCTCAGTTCACGGCGCGCAGCGTGTGCTCGCGCGTCGTGAGCTGCCGCCAGCGGTCCTCCATTCGGGTTCTGAACTCTCGGCCAGACGGCACGTAGGTGAGGATGTCCGCTTGTCCTTGGGGACGGGCCAGCATCCAACTGTGGCCGCCCGGCACCCATTGCACCGGAGCGCGTGCAATGGCAGCGAACTCGAGCGCGGTCTTCCCCGGCGTGATGCGGTCGAAGCATCCCCACTCGTTGAGGATAGGGATCTCGTGGGCCACGAGTGCACGCACCTGGCTGCGCTGGTCGAGAGTCATGAGCATGCTGCCCACCGGCATGGTTTGTGCAACGGTGCGAAGGTTCTGGCGCACGTCTGGCAAGACCGCGCGCATCGTCGAGTACATGCGCCCGATCAAGAGGTCGGGCAAGTCGAAGACGACCGCCGCGATCATGTCGACCATGGGCGCCACGTCGGGGAGTATCGGCGAGAGAAGGGTGGGAATGACTCCGGTGCGGTCCTTCCATTCCGGCGTGCTCACCCCGTCGCGGTAGATCACACCGAGCGTGCGCCGAGGATGGTCGTGCGCGAACTGGACCGCGACCGCGCCACCCATCGAGTGGCCGAGCAGGACGGCGGGGCCGGCACCAACACTGTGCACGATGGCCATCAGTTGGTTGGCCAGGTTCTCCACGGAGACGTCCTGCCACTCCAGCGGCTCGCTGCCCCCGAAACCGGGCAGGCTCGGATTGATCACCCGCCAGCCGAGCGCCTCGGCCAGCCGGGCGCTCTCCCTCCAGTACATGCCGCCGCCGGCGAAGTAGCCGTGGATGTTCACGGCCCAGACGGGCGGCGTGCCGGGCCCGTCGGGCCCGAAGGCGCCTTCGTTGTCCGACACGGCGAAGAGCACGCGGCGACCGTCCACCATGACCGAGCTCGGGACCATGCGTATCGTCGGCGACTTGCGGACCTTGCGCGCGAACTGGTCTCGCACGACCCCCAGCCCGTGCGGCGCGTGCCCGGAGTCGACGAGCTGGACCGGTGAGGGCCCGTCGGAGGGGGCGACGATGGCGCCCGAGATCTGCAACGCGTCCTTCGGCTGTCCACCCCCCTGTCTGAAAGATCGATCCGCCATCTCGACACTCCAGTCCGTGCGTCCCAGGGCGCTGACACCCACCTTCGCCCAGGAGCCACCCGGCCCTGGGGAGCCACCGTACCCGACCCCGATGGCCGGCCGGCAACATGCGCGTGCACTGAGGCGCCGTGACTGCGACGATGGGTGCATGGTTGCTGACATCGTCATCCGAGGGGGGACCGTTGTGGACGGGACGGGGTCGCCGGGGTCCCTCGCCGACGTCGCCGTCACGGAGGGCCGGATCAGCGCGGTGGGCCCCGACCTCGACGGTGCGCGCGTGCTCGAGGCCGACGGACAAGTCGTGTGCCCCGGCTTCATCGACATTCACACCCACTACGACGCGCAGGTCTTCTGGGACCCCGATCTGACCCCGTCGTCGTTCCACGGCGTGACGACCGTGATCGCCGGGAACTGTGGCTTCTCCATTGCGCCGATTCGTGCGGATGGCGTGTCGCTTCTGGCGCGCACGCTCCAGCACGTCGAGGACATGAGCTTCGACACCCTTGCTGCGGGTGTGCCCTGGGGCGAGTTCGAGACGTTCCCCCAATACCTCGACGCGGTGGAGCGGCGGGGGACTGCGCTCAACTACGGCTGCTACGTAGGGCACACCGCGGTGCGGCTGTACGTCATGGGCGAGGACGCGTACGAGCGCGCGGCCACCGAGGACGAGATCGCCACGATGCAGTCGGTGGTGGCCGACGCAATGGCCGGGGGTGCCATGGGGTTCGCTTCCAGCGCGTCGCCGACCCACAACGGGGACAACGGCCGACCCGTGCCGTCGCGGGTGGCCGACCTCGCTGAGCTGCGCGCGTTGCTCGAACCGGTCAAGACGTGCCATCGGGGTGTCGTCGCGTTGCTTCCCGGCGGCACCTTCCCGAACAAAGAGGTGTTCCGGCTCCAACGCGAGGTGAAGCGACCCTTCACCTGGACCGCGCTCCTCACGGTCAAGGGTTACCCGTACCACGAGAAGGTCATCGCGGAACACGACGCGGCGTGGGCCGAGGGGGTCGAAGTGTGGCCGCAGGTGTCGTGCCGCCCACTCGTGTTCCAGATGAACCTCGCCGAGCCCTTCACTCTGAACATGCGCCCGACGTTCGCGGCGTTGATGGGCAAGCCGAGGGAAGCGCGGATCGCCGCGTACCGCGACCCGGCATGGCGCGCCACGGCCTGGCAGGACGTGAGCGGGCGGACAGGGGGTCTCCCGCTGAACTGGACCCAGCTGTCCGTGGCCGAGTCCGCCGCCCATCCGGAGCTGATCGGTCGTCCGTTGGTGGAGCTGGCGGACGAACGGGACTGCACGCCGCTCGACGTCATGCTGGACGTCTCCCTCGACGACAACCTCGAGTCCCGATTCTGGTCGGTGCTGGCGAACGACGACCCCGAGGCCATCGCCTGGCTCTTGCCCAGGGACAATGTGCTCCTCGGGCTCGCCGACTCGGGGGCGCACGTATCCCAGCTCTGCGACGCCTGCTTCAGCACCGACCTGCTCGGGAATTGGGTGCGCGAGAAGGGTGTCATGCCGCTGGAGCGGGCCGTCCACAAGCTGACCGGCGAGCCCGCGGGGGTGTACGGCCTCGTCGATCGGGGCACCGTCGAAGTGGGGAAGGTGGCCGACCTGTGCGTCTTCGACCCTGAGGCCGTTGCCCCGGGTCCGCTGCACCGGGTGCACGATTTCCCGGCCGACGGCGAGCGTCTCACCGCCGACGCACCCGCGGGCATGACCCATGTGCTGGTGAGTGGCGTCCCCATTCGCACCGACGGCGCGACGGATGCCGAGGGCCTCGCCGAGCGGCCGGGGGCGGTGCTGCGCGGCTGAGAACAGCCGTCAGGTGACGTCGCGGCGGAACGTCGTGAAGTAACCGACGGTCAGGGGCACGAGGCCCCACAACAACATCACGAGTCCGCCCTGCCACCACTCCAGCAACCGCTGGCCCCCGCGACCGGCACCGCCCCCACCGAAGCCGCGGGCGATGTCCCCGGCCAGTGCCGCTCCCGCCGCGTTAGGGAGCCAGTTCAGGTCGTAGTGGAAGATGGCCCGGGCCAACGCGATCAGCAGGCTCTCCAAAATGAGGGTGCCACCGATGGTGAGCAGGATCGCCGCCACCTGGTTCTTCACCAGCGTGCCGAACCCGAGCCCCAACAGGCCGAGCAGGATGGCCGAGACCAGCAGACCGGGCACGACGGCCCCGATCTGGTCGGTTACCTGAGAGGTCGCGCCGCCGAGCGCGGCATTCCAAGGCAGCCCGACCACCGCCACGGCGACGAGGGTCAACAGCCCGATGAAGACGGCCCACAGGGACGTCACGAAAACCTTGGCCATCAGCACCTCGGTGCGCACGGGCCGGAGGACCAGGGTGGTCGTCATGGTCCGATGCCGGTACTCCCCGGTGACGCAGAGGACCCCCATGATCGGCGCCAGGATCAGGATCGCAAAGTACCCGGCTCCGAGGAGCACCCTCCGCTGACGCAACGTGTGCACGAACGAGAAGGTGTGACCGGCGCCTCCACCCGCGTTGGCCAGCACGGCGATGATCGCAAGGACGGCGAGAGGGAAGGCGACGCCCAGGGTGACCCACACACCCGGCATCGACCGCATCTTTATGAGCTCCGCACGAACGGCGTTGATCATGAGAGCGCCGCCACCTCTCCGAACTCCAGCCCGGTGGTGAGGGACAGGAAGACCGACTCGAGGTCCACACCCTCCTGGGTGAGCTCGTAGAGGACGATCTGGTTCTGGGCCAACAGTGGCCCGATCTTCTCTGGGGTCACGGCGTCCATGGCCACTTCGTCGCGGGTGATCCGCCGGAACGAGATGCCGGCCGCGCTGAGCACGGCGCACAGGCGGTCGGCCTCGGGTGTGCGGGCCCGCATGACGATGCCCGTCATGTTGGAGGTGATCTCCTCCAGCGTGCCCTCCGCCTTCAGCTGCCCGTACGACACGATGACCGCGTCGTCGATGGTCTGGGCCATCTCCGCCAGCAGGTGCGACGACACGAGGACGGTGCGGCCCTCGCCCGCCAAGTAGCGCATGAAGTCGCGCAGCCAGGCGATGCCTTGGGGGTCGAGGCCGTTCGACGGTTCGTCGAGGATGAGGACGTCGGGGTCGCCGATGAGCGCGGTGGCCAGCTCGAGCCGTTGGCGCATGCCCATTGAGAAGCCACCGACCTTGCGCTTGGCGTCGCCGGACAGGCCGACGAGATCGAGCACCTCGTCCGCCCGCCGTTCGTCGTGCCCGCCGGCGCGGGCGGCCATGCGCAAGTGCGTGCGGGCCCGGCGGGCCGGGTGGAAGCTCACCGACTCGAGGACGGCGCCGACGGTGCCCGTCGGGTCCTCCAGATCTTGATAGGGGCGGCCGCCGATGGTGGCGGTGCCGGCGGAAGGGTGAACGAGGCCGAGCAGCATGCGCAGCGTCGTCGTCTTGCCCGAGCCGTTGGGGCCGAGGAAGCCCGTGACACGGCCTGGCTCCACCGAGAAGTTCAGGTTGTCGACCGCGAGCACGGTCCCGAAGTGCTTCGACAGCCCGTTGATCTCAATGGGGAGGCCGCGAGTGGACGAGCCGGCGGTCATCGCGGCGACGTTAGCGCGGGCGCCCGGATCCTCAGTGGTCGCCACCTGGCGCGGTCCCGCGCTGCGGCGGCCGTGCGCTCAGGGTGCGGCGCGCTCGGTCAACTCGTCGGGCAGCAACAGGCGCACGGACACCGCGAGCTCGTCGTAGACGCGGGCCATGGTCGACCAGCCGTTCACCCATCCAACCAAGGCCGAATACCACACGTGGCCGATCATGCGGGCCCGGTCGCCCACGTCGGGCACGGCGGGCTGCCCCATGGCGCGGGCGATGATCCCCTCCATCAACAGCGTGATCTGCTGCTGGCACCCGACGGCGGCGGGGTCGGGGGACGAGAGCGAGGTGAAGACGGCGGCGACGAGCTTGGGCTGACGGCCCATGGCCCGCAGGGCGCGGTCGAGCACGTCGAGCACGCGGTCGGCCGGGTGGGCGCCGTGGGGTGGATGCTGCCCGATGCGGGTGTCGAGCATCTCGACCCAGTGCACGAGCGTTGCCGCCAGGAGGTGGTCCTTACTGGTGAAGTAGCGGTACACCGTGCCCATGGCGACGTCGGCTCGCGCGGCCACGTCCCGCATCTGCACCGCCTCGTACCCCCCTTCGAGACCCAGTGCCATCGCCGCATCGATGACCCGCTGCCGCCTGGCCTGTTGCGCGCGCGTGAGCGGGCGGGCCATCGTCTGCTCCATCCCGACATGGTATCCGGCACGCCACCTGGGCCTTCGGGAAAAGGACCACTACGCTGGCGTCCCATGCCCGAGCCGGACGACTTGCCCGACGCCGCCATCGTGCGGCTGGTCGGGGGCGGCGATGCGGTGGAGACGACGGACGGGCGGGTCCCCGGAGAGCGGGGCCGGCAAACCCGGCAGCGTCTGCTGGACGCGACGGTGGACCTGCTGACCACGACTCCGTGGCGCTCGGTGAAGGTCACCGACATCGCACGGCAGGCCCGCACGTCCCCCGCCACCTTCTATCAGTACTTCGGCAACGTCGAGCAAGCCATCTTTGTGTTGGCCGAAGGGATGGTCGACCAGGCGGCCCAGCTGGCGGAGCTGGTTGGCGGCGACTGGTCCGAGGAGTGCAGTTGGGAGACCGCACTGGCCGTCACGGAGCGGTTCCTCTCCTATTGGGAGGACAACCGAGCCGTGTTCCGGGTCGTCGACCTGGCCACAGAGGAGGGAGACGCACAGCTCCGGGGGATCAGGGTGCGCGCGCTCAATGCGGTGACCGTCGCACTGGCTCAGGTGATCGTGGCGGCCTCACCTACGGGTGGAGGTGCGCCTGGCGCAACGACGTCATCGCCGGCCGGCAGTGATCCCATGGCGGTGGCGGGCTCGCTCGTCGCCATGTTCGCCAGTGTGTCGGCGCACCGGTACGGCTTCGAGTTCTGGGGCATCAGGACGCGCAACCTCATCGACACCCAGGCCCGAATTCTGCACTGGTCGGTCACCGGGCGGCCCGCACCGGCGGCCCAGGTCCCGCCGCGCGAGGCGACCCGGCCGCGGACCGGGCCGGTGCTCGGCGGCGCCACGACCCCACGCCGGATCGACCGCGCTACTTGAGCGCGACCGGGTTGAGCGGCGAGCCCAGCCCGCCGGTCAGCGGGAGTGGCGTCGCATCGAGCAGGAACGTGTAGCGGCCGTCCTCAGCGCAGTCGTCGGCCAGCGGGTCGAGAACCCAGTTTTGACCCTGGGTCAGGCCCATCTCGACCAGATGCAGGACGTGCACCGGAAGGTACTCGTCCTCGTACTGAGAGGGGTACACCTCGAAGACGAAGGTGTCGGTCGCAACCGCCGCGATGTCGTGCGACCAGAACCACTCGGCGGTCTCGACCGTGAGGCCTGGAGAGGGCCAGGTGTACGCGACAAGATCGCGGGGATCGGCTTCCAAGTGCACCATCTGACCGGTGCGCACGAGAACGATGTCACCCGGTTCGGCGGTGACGCGCCCGAGCTCGCACGCCGCGTCGAGGTCCTCCGGGGTGATGGGATAGCCCGGGTCGAGCACCTCATGGCCCAGGGTGCGCGCGACGTCCAAGAGGACACCGCGGCTGACCACCGCGTCGAGCCGGTGGATCCCGGCCCGGGCGGCGCCGCCCGCGGCGACCGAATCGGCTGGGTAGCCGTTGTAGATCACCCCGCCGTAGCTGCAGTGGGCCAGCGCGTCCCAGTGGGTGGCGCCCTGCGTGGCAAGCGTGACGACGTCCTCGCTGAAAGAAACCCACTCACGGTCCGGGCTCTGCGGCTCGTTCACCTTCGTCATGATGCGGCTGGGATTGACCCGACCCTCGACGAAGCCGGCCTGTATCCCCTCCGCCTCCGAGAGCGGGAGCCCGAGGGCGAACGCCTTCCCCGACACCACCGACGCCGCAGCGCGGCGGCGGGCGGCGTCGTCCACGAAGTTGAGCGTGCCGAGCTCGTCGTCGGGCCCCCATCGCCCCCAATTGCGGACCTTGGCGGCCACTTCGGCGAAGTGCGGGCGGGCGGACACGCGCTCACGCTACCGCCCACCCTTGCCGCGGACCGCGCCCGCGCGGGCTCGGCTCAGGTTGTCTGAGGGCGCACGGGGGGCGATACTGAGCGCGTCCAGGTTCGCAGAAAGCCTCTGGGAGGAAATGACAATGTCGACGACGCGTGCGGCGGTGTGCACGGGGCTCAACGAGCCCTGGAAGACCGAAGAGATAGAGATCGACCCTCCGGCCAACCGTGAGGTCCGGGTGAAGATGGTCTGGTCCGGCATGTGCCACTCCGACGAGCACCTGCGCACAGGTGACATCAGCGCACCGCCCGAGGTCCTCGAGCTCATCGGCGTGAAGTCGATGTTCCCGGTCGTCGGCGGACACGAGGGCGCCGGCATCGTGACGGAGGTCGGGACCAACGTGACGCAGGTCGCAGTGGGCGATCACGTCGCCGTCGCGTTCATCCCCTCCTGCGGAACCTGCCACTGGTGCGCCTCGGGCCGCCAGAACCTGTGCGATCTCGGCATGATGACCTTGGCCGGAGGCATGATCAGCGACGGCACCTACCGCTACCACCTCGGAGGCGAGAACATCAACCGTATGGCCCAGCTCGGCACGTTCGCCGACGAGATGGTCTGCCACGAGAATTCGGTCGTGCGTCTCAACCCCTGGGACAACATGAAGGCGGCCGCGTTGATCAGCTGTGGTATCTCCACCGGCTTCGGCGCGGTCGTCGACCGGGCGAAGGTCAAGCCCGGTGAGACCGTCGTCGTCGCCGGCGCCGGTGGCGTCGGGTCGGGCGCCATTCAAGGCGCCCGCATCGCGGGAGCCCGGTACATCGTCGCCGTCGACCCTGTCCCCTACAAGCTCGAGCGGGCCCAGGAATTCGGTGCGACGCACGTCGCCGCGTCGTTGCTCGACGCGCAGTTGATGCTCCCCGAACTCACGGCTGGGCGCAGCGCCGACGTCGTGATCCTGACCCCCGGCGTGCTGAAGGGCGAGATGATCGCCGAGGCGTGCGCCTGCGGGTCGAAGGACGCACGGATCGTGGCGACCGCCATCGCGCCCTTCCAACAGATGGACGTCAAGCTCAACTTGTTCAACCTCGCCATGTTCAACCAGGCGCTCCTGGGCACCGTCTTCGGTTCGCAGAGCCCACGCGTCCAGGTGCCCAACCTCCTCAACCTCTATGCGGCCGGGCAGCTCAAGATCGACGAGCTCATCACCCAGGAGTACGGCCTCGACCAGGTGCAGCAGGGCTACGAAGACCAGGCCGCGGGCACCATCATTCGGGGCGTGGTGAAGTTCGACTGACCGAGGCGCGGGGCGGTCAGGCCCCCAGCCGGCGGGTGAACCCGTCCGGGACGATGACGTCGTTCGGGCCGAGGTGGTGCAGCGACACGTGCCCCAACCCCAGGAGCGTTGACTCCATCCCGTTGCGGAGCAGGTCGAGCACGTTCTCGACGCCGGCCTGCCCGTTGGCCGCAAGACCCCACAGGTAGGCCCGGCCGATCATGACGGCGCGGGCGCCGAGCGCAACCGCCTTCACGACATCGCTGCCCCGGCGGATGCCCCCGTCGAGGAGGACCTCGACCTGGCTGCCGACCGCCTCTGCGACGGCGGGGAGGATCCGGATCGTCGCCGGCGTGCCATCGAGGTTGTTGCCGCCGTGGTTCGAGACGGAGATGGCACTGACACCCGCATCGACGGCCCGCTTGGCGTCGTCAATCCGCGTCACGCCCTTGAGCATGAACGGGCCGTCCCATTGCCCCCGTAGCCACGCGACGTCCTCCCAACTGGGCGGGGGCGTCTGCATCCACTCCCCGTAGGCGCCGAAGAAGGTCGGCGGCTCCTGGCCGATCGGGACCATGTTCGGGACGGTGAGGTCGGGTGGCTTGCCCACGCGGGCGAAGGACCAGAACCACCGCGGGTGGGTCAACGCCTCGGGGGCGAACCGCAGCATGGCGCGCAGGTTGACGGTCTCGGGGATGGTTGGGCTCCCCCAGTCGCGCCCGTGCGAGAACGACCAGTCCAGCGTCGCGATGAGCCCGACCGCGCCTGCGGCGCGGGCCCGTTCGAGCCGGGCCAGGATCTTGTCCCGCGTCCCGGCCCAGTACAGCTGGAAGAACGTGTGGGGGTTGGCCGCGAGCACCGCCTCGATCGGCATGCTGGCGAACGAGCTGAGTCCCATGGCGGTGCCACGCGCGGCCGCCGCACGGGCGACGGCGACCTCGCCCTCGGGATGCACCGCCTGGACTCCGGTGGGCGAGATGAGGACCGGGAACGAGACGTCCTGTCCCATCACGGTCGTGGCGAGGTCGCGCTTCTCGGAGAGTCCGGCCACGTGGGGAGCGAACCCGAGCTCGCCGTAGGCAGCGACGTTGTCCTCGACCGTCACACCGCGTTCTGAACCGGCGACGAGGGCGCTGTACACGGACTTCGGCAGGCGCTTCCTGGCCCGCCGCTGGGCCTCGGCCACCGTCTCGAACCACCTGTTTCCCATCTCGACCTCTCGTGATGCCCGAGCTCTTCCGCCCTCGGAACGCCGGGTGACCCGGCGACTCTAATGGGCCCGGTCCCGCCGGAGGGCAGGGACGAGTTGCGACCGACCAGCCGGCCCCCGCGGCCCGAACCTCTCGACGCGGTCGCACCCGACGTCGCGGTGCGGCAGAGTTGGGCCCGTGCTTCACAACATCTTCACGGGGCGCATCGCCGAGCGGTACGACGCGGACACGGTGATCTCCGCGCCCGCGTTCGTGGACCCAGTGGTCGACTTCCTCGCCGACTTGGCCGGTGACGGCGCCGCCCTGGAGTTCGCCATCGGGACCGGGCGCATCGCGCTACCGCTCAGCCGGCGGGGCGTGCGCGTGCACGGGATCGACTTGTCGTCCGACATGGTGGCGCAGCTGCGAATGAAGCCGGGATCGGAGGAGATCGGCGTCACCATCGGCGACATTGCGACGACGGAAGTCGATGGCCAGTTCCGGCTCGTCTACCTCGTCTACAACACGATCGGGAACCTCACCTCCCAGCGCGAGCAGGTGGCGTGCTTCCGCAACGCCGCACGGCATCTGGAAGAGGGTGGCTGTTTCGTGGTTGAGGTCGGCGTCCCGTCGCTGCGCCGGCTCCCGCCCGGCGAAACCATTCAAGCGTTTGAGGTCGGACCCGAGCATCTTGGCTTCGACGAGTTCGACGTCGCCGCGCAGTACGGCGTGTCACACCACTTCTGGGTCAGAGGCGGCACGCTCGAGACGTTCTCCTGCCCATACCGCTTCGTGTGGCCCTCCGAGCTCGATCTGATGGCGCAGATCGCGGGGATGCGCCTGCGCGAGCGGTGGAGCGACTGGGATCGCGGCTCCTTCACGAGCGAGAGCATCACCCATGTCTCGGTCTGGGAGAAGACCGCGTCGTGAGGTGGCGTTGCCGTCTCGGCGCGGGCGCCGCCGCATCGCTTGGAGTCTTGCTTCTCGCTGGTGTGCCGGCTCCACCGGTGGGCGGGGCCAGCACAGCTCACGCGAGTGCCGACTCCCCGTGGACCGTCTATCACGGGAATGCGTTGGGGACCGGCGCCGACACCTCGGGCGTCACGTTCTCTCCGGCCACCCACGCCTGGACGTCGCCCGTGCTCGACGGCCAGCTCTACGGCGAACCGCTCGAGCTCGGCGGTCGCGTCTTCGTGGCGACGGAGAACGACACGTTGTATGCGCTGGCGGCGGACAGCGGCGCCGTCCTGTGGTCGGCGCACGTCGGCGCGCCCGTCCCCAGTGGCGACCTGCCTTGCGGGGACATCGCGCCGTCGGTCGGCATCACGGGGACGCCGGTCGTCGACGCGGCGCGGGGCGAGATCTTCGCGGTGGCCGACGAGATGGTCAACGGCGCGCCCGCCCACATGCTCGTCGGCAGGAACATCTTCACCGGCGCGGGCATGCTCGACCAGCCGGTCGATCCCCCCGGTCAGGGTCCCGCAGCCATCCTGCAGCGCACCGGGCTGAACCTGAGCGACGGCGACGTCGTGTTCGGCTACGGCGGCAACAACGGCGATTGTTCGACCTACCACGGCTGGATTGCGTCGGTGTCCGAGGGAGGGGGGCCGGCCCGCTACTTCAACGTGACCGGCAGCGTGGCCAACGGCAGCCGGGGTGCAGTCTGGATGGGGGGTGCGGCACCGGAGGTCGACGCGGCCGGGAACATCTGGGCTGCCTCCGGCAACGGGTCCTCATCGTCTCCGTACGACGGCAGCGACTCGGTCCTGGAGCTGTCCCCCCAGCTTGGGCTCGCGCAGCTGTTCGCCCCGAGTGACTGGTCGGCGGACAACGCGGGCGACCGGGACCTCGGCTCGACCGCGCCCGCACTGCTGTCCGACGGGACCGCGTTCCAAGTCGGCAAGTCCCAGACCGGGTACCTCCTCCGTCTAGCCGCCCTGGGTGGGATCGGCGGACAGCTCGCGTCGGCCACGGTGTGCAATGGGGCCGACGCTGACGGAGGCGACGCGGTCTCTGGGAGCGTCGTCTACGTGCCGTGCGGCGGTGGCGTCGAGGCCGTCCAGACCAACCCCTCGCCGGCCGGCGTGCGCGTGATGTGGACGGCGGCGAGCGGAGCACCCGGGCCGCCGATCACGGCCGGCGGCCTGGTGTGGTCGATCCGCGGTGGCGCGCTCTTCGGGATCGATCCGACGGATGGCTCCACGGTCCAACAGCTCTCCGTCGGCGGCCAGGCCAACCACTTCCCGACCCCCTCGGTCGGGGACGGCCTCCTCCTCGCGCCGGGTACGAACCAAGTCTTCGCCTTTTCTGGGTCGTTCGGCGTACCCGGCCCACCGTCGCCGCCACCACAGCCCCCGCCCGACTCCTCGTATTGGACCGTCGCGAGCGACGGGGGCGTCTTCACCTTCGGCGACGCCCAATTCTGGGGCTCGACCGGCGCGCTGTCGCTCAACCGGCCGGTAGTCGGGATGGCCGGAACGCCCGACGGGCGCGGGTACTGGCTGGTGGCGTCCGACGGCGGCGTCTTCAGTTTTGGCGACGCCCAATTCCGGGGCTCGACCGGCGCGCTGACCCTCAACCAGCCGATGGTTGGAATGGCCCCCACGGCCGACGGGGGAGGGTACTGGCTGGTGGCGTCCGACGGCGGCGTCTTCACATTCGGCGACGGCGGCTTCCACGGCTCCATGGGGGGCAAGCCGCTGAACAGACCGATTGTCGGCATGGCAGCCACGCCCGACGGTCGGGGGTACTGGCTCGTGGCGTCGGACGGGGGGATCTTCGCCTTCGCCGACGCGGGGTTCCACGGCTCTCTGGGGAATACCGTCCTGAACCGGCCCATCGTCGCCATGGCCCCCACCGCCGACGGACGCGGGTACTGGCTGGTTGCGTCCGACGGCGGCGTCTTCAGCTTCGGCGACGCCGCCTTCCACGGCTCCCTGGGGGGCACCGTATTGAACAGACCCATCCTCGGTACGGCCGCTACGCCCGACGGTGGGGGGTACTGGCTCGTGGCGTCCGACGGAGGGATCTTCGCCTTCGGGGACGCCGGGTTCTCCGGATCCGAGGGCGGCGTGGTCCTGAACAAGCCGATGGTCGGGATGGCCGCGTCGCGCTGAGCCGTGGGTCTTTTGCGCGCCGTCAGCTGTCGCCGACCGGCGGACCGAGGCTGTCGCGCAGCGCACCGGAGGACCACACCCGCGACCGCCAAGCCAGGCGCGGGACGAGCGGGAGCATCGTGCGCTCCCGCGCGCAGCCGGCCCACACGCCCAGGCCGTAGGC
>JBPYFR010000325.1:0-14106 GCA_051985685.1 Acidimicrobiales bacterium
AGGGCCAGCTCGTCCCGCCCTACAACCCCAACGGTCAGATGTGCGTCTTTCCCGACCACAGCGGACGGTTTGTGACGGGGTACAACCCGACCCTGCCCAGTCAGCACAACCCCGGCAGCCTGAAGCCGGTGATGCAACCTCCGGTCGGTGAAGCGGTGTGGGATCGCCACGGAACCTTCACTGGCCAGACGATCTCCGTACCAGGCCCATACCACCTTCCGGGCCAGACGGTCGGCGGCGACATCCCCCCCGACCCTGGAGGCACCTTCAACGACAACGGCACGTTCATCGGCTGCGCTTTCGACCACGAGGGCAACCTGTTCGCGACGGACCTGGGTACTGCCCAAGGTCAGTTCCCTCCGCCGACGAGCGGCCGGCTCATTGAGTGGTTCGGCCCGAGCTACACCTCGGACTGCATCATCGACGGACCCACCACAGGCGGTGTCGGCCCCCACCATGTCGGGGGCACCGGTGGCCTGAGCCAGCCCGGGAACCTGACCGTCGACAGCAACGACAACCTGCTGTTGCCCGAAGCCGATCCGCACGGAGCTTTCAATGGTGAGGTTCTGCGCTTCGACCACAGCTCCTTTCCCACCAGTGCCGCCGACTGCGGATCCGACGGCGTCTATCCCGTGAGCAAGCTGCGTTCGGCAGTGTTCATCCAGGGCAGCCTCTCGCTGTTGCCGTTCCCCCAGTCGATCGCCTTCGACCCCGCCTGCGGCTGCTGGGGCGTGACGAGCACGATCGGCGACCCAGCCATTGCCTGGTTCGACGAGGGCGGCCACCAGGTCACTTCCATGGGAGTAGTCCCCGGTGAGTCGATCGCCGAGGTCGGCAGCAGCCCCACCGGCTACAGCCCCCTGGGAATCGCCTTCGCACCCGACGGCACGACATATTTTGTCGACATCCATATCGTCTGCAGCGCACCTCTGACCAACTGCGGGCCGGCTCCCAACGGTGGGAGGATCATGAAGGTCACGTTCACCAGCGGCCAGCCGAACGCGCCGGTACCCGTCGCTAGCGGCTTTAACTTCCCGACGAGCGTCACCATCTGTGTGCCTGGCGGCTATCCGCCCGGCTCGGGAGGCTGCCCAGTCGCAACGGGGGCAGCCCGGAGCACCACGGCGGGGTCGACGTCGGGGGCCACCGGCTGACTTGTGGGGCTGACTCACAATTTTCGATCTGGGCAGCACTGGAACCTTCCTAAACGAGGGATCGGCTTGCTGGGATTGGTGCTCGCCGCTGCGGTGACCGCTCCGGCTGGAGCGACCGCGGACACCGCGCCGCCGGCACGTCAATGGGACTGGCCGAGCTACGGCCACGATCCCCAGCACAGTTTCGATGGACTCACCACGCTCACCGAGTCAACCGTGCCCAGCTTGAGGCAAGCGTGGTTCTTCCCGACCGGCGACGCCGTGACGGCCACACCTACCGTCGTGAACGGCACCGTCTACGTGGGGTCCTGGGACGGTTATTTCTACGCAGTGGACCTCCGCACGGGGTCACTTCGCTGGAAGTACCGCCTGAATCCTCAGCCGGCGGTCACGCCCTACGTTGGTGAGACTCCTCGCGACGTCACCTCCGACGGGGGACTGGTGACGTCATCGGCGTGGTTCGAGCCTGCAGGCCAGGGGCACCCCGACCTTGTCATCTTCGGCGGCGGCTACACCCTTTACGCCATCAACGCGCACAGCGGGACCCTGTTCTGGAGCCACGAGTACACCGGTCGGCCAGACCTTCCCCCCGACCCGATCAACGACTACACGCGCATCTTCTCCTCTCCTGAGGTGAGCGATGGCAAGGTCATCTTCGGTGTGTCGGTTGACGGCCAGCGCGGACGACGCGGTTACATTGCGGCCGCGGACCTCTTGACCGGCAACCCCGTATGGGAGCTCCAAACCGATGTCAGCAGCCAGGGTCTGCTACTGAACGACGGCTGCGGCAGCGTCTGGTCCTCGGGCACGCTCCTGCCGCGGCAGGGACTGGTCGTCTTCGACACAGCCGATTGCCACGGCAGCAATACCGCTCCGTTCAGCGAGTCCGTCCTCGCCCTGTCGGTCCGCACCGGCCAGGTGGTCTGGCAGTACCAGCCTGAGCGGACCGACTCCCACTGCGATCTCGACTTTGGGGCGACGGCCAACGCTGGCCTTGGTCCAAAGGGTGAGGCCTCCTTCCTCGGAGTGGGTAGCAAGGACGGCACTTACTACTCGCTTGACCCTGCCACTGGTCATCTTCGGTGGAGTACCAACGTCGTCTTTGGTGGCCGATCGGGTGGCTTCATTGGCACGACGGCCTACGACGGTGCACGCGTCTACGGCTCGACGGGGTTGGGCGACTTCCCGGGGCCCGTCTGTGACCCAAACAACCTGGCCGACACCCCTCTCCAGGAACCCACCGTCCAAGCATTCGACGGTGCCACCGGGCAGGTCGCCTGGCAACAGACAAATGGTGCGTCGTTCTCTCCGACCACGGTCGCCGGCGGAATGACCTTCAACAGCCTGGCCCTGACGCCGGTGGTGGACGTACGTGATAACGCGACCGGGGAGCTCGTGACCCAGCTCCCTCTCGCCATCCCTTCCTGGTCGGGCATCGCCACGGTCGGTAACGCCGTGGTCGTAGGCACGGGGACCTCGTTCGCGGGCACGCCAGCGGGCATCGCCGTCTTCACGCCCAACGGCGTTCGCCCTTCGGTCCCATCGGGCGCCTCCGGCGACTGAAATAGCCGAGCAGCTGAACCGGACTGAGGCTGGAGCCTGAGGTCGGACTCGAACCGACGACCTGCGCAGTACCGGAGATCAGGAGGTCCCGGCTCGGTCCCGACCTATCTCTATCTGTCGTAGTCCGTCCTGGTCGTACGGTTGCCGAGCTGCAACCGGTGCACAGCCGAGAGAAAGGAAATAGATCGCGGCCGCCCCGATGTCCTTTGGGGTGCCGACCCTCTGAAGCAGCTCGCGGACGTCCCAGGGCGAGCTGGGGGGTTTGTAGGCGAGCGCGTCGTCCACGTGTTCACGGATCTCGGAAACGAGCTGCTCGCGCCCGGGTTCGGGGACTGACGCCAGAGCCGCGTAGAGCTCGTTGAAATAAGAGCACAGGATGCGCTCGATCTCCGACTGCTCACTCAACCTCATGTCACACCCCCTAGCTGAAGGACTCGGTCGACTGCTCTGCGAAATCGATCCCACTGCTCGGCAAAGGACTCGAGCGCCTTGTTGCCTTGCCTGGTGATCCGGTAGTAGCGACGAGGCGGACCCTGGTTGGACTCCTGCCAGAACGTGTCGACCAGCCCGTCTTGGCGAAGTCGGGCCAACAGCGGGTAGAGGGTGCCCTCGCTGGTCACGAGGCCATCGGCTTCGGTGAGCTCGCCCACCAGCTCGAAACCGTAGCGCTCCCGTTCTCGCAACAGAGCAAGCACGCAGTATTCGATGGCGCCCCGGCGCATCTGGGTCAGCTGCGCCTCACGCTTGGCTACCATGTTTTACACAGTACTGCTTTCCGAGCCCGCGCACAAGGGGGCTCTGCGGTAGGTCTCTGCGGTCTTGGCCCATCCCGACCGCACAGTACGGGTTGCGGCCATCTCACAAGGGGGCTGTGTTATTCAAGAGGAGTTCGGCCGCGATCAGATATACCGGGTCGGAGCGACGACGGACGCTCCAGGAGGTCCAACGAAATGACAGGCGAAACAGCTTCCGCGTGGCCCTATCCGCCCGAGCTCGACGCAATGATCGCTGCGCCAGATCATCATACGGTGCTGTTCGAGGACGAGAGAGTGCGCGTTCTCGATGCCCGGTGTGCGGCCGGAGACACGGTTCCCGTACATACACACTGTTGGGCGGGCGTCCTTTACATTCTGAGCAGCAGTGACTTCGTCCGTCGTGATCCCGACGGCAAGGTTCTCGCCGACACCCGCTCGACGCACTCGACGCCGAAGGTGGGATCGGCCATATGGGGAGCAGCCCTTCCACCTCACTCGTTGGAGAACGTCGGAACAACAGAGCTGCGGACTCTTACTGTAGAGATGAAGGACACTGCTATAGCCCAGACGACCGTAGAGGGGACGATCGCTCGTCCTAATTAGGGCGACGCGGTGGCCGGTCCTCGCTGGTGTCGGCCGGGATGACGAGCTCAACCGCTCCCGCGGGCCCAGTCTCAATAGCGGCGCTCTTCGTAGCGTCGCTCTTCACGCCTCTCCTTACGGCGACGGTGGCGACGCATTACACCCAAGCCGATCCACACCAGCGCACCGAACACGGCCGTAACGAGGGTGTACAACCACAAAGGCCATGAGAAGTACCAAACCAAGAAATGGAGCCTGACCTTGGCGGTGTTTTGGATAATGAAAATGAGGAGCAGGCCCCCTCCAATGAGTGAGGCGATCGCGCCCGTGCTGAGTCCCGCCCGGCTTCCGCCAGCTTCACTTTGTTCGCGTTGGACCATCGCTGACCCCCTTTGCGGAGCGACGACTTCCCTACGTTAGGACCGATGCTCTGCGGCTATGTCGATCTCCTGCTTCCCCACCTCCTGGCTTCCGCTTTGGGGCCAGAGGGCGCTGGCCCTCGAGGGCCAAAGCCCCGGTCCGGCTACGGGTCCAGACGGGTGGTTCTCGACTTCAGGCGCTGCGGGCTCAGCCGCCGAATCGTCGACCCATGAGCGTTCCCTCAGACTGATCGTCGGCTCGGCGTTAACGAAGATGGTTTGCTCGGGTAACACGTTGCGAACCACGAGCTCTTCAGTGGCTTTGATCAGACCAGAGCTAACGGCAATTTAAGAAGGATCTTGACTGGTATTAGAGACTGTGGCGGTGTTCCGGATCTCGGCAAAATGAGAGTGTGGTTGGTTGACCGGCGGTACCGAGCCTTGCCCACCCCGATGAAGTGTTGTACCCCGTCATCAACGTTGGCATCTAAGGCACCGACAAGGAAGACGTTCGTTCGAGTACGGCGCCGCTGAAGGATTGCGGGTGAACTAGACGTCGATGATGGCCGATCGAACGGTCACGGAGACAGGGCCGTGCCGAGGGAGTAGGCGGCCTCGAACTTCGGGGCGCTCTCCTCGTAGAACACGTCCAGTTCGGTGATGGTGAAGCCTGCAGTCGTCAGCAGGTCAACGATCGGACGGGTGAGGTGGCACCCGCCGAGGACCCGCTTTTGCACCGGCTCGAGGCGTTGCTGCCAGCGGCGGACGCTCTCGTCTGGGGCCAGCCCATGCTCGACGAAATGGAGGGTCCCACCCGGCTTGAGAACCCGCCGTAGCTCGGTCAGCGCGGCAGCGACGTCGGGGATGGTGCATAGAGTCCAGGTAGACAGGGCGGCGTCGTAACTGTCCTCCGCGAAGGGTAGCGATTGGCCGTCCAGACCGGAACGCTGTACCGGAACCGTTGTCAACGTGAGGCGCTTGTCAGCCAACTTCCAGGCCATGTCAGCAGGCTCAACCGCAGTCACCTTGGTGATTTCCGCCGGATAGAAGGGGACGTTGAGACCAGAGCCGAAGCCAATCTCGACGACTTCCCCGGCGAGGCCTTCACAGACCCGGCGTCGTATCGGTTCGGCCGCCTTTACGCCGCATGCGACGTTGATGATTCGTGGCAAAACCCGTTCACTGTAGATACCCATGCGTTCCCCCTTAGCTGCCAAGATGAGCGCTTTCATTATCCCTCAGGTACTGCGGTCATTGGGCATGACACCTCGCGGGCATCAGTCGGGAACCGACTGCCCGCGGGCGTCAGTTCAACGTGTCGGCGGTCGCGGACGAGGAGCTGGGTCCCGAGCTCAGACTGCGGATCTGCTGCGAGAGCGAAGGTCCGGCAAGGTGGAGGCGCTCGGCGGTCCGGCCGAAATGAAGTTTCGTCCGCAACAGCAGCGAGATAGCTCAGCTGCCGTAGCTCCACGCTGTCGATCCGCCTCGCAGTTGGCTCGTCGGCGTTCCACAGCTTGTTCCTCAGGCTCGGAAGCGTCGCGTTGGCCATGGGCGGCGTTGGCGTCGCAAATGTGATTGTGATCTCCGGAACGATTCCGGCCACTGTCATCGTGGGTGCAGTCGCCGGCGTCTATCCGCCATGCGGGCGGCCCGACTCGCGCCATCAGAGGCATTGCGCTCGGTGTGAGCCAGGAATGAACGTCCGACATCGTCACCGGCGCACTCAAAGCAGAGCACGAAATACTCGCAAAACAAGAGCGGAACTGGCATGTCGACAATGACTCACGCTCGCCAGCCGTAACCAAGTTCGCCGTCCCCCCCTTTCCGGTTCTCGTGTAGCACTGACCGCCGTCGTCGCAGGAACGCTACCGGTCCTGGAAGTTACGCCGCGTCTCCAGCGGGTGAGTCACAGCTCGCGACTCGTCGGCGGTATCCGCTTAGAGTGGCGTCGGCTGAGCAGATGGCCGCTAGGAGGGACACGAATGGATCGAAGCGACGTAAACCCTTGGGAATGGTCGAAGGCCTTCGGATTCTCTCAAGGGGTAGACCTTAAAAGGATGGAGCGACTCCTGATCTGTTCGGGTCAGACCGCGATTGCGGAAGACGGGTCGCCGCCGTCGTCAGCTGACATGGATGCCCAAGTAAGAAAGGCCTTTGAGAACCTTGGTGCTGTCCTGCAGGCAGTTGGACTCAGTAGTTCTGATGTGGTCAAAGTCAACTACTACACGACGGACGTCGATGAGTTAATCGCCGTGCTCGGACCACTTGCAACAGAGTTTTTCGGGGTCAATCTTCCGGCATCAACCCTTTTGGGCGTTGCCCGGCTGGCCTTCCCACAACTCAAGGTGGAGATCGAAGCGACGGCCGCCAGCTGAGTGTCTACACGCTGGTGCTGGGAAGGAATCCATCCAAGATCTTGGGACATGAATTGAGATGCTGGGGCGGAATGTGCCTCTGAACGGGCAGGCTGGAGCCTGAGGTCGGAATCGAATCGACGCCACTGACCTCGTCAACGAGACAGGGCGAGACGACGCGAGCAAGCGACGCCACTACCCGGCGAGGACAAGGAGTGTCAATCGTGGCTAGCGTTTCATCCCCTCCGAGGAGCTTGAAGCCGAGGGCTCAAGGGATCGGGCAGGTCAGGCGGTAGGCCCACGAGACGACTCTGGAGAATGCGATCTCGGCAGGTGGATGCTCCTTGGGCATGCACGAGCTGATCCGTAAACGTCCTGGCGTCATCTCGACCTACGCTCGGCCCCTCGGACGCTGGAGTGCCACGATGGCGGGTGACCCATTGGTTAGAGATGTACCGAAGGAGCGCCCATGACTGTGAGGGCTCGCCACCCCACGGGGGCTGCCAAGCCGGGGGAGCCCAACGACCCGCCACGGCGGCCGGCGCCCCCGCCCCCGCCACGCTGGCGGATGTGGCTCCTACCAGCAGGGGTCCTCATCACCCTTCTTCTGCTTTCGCTCGTACACACGTCGAGCACGCCAACCAAGAACTTCAGCTATTCGAAGTTCTTGTCGGAGGTGCAAGCAGGGGATGTGCACACGGCATCGGTGAACCCTGGCGGAGCCGTCAATGGCACGCTCAAGGGGGGCGAGAACTACACGACCCAGATCCCCACCGCGCTCAACGACAACCGGCTCGCGCAGACCCTCAAGGCCCACCATGTCGACATCACCGGCGTAGGACAGGGTTCGGCACTCCTTGCCGACATCTTGTCATTCCTCCCTCTTGTCTTGTTTTTTGCCTTCTTCATCTGGATCGGGCGAAGGAGTGCCAAACAACTCACCGGAGGGATCATGGGCTTCGGGGGTTCGAGAGCGAAGGTCTACGACGAGGACAGGCCTTCCACCCGGTTCTCCGACATCGCCGGCTACGAGGGGGCGAAACGCGAAGTGGCCGAGGTGGTCGACTTCTTGAGCCACCCCGAGCGCTACGCCCGGGCCGGTGCCACCGGCCCCAGAGGCGTCCTCATGGTGGGCCCCCCGGGAACCGGCAAGACGCTAATGGCCCGAGCCGTCGCCGGCGAAGCCGGTGTCCCCTTCTTGGCCCTGACCGGCTCGAGCTTCGTCGAGCTCTTCGTGGGCGTGGGAGCATCCCGGGTCCGGGACCTCTTCGCAGATGCGCGCAAGCGGGCGCCCTCCATCATCTTCATCGACGAGATCGATGCCATCGGCCAACGCCGCGGTGGCTCCATCGTCTCCAATGACGAGCGGGAACAGACCCTCAACCAACTCCTGGCCGAGATGGATGGGTTCGATTCCACCACTGGCGTTGTTGTCATGGCGGCCACCAACCGACCCGAAGTGCTCGACCCGGCCCTACTCCGACCCGGTCGCTTCGACCGGGAGGTCGAGATCCCTCTGCCCAACCAGGCCGAACGGGCCGCCATTTTGGCTGTCCACGTCAAGGGCAAACATCTGGCCGACGACGTGGACTTCGATGCTGTGGCCCGGGCGACCCCGGGCTTCTCGGGTGCCGACCTCGCCAACCTCATCAACGAGGCTGCCATCGTGGCCGTCCGTGAAGGACGCGACGTGATCTTTGCCCATGACATCGGCGAGGCCAGGGACCGGATCATCCTGGGGCGCCGCGATGCCTCCAATGCACTGCTCCCCGAAGAGAAGCGTTCGGTGGCGGTACACGAGGCCGGACATGCGCTCGTCGCCTTTCTCTCCGCGCACGCCGATCCGGTGGCCAAAATCACCATCCTTCCGGCCGGACGAGCGTTGGGGGTCACCGAACAGTTGCCAGTCGACGAGCGCCACCTCTACTCCGAGAGCTACCTGCTCGATTCATTGGCCATTCGTCTCGGCGGGAGAGCATCCGAGATCCTCGTGCTCGGGGAGGCGTCGACGGGAGCTGCCAACGACCTATCCGGCGCGACCGATCTCGCCATCAAGATGGTTAGGGATTGGGGACTGTCTCCTCGCCTCGGCCCAATTGGCTATGGATCAGACCAATCCTCGTACCAAAGCGGGCCCCCCTTCGGTCAGGAGCGTCCCTACGCCGAAGGCACCCAAGAGGTCATCGACCAGGAAGTGAGCCGCCTGCTCGGCGAAGCCGAGGGCCGGGCTCGCAATCTGCTGAGCGACAACCGCAGCGCCCTCGATGCCGTTGTCGCTGCTCTTCTCGAGAAGGAGACGATCTCGGGAGAGGAGCTCGCGGACATTGTGAACCGCCGCCCCGGTGCGACGGATGAACGGCAGTCCGAGATGGCGGCATCTAGGACCGGCAGAGAGTCGCAGTAGAGCGCGTGTAAACGACGGGCGGTACCCCCAGCGGGTTGCACGATCTGCGAGGGTCCCGACCAGACAGCCGTACTGGCCTCCAATAGTGGAGCCTGAGGTCGGATTCGAACCGACGACCTGCGCATTACGAGGGCAGTGAGCAGAGTCTCACTAGGCGCCGATGCGTCTCCCTCAGTACCAATTCAGCTACTCATTGGCCTCGCCAAATTGGGACAGGGAGACACAGCGGGACAAGGCGGGACGTGCAGGGACCATTTGTTGGGACACAGTTTGGGACGAGTTGAGATCAATTTGCCGGGCGTAGCAAACGGGACTGGCGCCGACAACCCAAAGAATTGGAGGGGCGATCAGCGGTGGTCCGGGCACGAGCGGCGCGCGTGCGAAGTCGACTCAGGTTGAGGCAGTTTCAGGTGGCGCCTTCTGTCGTCGCAATCGGTGTGAGTCTCGTACGGCCGATAGGAAGACTGGGAGGACTCACCGACGCGGCTGGCCACAGCATCCGACCTACGGATAAGCGGGTCGAGCCACCGCAGGAGATAAGAGCGGCTAGGAAGCCGGCAGTGTGGCCTAGCGGCGTTCTAGGCTAAAAGCATCCCAGACCCGCACATATCGGTCGATTCCGATGACCCGTACTACTGCCACTGCATGCAGTGGTGAGCCCAAGGCCGGGCAGCCAGTGAGAGGGGCGCGATTCGCCGCGGTTGCGGGTGGGGGGACCGCCAGCCATGCGTCGCTCGCCTTGGAGATTGCTCGCGCACTCGTAGCGCGGGGAATCGAGACTCCGAAGATCCAACTGATCGGGTCGAAGCGCGGCCGAGAGGAGAGCATCATGGCGGGTCAGGGCTTTCCGCTTTTGCGGCTCAGCGGCCGGGGTTTCGTGCGGTCGTGGTCCATGGCGCACCTGATTGCCAACCTCTCGGCGGCGGCCGGACTCGCATGGGCGTCGCTGCACGCTTTCACAATGTTCGTTTGGAACCGGCCACGTGTCGTCGTCGGAGTGGGAGGCTATGCGAGCCTGCCCGCCGGGCTCGCCGCGGTGGCACTACGAATCCCGCTAGTGGTGTTGAATGCAGACGTCGAACCGGGCCTAGCTAACCGCGTGCTCAGCCGCTTTGCCAAGGTTTGCGCCATCGCCAACCCCGCCACACGACTCCCGCATGCCGTGGTCACCGGCGCTCCGATCCGCGAGCAGATTCTGGCCGTGCGCCGAACCCCTGAGACCCGTCGGGCAGCGCGGCGAACCCTGGGTATTCCCGACGGGCGGACAACGGTGTGCTTCACCGGGGGATCGCTCGGGGCTCAACGGATCAACTTTGTCGCTGAGTCCCTTTCGGACCGATGGTCCGCTCGAGGAGATCTCGCGATTTACCACCAAACGGGACGGCGAAACTATGAAGGGCTGTCGGTTCGCGCGGACTCTCCACACCGAGGCACCGACCAAGAGTCTCTCATTGGAGGGCTCTGGCACCGGATGGTTGCCTTTCAAGATCAGATGGAGCTCCTGTACGAGGCGGCCGACGTCATGGTGTGCCGAGCCGGCGCCATGACCGTCGCGGAGCTCGCCACCACAGGCGTCCCGTCCGTTCTCGTGCCACTCGGAGGTGCCCCGAGCGACCATCAGACGCGGAACGCACGAGTCCTGTCCGGTGCCGGTGCTGCTGTGCTGGTGCCTGATCCTGAATGCCAGCCGGAACGCCTCGAATCTGTTTTGGATGAACTCCTTGAAGATCCGGTTTGTCTCGCGGCGATGGCGGAGGCGGCCCTGGAGCTCGGCCGTCAACTCGATCACCGCGGTGCAGGCGCACGGGTAGCTGAGCTCGTATGCCGGGTAGCCGAGGACAGGGAACCGGTTTCGGCTCAGTCTGGTGGCAGTAGCTCCGCGAACCCCCGCGACGGGACGACGTAATTCTTCTTTCCCAGTGTGCGACAGAAGGCGGGTTCGAAAGGAGGGAACCAAAAGGCCCTTGACTTCCGATCGACTTCGACCTCGTTAGCCGGGTTCAGTATCTCTCGATGTTCCGACAGTGCGCTACGAGGGTAGATGAACGGCGGGCTCGACATCGGCGCCCGAGGGGGAAGTCGCTGGTGGACAAGGCAATCGACGAGTTGGTCGAAGAGGTGTTGTCCCGCTTGCATTGTCAATCCATGCAGTGTCTTTGCCGTGGCGTCTTCCGGAATCTCGAAAGTCTCCGCGAAGGCAATAGGACCAGCATCGGGCGCGGCTTCCATCCAATGGAGAGTGGCACCAAAATGTGTGACGCCCTCGAGGATGGCGTGCGATCCGGTGTTGAAACCGCCGAACCGAGGTAGAGGAGCATTGTGCAGGTTGAACGCTGCGACGCGATCCCTCGATCCGAGGACGTGCTCGGGCAGTATCCACGGATGCCCAACGGAAATGATGCAGTTGATCGAACAAGCCGCTGCGTCCCGAGCCAGAACAGAGTCATTCCGCTGCTGATTCGAGACAAACATAATGGAATGTTCGGCCGCACGTTCTCGTATCTGGGCGCTTCCCCACCATTTGCCTTCGCTGCACGGATTCGAGCACGTAATTGGGACTTGAATATCTGCCTTCGTGGCAACTTCGAGGAGTCGAACATAGGCGAGCTCTGCGAGAGGTCCTTGCCCCAGGAACATCACACGCCAAGGACCGGCCGGTTCTGCCGCCATGCCTATTTCGACGCCGGCTGCCCGGTGCTCGGTGACTGATCTTCTCGGTGGAGTCCAGCTCCGTCGGCGAGCTTCTCATTGGAACAAAACCAACGCCAATAGTCCCGAACCCCATCCATAAAGGGTATTGATGCGCGCCAGCCCAATTCGCGCTCAGCTCGCAGCGGTGACACGAGACACTGCTGCGAGAAGTCGCCCCGTCTTGCTCGGCTCTGCACTAGGGGGACGCTTCTTCCCGACACCGACATGACGATCTTGGCGACTTCGGCGATTGTGACGAATTCATCGGAGACGAGGTTGTAGATCGGCCCGGTTTCGACAGCCTCGACGGCCGCTCGCACGCCTTGTGTCAGGTCACGAACATCTATGAATTGTCGGCCTTGTCGACCACCGTCTGCCAACTCTATGGGCTCCCCTTGCAAAACGGCTCGGCAGAACCGGGGCAACACCGCTTCCTCTCGCATGCACGGGCCGAAAGGAATTCCGAAACGCAGAATTGTTGCATTCAGACCATATGTGGACACAAAGTCACGCGTAACCAGCTCCCCAGCCAGTTTCGAGCTCGTGTAGACGTGCCGCTCTGCGGTCACGACGAACGGCGCATCCTCGTCATAATCGCCCGTCGTGCTGCTTGCGGATCCGTAGACCCAGATTGTGCTCCCGTAGACGACCCGGGCGTTGAGCTTCCGGGCTGCGGCGAGAACATTGGTTGTGCCGACCACATTCAACCTCATGGCGTTGACAGGGTCCTCATCGGCGCGCTCGGCATACGCTTCGGCCGCGAGGTGGACGATCGTGTCGACACCGGCGCAACGGTCCACCAGCTGCTCTTGGCTCATGATGTCCCCGGCCGGCTTCGCTCGGGTGTCGAACGGAACCACTTCATGTCTATGGTCGGAGAGGCAGGTGACTAGGTGGCTCCCAATGAACCCGGTGGATCCGGTTATTGCGACGCGCACGTCTGTGTGGTGCTCCTTTTCAGTGTCTCAGTGCAGATGTCCGCAAGAAAAATCTTGGACGATAGCCGCGACGTTGTCGACGTCCTCCCTTTGCATTGCACGGCCTACGGGAAGAGCGACATGACGCGAACAAAAGTCTTCGGTATTCGGAAGCGGCCTACCGTCGTGAACATGGGCAAAGATCGGCTGCCGATGCAAGGGAATGTCGTAGACGCCACCCGGTAGGAAGAGTCCCTTCGAACGCGCGAACGCTCTGAAGGCCGATGTCGCTTCAGCCGTATCGAAAGTCGCGATGTACTTGTAATAGTTCGGCTCGCATCCTTCTACTGGCCTGAACGTGGTCACGGCCGGCATTTCGTCGAACACCCCGTCGTACCATTTCGCAATCCGGCGACGTTTGGCCAGGACTGACTCCAAGCGGCGTAGTTCAACGACACCTACGGCGGCATGAAGCTCGCTCATGCGTGAGTTGGTCCCAAGGTTCCGGTTGATCAGAGGGTCATTCGGATCGCGACCCTGGTCTCGGAAGGAGCGAACGAACGAAGCTATGTCCTCTCGCGCCGTGACGACCATACCCCCCTCGGCGGAGGTCATTACCTTCGTCGCAAAGAAGGAATATGCCGCTCCGCAACTCCAGGTTCCGGGGGAGTTGCCCCTGTAGAGGCTTCCGTGTGCGTGTGCGGCGTCCTCGACCAGGGCGACGTCGTTGCGCCTACACAGATCGGCAAGCTCCGGTGTCGAACCTCCTATGAAGCCGCCAATATGGACCAGGACCAAAGCGGCGACCTCGCCCGCGTGCTCGTCGAGAACTCGTTTCGCCTGTGAGGGGGAGGGTGCGAGCGTCTCCGGATCCATGTCGACGAAAAGGGGTTGCGCTCCCGCCCGGATAACCGCGAAAGCAGTGGCGGCGAACGTGTTCGTCGGGACGAGGACTTTGCGACGGGCGACGCCGACAGCGCGAAGAATCGCTTCGAGCGCATCCGTCCCACTCGACACGGCGACCGCATGCGGCAGCCGGCTGCTCTTTTCGAAACTGGACTCAAACTCTCGGACCAATGGTCCCGCCGAGAGGCTCCCAGAACTCAAGGAGCGTCGACAGAGAAGAAGGATCTCGTCGACCTCTTCGTCTGATAGCTGAACGGAACGAAACTGTCGCTGATCAAACACCGTGGCAACTTTCGACTCCACTCCTGCGCTTGACACGCTGCCCCGGACGAGGGCCCCCTGGTAATCAGCTGAGTCCGAACTGTTCGGCTTCTGTGTGCCACGTTAGCGAAGGTCAGGACGCGCTCGTGGGATGTGCCGT
>JBPYFR010000326.1:0-7623 GCA_051985685.1 Acidimicrobiales bacterium
GCAGCCAAGGGACCACAACAAAGGAGCCCGGGAGGGGCGAGCGAGAACGGCAGGGGCCGAGGAGAAGGACGAGAGCGAAGCCACGACCGAGGAAGGCGGAGGCGGTGGGGCCCGCGGGCGGAGGGCGCGGGGGCCAGCGGACCTCTTGCGGAGACGCGTGGCGGCGTTGCGGTGCGTGGCCGGCGCAGAGTTACGTCGGCAACCCTTTCCAGATATCGCCGTCCTGGCCGGGATAGATACCGCCGTGGATATGCCGATTGAAGGTCTCGCTCACCTTGGCATCGTCGATTGATCCTCTGCGCCAACTGATGGGTCCAGCGTTGGGACCAACGCGTAGCTCGGTGAGGTTTGGTAGCGGGTCGCGCCATCCCAACCCTTGGGCGTCTTCGTGGTCTGGCAGTCGGACGTAGAACGCGGCATGCCCTGCGATAAATACGACGCGTACGACGTGGTGAAACTCCTGCGTTGTGGGATGGTTTCCGTATCCTTGGGCCGCCATGAATCGGTAGGCGAACTGACCCAGTGGCTCGTAGGCTGTCACCCAGACTCCCACATGGTCCATCGGCTCACGAGTGACACGACCGGCGTAGAGCTCATGTGCGAGGTGCGAGGGTATCGGCCAGTCGAAGCCGGACTCCGACCAGAAGGCGAAGTTGAGAGCGGTTTTCGCGGCCCAGGCGAATAGCACACGTTGATCGGCTACCGACAGCCGACGAGCCCTCCCCTCAATCATGGGCGTGAGGATGAGCTTGGTGTCGTCCTCCAGGCGCTTCATCCAGCCGTTGTTGCAATCGACACACACGTTCGGGATGGTGATGGACAAGCGGGAGCTACCTCTTCGCTCCGAGGACAGCACGGGCTGCGCACCCCGACGCTCTTGACTTCCTTCGTACAGCTGCGTGTTTGGAGGATCGATTCCTATGACCTCTTTGGCGTGCTTGCGGACCCATTGCGGCCAGACGTGCTCTCTGGCTCGCTTGCCGGTGGTGTCGCAGTAGACGCAGAGAACGTTCGCCATTAGGGACAGTCAGGATACGGCTCGTGAGATCGAGCCCGCGGCATTACCCGCTATGGCGACGACCTTCACGACGCCTCTTCGCAGCGCCTCGGCTCTGTCACCGGGTTGAGGGCGAGCTGGCCTTGGGTCGGGAGCGCGGCCAGCTCGTCGAGCAGACGCCGGCCGGTGCGCTTGCGCAGGGACCGACGCCAACGTTCGCGGGGACGGTGGAGCACGACGCCGGGGAGGACCGCGGCGACGAGGACACGCCCGGTCTCGCCGTTTCGGGAGGCTCGGTAGGACCCTTGGAGTCGGCAACCGCAGCGGGCGCAGAAGATCATGCCTCGGAGCGCATAAGAGCGGTTGGAAGGCCGGGCTCTCGGGGTGCCGGGAGTTCGTGATCCGAACCTGCCGGCCATCAGCTTCGCAAGATCGTCAGTGACCAGGGCCGGGTCGGTCTACCTCTCGGGGGTGACCCAGGAACTTTCAGCAGTTCGGTCACGACCGAGACCACCACGTCGATCACGAGGCAGAAGGTGAGGAGTAGCGGCGGCTCGAAGCGCCGCGACCGTCGCAGTCAGCAGAAGCCGGAGACCGAGCCGTTCGCCTCGAGAGCACATTGCTCACGCAGGTGCCATGCTCACTATGTGAAGTGCCGCGAAAGAGCCGTGCCCGCACTGGGCGCACGCGTTTCCAGAGGGGCTGGGCGCGCTGTCCTCGCCCTGGCCTGCGTGGCGCTGGTAGGGACAGCCTGCTCGCAAAGCCGTTCCGCCTCGCCGAGCGGGACCCCCGCTCATTCGGTCGCCACCGGATCCACGCAGGTGAGGGCGCTACCCCCGACCACGACGAGCCCGACGAGCACGACGACCACCACCATGTCGACGGCTCCCTCGTCTGCGGAGAGCGCGGCCCTGAATGCTGGGGGCTTCTCTGTCCAACCTTGCGCCGTTCAGGTGACGAGTCCTGCCCCCACATCCAACGTCGATCTCCGACCGTTTCTGCTCGGTGCAAAGCAGCTCCCAGCCAAGGCGGTCATCGACGGCCCACACCAGACCGCGGTTACCCCACCCGTCTATGCGTCGGTGCCGACCACCAGCCCGGCGGCCTTCGAGAACATCACGCTGTATTCGGCGACCACGAACACCGGCTCGGGCACCGCCTCGGCGTTCATGGCGCTCAAAGAAGTGATCGGTGACGTGGGTTCGACCAACTTTGCGAGTCAACTGCTCCCCGCGCTCGATGCCGACCTCAATGGACCCGGCTGCTACACCCAACACGACATCGTTCCTCTTCCCGGAGCCAGCCCTCCGGTAAGCGCCATACGCTTCAGCGGGGCACAGAGGGGTCGGGTCGAACTCGGGGAGACACTGTTCGCCGCGAAGGGTTCCCGACTGGTCTGTTTGAGCTGGAGCGGTCAGGTCTACGGCACCCCCGGTTGGGGGTCTCTCCTTGCACACTTCCCACCTCTGCCTGATGCGGCTGCCATGGCCCGGGACCTCAAGACCGCGTTGGCGCTCATCCCCGACTAGCAGCTTCGAGTCGCCCGACTCACCGCTTCGCTCGGGTGCGTTTGATCTCGCAGCGATACAGGGCGAGCCCGGCGCCGGCCCACCTCGGCCACCGCGGCGTCGACCTCGGCCACGAGCCCCACGTGCTCGGCGGCGCTGCGCTCTTGGCGCGGGCGATGGCGAACGCCTGGCGCTCGGCGAGAGAGCGTGTCACCGGACCGGCTCGTCGGACTCAACATTTAGCCGTAAGTCCATGTGTCGCTGAAGGATTCGCTCTCGCTAGCACCCCCGAAGAGGACGATCCGGCCGATCGCCTTGTCATAGGCCATCGATGCGTCTCCGCGTGCGGGTGGGCTAACCGCGGAAGGCTGCTGAGTCCATGTCGAGCCATCGTAGGTCCAGGTGTCGGCCAGGAAACCGGAAAAGCCTTGACCGCCGAAGAGGACAACCTGTTTCGTTGCGTTGTCGTACGCGATCGTCGTTGAGTGAAAACGTACGGTCGGGCTGACTGCTGGGAACGGCTGAATCCACGTCTGGCCGTTGTACGTCCAGGTTTCGTTGGGGAAGCTTGGTTGTCCCTCTGCGTTGGCCGTTTCGCCCCCATAGAGAACCAGTTGGCGGATCGCTGTGTCGTAGACCAGTCCAGCAAACTCAAGTGGCGGTGGGCTTGTGGCGGGGGATTGCTGCGTCCAGGTCGTTCCGTCGTAGGTCCAGGTGTCACCCAATATTCCACCGGCCCAACCGCCGAACAGAACGACTCGCTTTATGGCAGGGTCGTACGCCATCATGGCCCCGTAACGAGCGGAGGGGCTAATGGGTGGGGACAGCTGTGCCCAACTCGTGCCGTTGTAGGTCCAAGTGCTGGCCAGAAGCCCACTATCTTGCGAATAGCCACCAAACATAAGCAGCTGCTTCGTGGCGGCGTCGTAGGTCATTGACGCCATGGAGGTGGTCGGGGGGCTTGTGGCGGGGTTCTGTTCTGCCCAGCTTGATCCGTCGTAGGTCCAGGTGTCGTTCGTCGGCAACAATGCTCCAGCGTCGCCCCCAAACAGAACAATTTTGTGAATCGCAGGGTCGAATGCCATCGCCGCGAAAGTGCGTGCCGGGGGGCTGGTGACAGGGCTTTCTTGTGTCCACCCATTACCGAAGCTGTTCGCAACGGCCTGGGAGCTGAATACCAGCGTCATAGACACCGCAAGGGCGACCGGAACGAGGACCCTGCCGCCGGAGTTCTACGACCTCGTGTGCTTCGGAGACCTGGCCGAGCGCGTCGCCGAATCGCTCACCAAGGGCGACCGGGTGGTGGTGGTGGGCCGGCTCGAAGAGGACCGCTACACCGCCCGCGACGGCACCGAGCGGACCACGGCGAAGCTCGTCGCCGACGACATCGGGGCGTCGCTTCGCTTCGCCACGGTGAAGGTCGAGCGCGTCGGGCGCACCACGCCACCCGAGCCCGAGCCAGAGGGCTATGGCTACAGCGAGGAGCCGTGGTGATGATCGACCTCCGGCGCCCGCTTTCGTCTCTGTTCGCCATGTCTGACCAAGGGGAGGAGCCATGAGTACCACCGCGACGAAGACCGCCGACACCATGCCGTCCGGACATGGAACCGGACCGCCTCCGAACGTCACCGAAGCGTTGCGCCGGGTCATGGCAGAGCTACCCGGCATCGCCAAAGACGAGCGGGCCGACCCCAAACAAGGCGGCTACGCGTATCGCGGCATCGAAGCGATTACCCGCCAGGTGCAGCCGCTCCTCGCCCGCCACGGGGTCGTCTTCGCTCCGCACGTCCACGCCCACGAGGTGATTGACATCGAGGTGAACGGCAAGCCATGGACCGACACCCGGTTGCTCGTGTCCTACTCGGTCTTCGGTCCCGGTGGACCCGACGACCGCATCGAGGTCGGCCCCGTGCTCGCCATCGGCCGGGACAACGCCGACAAGGGCGCGAACAAGTGCATGACACAAGCCTTCAAGTATTTGCTGCTCCAGCTCTTCTGCGTCTCCGACTCAAAGGACGACGCCGACGCCGCGAGCGTCGAGGCCGACCGTCGGCCGACCGACGACCTCGACCAGCGCCCGGCCTGGGAGCGCGACGGCTACCCGGACCAGGACACCGCTCGGACCACAATCGAACGGGTGAACGACCTGCTGCGCCACGTCGGCCCCGAGCGCCGGACGCCTATTCGACGCTGGCTCTCTGCTCACGCCTATCCGCCTGCTATCCCGGTACCGGTGCGGTCGGCGGACGCCGCCGACTTAGAAGCACTGATCCGTAGCGCCCTCGACCCGACCGACCCCGAACCCGAGCCGGCCGAGCCCGAGCCCCGGTCCCGCCTGACCAATAGAGGAGGTGTACATGGCGACAACGAAGACGACCAAGCGCAAGGTAGCCACGATTAGACATCTCAATCGAGCTGCGGCAATAAGCGAGAATCCGATTCCGTCCTGACTTTGAGAGGAGGCTCCATGAAACTGAAGGAGGCCTGGCGGTCCATTGGCGCACCGCTGGAAGGCGAATCACCCGTTGAAACTCTCGCTCGCATCCTCACGTCGGGTCCTAGATGCGTCTCTCTTTACACACATCTCCCGGAACTGCACGATGTGTACATCTTGGCCTGGCTTCCAGTGTTGGTGTTTCTCTCGCTGATCACTGGCTATTCCGGAACACTCGGAATAATCGCGTCATCGGTCGCATTCGTTTTTGCGGCCTACCGGTTCATTGAAATCTACTCCGCACAACTCGGCATCCTGTTCGTCGACATTAAGAGGCCGGGTTACTACCTTCGTTCAGCCCAGAGATCGGTCGCTTTGGACTTGGTCGACATATTCGAGGTCGCTCTAATCTTCTCGATCTTCACTCACTGTCTCTCGCTTGTACAGACAAAGCCCTACCCGTTTGGCGCCGCCCTCACTCGGGTGGACTATTTCTACGTGAGCTGGACCAATATGCTCGCGCTTGGAGGCAAGTACTCACCTGTAACCCAGTTGGCGGAGGTCCTGGTGATCCTCGAGGTCGCCGCCGGCCTCGGGCTCGTCGTCTTGATCATTGCGGTATACGTGAGCGGGCTTCGTGTTCGTGTCGGACGGACGGCATCCTTATCGTCATCCATTCCCGAAGACACGGATTCAACCGACGATACATAGAGCCATCAGCCACCTATTTCCCTCGTCGAGATGGAGATCCGCCGGAGCCGATTAGGCGATCCGTGGACGCCGAACGCTTCGAGACGGCGGTCCTGCCTGCGGTCGCGTCCGTGAAGCTCGCCGCCATCGTGAAGGCTTGCGGCGTCACAAAGTCCACGGCGTCATCGTGGCGGACAGGCAAGGTCCGTCCGCACCCGATGCACTGGCAGAGATTGTCCGAGCTGGTCCAGCCGGGCGCCCCGCGGAATAGCACATAACAAGGCCAACCCGGTATCACTGCGAGCACCGATGCCTGAAGCGGTGTACCGTCCCCGCAGCCAATCGAATGGGGGTGATGTCATGTTGGGACGTCTTCTGCGGTTGTCCGGCACGGTTCTTGTGATCGCCGTCGCCTTTGTCACACCGGTCTTGGCCATGGCGGCTGCCACACCGGCCTCGGCCGATACCGTCGTCAACGGCTGCACGATCGTCTCGAACCCCACCCCCACGAACTTCACTAACTGTCCCGGCGCTGACCTGTCATCGGCCAACATGTCAGGCGTCGATCTCAGCTTCGCGAACCTTGCCGGCGCCAACCTCTCCTTTGCCTATCTGAACGGAGCCACTCTCGTTGCTGCCAACTTGTCGAACGCCAATCTGGTTCCGTTCCCCTTCTCAGGAGCGGGCTTCCAAAATGCCAACCTGTCTTCGGCAAACCTAAGTGGCGTGTCCACCGTCGGGTGTGCCCCCATCCCGCCAGATGCGGCGGTCTGCTTTGGCACCAATTTCTTCGGCGCCAACCTGACCGATGCCAACCTCATCAACGCGAGCTTGGCGACCTGCCAGACGGTTACTACTTTGTTTGGGTCGGTCACGGGATGCGGGGGGGATGATTTCTCCGGAGCCGATCTGACCGGGGCCAACTTCACCGGAGCCACCCTTGGGAGTGGAAACGTTTTCTCGAACACCCTTCTCGTTCCCTCCAATCAGATCGTGAATGCCACGAGCGCCGCCGGTGCGGTGGTCACCTGGCCGACTCCGCAGTCGCTCCCGGGGGCGACCCCCGGCTCCTGCTCCCCACCGTCGGGATCGACCTTCGTGCCCGGCACCACCACCGACACCTGTCAGATCCTTGACGACCATGGTGACGCTGCGAGTAGCACCTTCACGGTGACGGTCAACCCGATTCAAACGACCACCAGCTTCTCGTCGAGTGTTCCGAATTACCCGAGTCCCTCGGTAATCGGGCATTACGTGGTCTACACGGCCGCCGTGAGTCCCATACCACCAGGAGGCACCGTTGCTTTCACCGACAATGGCTCATCGATCGGTGGGTGCTCCGCAGTGCCGGTGTTCGCGGATGGTACAGCCACTTGCGACACAACTCCGAGCACCGCCGGTTCTCACAACATCGTGGCCACCTACAGCGGGTATACCAACAGCACGGGCGTGGACTTCCCTGGAAGCACGTCTCCGAGCTCCACGGAGATCGTGCTCTCATGTCACGCATTCGCCGGCTGCAACATGTCCGGCCTCGACCTCAGTGGCGCCGAGCTCGATTTCATCGACCTCACTGGCGCCAACCTCAGTGGGGACAACCTGACGAATGCCGACCTCCGTGGTGCCGACCTGTCCGGCGCCAACCTCAATAAGGCCAACCTGACGAATGCCGACCTCGGTGGCGGCGTCACCATCACCGCCGACACCAACTTCAACAAAGTCACATGGAGCAGCACCACCTGTCCGGACGGCACGAACAGCGACAACGACGGAGGGACCTGCGTCGGGCATCTGTGAGCTGATCTGACCTCGCCGTCCCCGGTCTCTGCAATCGCAACGGCCCCTCCGCCCGCGGGCCTCCTCTCCCCGCCCTCCGCCCGCGGGCCCCACCGCCTCCGCCTTCCTCGGTCGTGGCTTCGCTCTCGTCCTTCTCCTCGGCCCCTGCCGTTCTCGCTCGCCCCTCCCGGGCTCCTTTGTTGTGGTCCCTTGGCTGC
>JBPYFR010000327.1:0-2003 GCA_051985685.1 Acidimicrobiales bacterium
ACGACGGCACCCAACAGCAGGAGCCGGCTGCGGCCGGCGCTGCCCGCTGGCACGCTCCATGTCCGACGCTTCCCGGCCCGCCCGGTGCGGCTACCCCGCATCGACACTTCGACCTTCGTCGCCTGAGTGTCCTGAGAGAGCGGCGGCCCCGGGGAAGCTCGCCGACTCGCCCAGGTCCTCCTCGATTCTCAGCAGTTGATTGTATTTGGCGACCCGGTCTGAGCGGGCGGGTGCGCCCGTCTTTATCTGGCCTGCGTTCACCGCCACCACCAGATCGGCGATGGTGGTGTCCTCCGTCTCCCCGGATCGATGGGAGATGACCGGACTGTACGAGAATCTCGTCGCCAACGCGACCGTGTCGAGCGTCTCGGTCAACGTGCCGATCTGGTTGAGCTTCACCAGCACGGCGTTGGCCACACCGGCGCGGATGCCGCGCTCGAGGATCTCCGAGTTGGTGACGAAGACGTCGTCACCCACCAGTTGGATCCTCCGACCGAGGGCTTTGGTGTGCTCGACCCAGCCGTCCCAGTCCTCCTCGGCCATGCCGTCCTCAATCGACACGATCGGGTAGCGATCGACGAGGTTCACCCAATAGTCGACCAGTTCGGACGACGTCAGCGTCCTTCCCTCCCCGGCGAGGACGTACGACCCGTCCTGCCACAGCTCGCTGGTGGCAGGATCGAGCGCCAGCGCGATCTCCTCGCCCGGGACCCGCCCGGCGAGCTCGATCGCCTCCAGCAGGAGCCTGACGGCGTCCTCGTTCACAGGCAGGTCGGGCGCGAACCCACCTTCGTCCCCGACCGCGGTCGAGAGGCCGCGCTTGGCGAGGACCGAGCGAAGAACGTGGTACGTCTCGGTCCCCCACCGCAGGGCCTCACCGAACGAAGAGGCACCGACCGGCATCAGCATGAACTCCTGGAAGTCGATGGAGTTCTTCGCGTGCGCCCCGCCGTTCAGCACGTTGAGCATCGGTACGGGCAGCACATGGGCATTGGAGCCACCGATCGAGCGGTACAGGGGTAGGCCCAGCTCGTCTGCCACGGCCTTCGCATTCGCCAGGGACACCGCGAGCATTGCGTTCGCCCCGAGGCGACCCTTGTCCGGAGTGCTGTCCAAGTCGATCAGGGTGAAGTCCACCGCGCGCTGGTCGAGGCTCTCCAGCCCGGTGACACCGTCCGCGATGGCGCCGTTCACATTCGCGACGGCCCGGAGCACCCCCTTGCCCATGTAGCGGTCGCCACCGTCGCGCAGCTCCACCGCTTCGCGGGTACCGGTGGAGGCACCGGAGGGCGCGATGGCGCGGCCGCGGGCGCCAGAATCGAGCAGCACTTCGGCCTCGACGGTCGGGTTGCCGCGGGAGTCGAGGACCTCACGCCCGACCACGTGCTCAATGGTGCTCACGAATCGCTCCTTGGGTGCCTGCCCCTGGGTGGGACCCGCGGACCAGGTTAGCTGTTGCGTCTCTCCTGTTCGGGGACGCTTTCGGACGCCACGATCTCGTCGCGCAACGCAAACGCGCGCGCACGGAGCGCTTGCTCGGCGTCGACACCGAGCCGTTGCGCGAGGTCCGCGACGACGAACAGCACCTCACCCACGAGGAGCCACTGTTCCTCGGCTTCGTGCGACAGGGGATCGTCTGGGTGCAGCTCTGTCGTTGCAGTGCGGACAGTCAACGACGCCAACAAGTCCTGTGGAGCGCCACCGTCATGCGACACCGGTTCGAGGCCAACCGAACGCGCCTTTCGCGCCAGCTTGTTGGCGAGCATGAGTGCCGGAAGGCTCATGGGAACACCTTCTGTCACGCTGCTCCTCTCCTTCTCACTCTTCTTGATGGTCTCCCAGTTCGAGAGAACCTGCTCGGCCGTGTCCGCATCGACGTCCCCGAACACATGCGGATGTCGGTTCACCAACTTTTGGTGGATGCCGCGGGCGACGTTGCCCAGGTCGAATGCGTCGTGCTCGCTGGCCAACCGGGCATGAAAGACGATTTGGAAGAGCAGATC
>JBPYFR010000328.1:0-5721 GCA_051985685.1 Acidimicrobiales bacterium
GCACTGCGTCGAGCCGTCTGGGGAAAGCTGCCGGGCCATGGAATCAACGATCCCGGATTCCTCCGTCCGGTCCGGTCCATGTCGATGATCGGCGGATAGAGATGCCGCGCGTGCGCCTCTTCGGACCAGCGGCTGACGCCGCCGGTACCCGCTTCGACACGGTGCCCGACATCAGCGTCGAGGCGGTCCTGGCAACGATGCAAGATCGCTACGGCGATGAATTCACCCTCGTGGCGCAGACCTGTCGAGTCTGGGTGAACGGTGAGGAACCGGAGCTCGGTCTCTCACTCGGTGACGACGACGAGGTCGCGTTCCTCCCTCCGGTCTCTGGGGGTTGAGGATCGCACCTCACTCTTTGTGGTGGGGATCCTCCCCGGCGAGCAATGCGAGCGCGTGTGGTACCACGTCGAGCACGGCGGACAGGCACTCGACGGCACCCTCGGGCGATCCCGGCGTGTTGAGCACCAGGCAGCGCCCGACGGTTCCGGCGGCGGCACGGGAGAGGCGGCCCTTCGGCCCGGCGAGGCGCATCGCCTCGGCGAGGCCGGGAGCCTGACGGTCGATCACGGCGAGCGTGCCTTCGGGTGTCAGGTCTCTGGGCGCGAAGCCCGTGCCCCCGGTCGTGACGACGAGACCGCAAAACCCGGCGGTGAGCGCCCGCAGCGCATCGGCGACCGAAGCGACTCCGTCGGGCACGACGGTCCGGTCGACGACCGAAAAGCCGGAAGCGCCGAGAACCGAAGCCAGGGCCGGGCCGGAACGGTCTTCGGCGGACGACGCATGAACGGAGTCCGAGACGATCAGGATCTTTGCTTCGGCCGACACCATCACGAAGCGTACCGATCGTCCCTCTGGCTAACATCGAGCCCCCGTGTGCCCTGACATGCAGGATTGGATCGAGCGCTATGCGACCGCTCTCGGCGTCGCAGCCCCATCCGCGGACGACGTCGACGATCTGCTTGCACTGGCTGCGACGGCGGCCCATGCGTCGGAGCGGCCCGCGGCTCCGTTGTCGTGCTGGCTGGCTGGGAAGTCAGGTTTGACACCAACCGAAGCGCTGACCACCGCGCGCAGTCTGGCCGAGTCGTTCGACGCAGACTGAGCCACTCGCCATCTCCTACGCTGTCACCGTGCCCGATTACGGGGTGGGAGAGGCCGCAGCCGTCCTGGGAGTGAGCGCGGACACGGTGCGTCGTTGGGTCGACGGCGGCCTACTGCCGGCCACCAGGACCGCCGGTGGGCGGCGGCGAATCGAAGCGGTGAGGCTGGCCCGCTTCGCCAAGTCGCTGTACGGGACGACGGATCCATCCACCGCGACCCACGTGTCGGCCCGCAATCACCTTGCGGGCATCGTCACGAAGGTCGTGAAGGACAAGGTGATGGCTCACGTCGAGATGCAGGCCGGTCCCTTCCGGTTGGTCGCACTCATCAGTCGTGAAGCAGCAGACGACATGCATCTCTCGGCGGGCACGATGGTCACTGCGGTGGTCAAGGCGACCAACGTCTCACTCGAACTCGCCTCCTCCTAGCTGATCGCGGCGGTGCCGAGGCCGGGCCTCGGTCGAGCGGTACGACCAGCTATGGATGGGAGGAGCAGGAAGGTCATCGATCAGCGTTCCGTCAGAGGCCGGATCGGCTGTGCGGTACCTCGCATATGCACAGCAGATTGAGAAGGTGATTCCTATTTACCAATGGAAACTGAGAGAAGGATGGATTTTGCGATACCGTCTGGCGTGCGCGTCGGCCGTGCCGCTCGAGTCCTCTTCCGCGGCCTCACCGTCGCCATCACCCTGGCCGGGATCGGAAGCCTCGTCACACCAGTCCCCCCTTCGGACGCGACTCCGAAGCAGCACAAGGGACCGGTGGACGTCCTCTATGCGGGCTCGCTCGTCGGCCTGATGGAAGAAGGTGTCGGCCCGGCCTTCGATGGCGTCACGGGTTACACGTTCAACGGGTTCTCAGCCGGATCGCAGGCGCTCGCCAATGAGATCAAGGGGAAGACGCAGCTGGCGGACGTGTTCGTGAGCGCCAGCCCGGCCGTCGATGCGACCCTCACCGGGGCGAACAACGGCAATTGGCTGTCGTGGTACGCCACTTTCGCGACTTCGCCATTGGTGATCGGCTACAACCCCGCCAGTCCCTTTTCGGCTGCGCTCAAGTCCAAGCCCTGGTACCAGGTCGTCACGCAACCCAACTTCATCCTCGGCCGTACCGATCCAACCACGGATCCGAAGGGCCGACTTGCCGTAGACGCCCTCCAGATGGCTGCGGTCGAACACGATCAACCGGCGCTCAAATCCATCGCAACGAGCACGTCGGACGTCTACGCCGAACAGAGCCTCGTCGGGCTGCTCCAGGCCGGGCAGGTCGATGCCGGGTTCTTCTATGCCAGCGAAGCCTCGGCAGCGGGCATCCCCACCGTGTCGCTCGGGAGCATCCACCTCGAGGGTCAATACACCGTCACCGTGCTCAACCGTGCGCCGCACCCGGCGGCAGCCGATGCCTTCGTGGCGTTCCTCCTCAGCCGGCTCGGGCGGTCGATTCTCGGACACGACGGGCTCTCTGTGACAACTCCGCCAAAGGTCACCGAAACCGATCAGGTCCCGGCGAGCCTGAGGTCAACGCTGCACGTCCGGTGAAGCGAGGGCCGGGCACCACCCCGCTGCCATGGTTGGGCGGCCTCCTTGTTCTCTATCTCATCGTCCCGATCGTCGCCTTCGCGCTGCGCTTCGCCGGGTCCCACAACCGAGGCTTCGGCGCGCCCGGCCTGTTCGGCGCGCTGTACGTCTCGGTGGTCACCGCCACCATCTCAACGGCAATCATCGCCGTCGTCGGGATCCCGCTCGCGTACACCTTGGCCCGGTCTCGCGGGCGTTTGTCCAACATCGTCGGAGTCCTCGTCCTTCTGCCCTTGGCCATGCCCCCCCTCATGGGTGGCATCCTCCTCGTCGAACTGGTCGGTCCCTACAGCACCCTCGGAGAGGCCTTTGGACGACATCTGACCGGTTCGATGGTCGGGATCGTCTTGGCTCAGATCTTCGTTGCCTCGCCCTTCCTCATTGTCAGCGCTCGCTCGGCCTTCGCCGCCGTGGACCGGACGATCTCGGAGCATGCGGCAGCGCTCGGGCACCGGGAACTGTCCCGCTTCTGGCGCGTCAACGTGCCCATGGCCCAGACGGGGATCCGGGCGGGCCTCGTCTTGGCATGGCTCCGTGCTTTCGGGGAGTTCGGGGCCACGGTGATCCTCTCCTACCACCCCTACACGCTTCCCGTCTTCACCTACGTGCAGTTTTCGAGCACCGGGATCCCATATACCCAGGCGCCGACGGCGCTGGGGCTGGGGGTGGCAGCGGTGGTGGCGTTCTTCGGTCGTCTGCCGCGCCGACGCCGGCGTCCTCGCGCCGCCCCGACCGTCCCGTCGAAGCCGCAGCCGGTTCGACCTACCCGCGTCTCCTGCGACCTCGACGCTCACTTGGGGACCTTCGCTCTTCACGTGCAGTACCAGGCCAAGAGCTCGCATGTCGCCGTCCTCGGAACGTCGGGGTCGGGCAAGTCGGCGACGCTGCGGGGTCTGGCTGGACTCCTCGGACCCGCAGCCGGCACCGTGTGCTACGGGGAACTCTGCGTCGACGACATCGCCGTCGAGGATCGGCGGATCGGTTACGTGCCTCAGGGATACGGCTTGTTTCCACATCTCACCGTCTGGGAACAGGCGAACTTCGGAGTCGGCGCCGATCCCGGACTGGCCGCGTACTGGCTACGACGTCTCGCACTCAATGGTCTCGAACAGCGGTATCCCGACGAGCTCTCGGGCGGACAGTGTCAACGAGTTGCACTCGCGCAGGCCCTGGCGCGATCGCCAGATCTGCTCTTGCTCGACGAACCGAGCGCAGCGCTCGACCGTCCGGTGCGTCTGGAATTGTTCGCCGAGCTGCGCAGGCTCCAGCGGGAGACGGCGATTCCGACGGTCATCGTCACCCACGACTCCGAGGAGGTCGCCTACTTGGCCGACGAAGTCATCGTGTTGCAAGACGGCCAGGTGTTACAGACAGGAAGCAAGGAAGAGGTGTTCACCCAGCCCTCCTCACCCGAGGTCGCTCGGCTCGTTGGGGTTCGCAACATCTGTGAGGGTCTGGTGGACAGCAACGGGATGATCCAGGTGTCTGCGACAAGAATCGAAATGGACACCGACTCCCTTCCCCCCGGCACCCGGGTGAAGTGGAGTATTCGCCCGGACGAGGTGATGCTGACCCCGCAGGGACCCTACGCCGCGGTCGTGCTCGACCGGGTCGACTTGGGCACCACCAGCGAGCTTCTCCTCGAGCTGTCGACCGGATTCGAACTCACGGCATCGAACCTCGACCGGGAAAAGGTGGACCTCCGTCCAGGGGCACGCTGCCGAGTTGCGCTTCCCCCCACACAGATCAAGTTCTGGCCAATCGCCACAGAAACCGCGAGGTTGAACGTTGCGAGCGCGAGTGCTGAGCATCCCTGATAGCGCGGTCTCGTCCACAACTTCGCTCGCTCCAAGCTGTTGTGCGACCCCGGGGGACCGGGCGGACCCTTAACGTCCCGCGCGCTTCGGGCGTGGTGCCCCCGGTCCCAGTTTCAGTTCCATCTCGCCGGGGCCCGCCCGCTTGCCACACCGGTCGCAGTGCCAATTCGCACCAATGTTGCCACCACAGCCGACGTGGAGGGTGAGTCGCGGTGGACCTTTCCGCTCCGGGTAGTGGCGGTCGCCCCACTTCATGAGCTGGAACAGGATGGGCGCGAGCTCTTGGCCCTTTTCGGTGGGGACGTACATGGGCCGTCCGGGGCGTGAAGGGTCCGGAACACGCTCGAGCACCTGCTCATCGCACAGCAACTTCAGCCGGTTGGCGAGGACGTTCGAGGCGATACCAAGGCTCTCTTGGAACTCATCGAAGCGGCTCAGGCCGTCGATCACGGCGTCACGCACGATCAGCATCGTCCAGCGTTCTCCGATGACCTCGAGCGATCGCGCGATCGAGCACACCTGATCGGGATAGTCGCGTTGCAGCATGATGAGCGAAGTTTAGCTGACTTGCTTGACAAAAGCTACGTCCCGGTTTAGCGTGACTTTCATGACGCAAGTTAGCTCGATCCGAGAGGCCCCGGCTGAAACTGTCCCTCAGCCCCCCCGCCACACCGGCGGATCCGAAGGCCAACCGCCCCGCGAGGAAACATCCCTCCTAAGCAGGCTCGCCGCGGTCCTCCACGCCAACGGGCGCCGAGTGGTGTTCGCGGCAGTTGTCATCGCCGTGATCGCGGGCGTGTTCGGCATAGGAGTCGTCAAGCGCATGAGCCCCTACGCGGACACCGACCCGGCGACACAATCCGTGCAGGCGACCGACCGCTTCCAGGCTGCGACCGGGCGCCAGATCGATCCGGGAATCGTCGCCCTCGTGCGCAGCGGCGACGTCCGCACGCAGGCCGCGCAGCAACGAGTCGACCAGGTCGCGCGCGAGCTTCGGAACGCCCCGGACATCGCCAGCGTGACCAGCTTCTACGACACCCACGATCCCGCGCTGGTTTCGCGTAATGAGCGCTCGACATACGTGATCGCGTATTTCAAACCCAAGTCGGACAAGCAGCTGCAGGATGACGCGCAGCAGATTGAGAATCGGTTCGCCTCGCAAAGGGATGTCCAGCTGGGCGGCCAAGCGATCGTCAGTGCCCAGGCGAACGCCGAGGTCGGCAAAG
>JBPYFR010000329.1:0-15928 GCA_051985685.1 Acidimicrobiales bacterium
CCTTCCTGGTCACCGGGGCAACCGGTCTGTTGGGCAGCCACCTCATCGACCTCCTCGTCGAGCGCGGGACGCGACCGCGGGCACTCGTCCGGCCGGGCGAGAGCGTGGACAGGTTCATCGGGGCTGACATCGATGTGCACGTGGCCGACGTGAGCGTCCCCGACGCGCTGGAGGTCGCATTGAGAGGTACGCAGTACGTGCTGCACTGCGCCGCTCGCACGGGCCCCTGGGGGCCGAAGTCCGAGTACGAGCGCACCAATGTCCACGCGCTGCAGACCATGGTCGATCTCGCCCGGGCTGCTGGTGTCCAACGAGTTGTCCATGTCAGCTCGATCACCGTCCACGGCAACGACGTGAGGGGTGTGGCCGACGAGACCAGCCCCTTGCGGGTAGAGCCGAATCCGTACAGTCGATCAAAGGTTGCCGGCGAGCGGCTGCTACGGGCGATGATCCAGCGCGGCGCTCCGGTGACCATTGTGCGGCCTGGGTGGATCTACGGCCCCCGCGACGTCGCCAGCTTCGGCCGGTTTGCGACGATGATTCGAGACGGCCGGATGGTCATGATTGGATCGGGTAACAACCACGTGCCGCTCGTCTACGTGCGCGATGTCGCACAGGGCGTATTACAGGCGGCAGAAGCAAGTGATGCAGTCGGCCGACCGTATCTCCTCGTGAACGACGAGCCGGTAACACAGCGCGACTACCTCGCGGCCATCGCGGCCGAGCTTGGTGTGCCCGCGCCAAGCAGGCGACTCCCATATCGGGCTGCCCTCGCTCTGGGTGCGGGTGGCGAGCTGGCAGCGCGGCTAGCGCGCCGGGAGACGCCGCCGCCGGTGATGCGCTACGGCATCCAGCTTCTGGGTGGGGAAAACCGGTTCAGTATCGAGCGGGCCAGGCGGGAGCTCGGATTTGCGCCACAGGTAAACATGGCCGAGGGCGTCAGGCGGAGTGCCGAGTGGTTTCGCGCCGGACAGCTCAACGCCGCCCCATCCATGAGGAGCGTGTGAGATGGACGTACTCGTGACAGGCGGCAATGGATTCGTTGGCCACCACCTCATTCCAGCATTGCTTCAGCGCGGGCATCGGGTGCGAGCTCTCGCTCTTCCTAACGAGGACACCCGCTTGCTCAGCCAGCTCGGGGTAAGGGTTCATCGAGGTGACATCTGCGAGCCGGAAACGTTGGTGACACCGATGGAGGGTGCTGAGGCCGTCGTGCATCTCGCCGCAATGATGCACGTGTGGCGACCAATGGCGGACTACTACGAGGTGAACATCGCTGGGACGGAGAACGTCTGCCACGCTGCACTCGCCGTGGGGGTTCGACGTTTCGTTCACATGAGCTCGTCCAGCGTGTACGGAACGGCCTGGAACGGCCTGGTCGATGAGCGCTTCCCGCTGGCTCCGTTCGCCGACCCCTACCCGGTCACCAAGGCCGTAGCGGAGAGAGTGGTCCAGCGAATGATCATTCAGGGGCTCCCGGCCGTGATCATCCGGCCGGATCAGATCTTTGGCCCGGGCGACCACTTGCACTTCGGTGGCACAGCCGACCGGCTCCGCTCGGGCAGAGGCCTCATCGTGGGCCGAGGCAACAATCCGATCCCCCTTGTTTACGTCACCGATGCTGTCCAGGGCTTGCTGCTGGCGCTCGAGCACGAACGGGCGCTTGGCGAGGCGTTCAACATCACCAACGACCAGCCCCTGACGCAGCAGGAGTTCGTTGAGACGATCGCCCATGAGATCGGGGTCCGCCCGCCCCGCCTCCGCGTCCCGTATCACGTCCTCTACGCGGCGGCGTATGGGGCAGAGCGCGCTGCCGACCTTCTACCCGGCGCCCACCGTCCGCTCATCACCCGCGCCGGCGTTGCGTTCCTGGGAAGCAGGATCCGCTTTTCGGTCGAAAAGGCGCGAGGCAAGCTCGGGTATGCCCCTGAAATATCCCTTCGCGAGGGCGTCCGGCTGACGGCGGATTGGTACCGTCGCCAGGGTCTGCGGTCATCCACGAGCCCCGCCGCGAACACGCCGACGCCCCAGCTGGTCGGGGGGGGATGACCGGTGGGCGAACTGGCGAACCAGGTCGCCGTCGTCACGGGGGCGAGTTCGGGGATTGGTGCTGCAGCCGCCCAGGAGCTCGCCCGGCGCGGCGCGAGAGTCGTGCTGGCGGCGCGTCGCGTCGAGAGATTGCGAGCCCAGGAACAGGCAATCCTGGCGATCGGCGGCCAAGCTCGCTCCGTTCAAACCGACGTAACCGACCCGAAGCAGGTGGTCCAGCTCATCAAGGCGGCGGAAGGCGCCTTTGGGCGGGTGGACGTACTGGTCAACAATGCTGGAGTCAACTGGCGGCGCCCCATCGCCGCCAGCCCGCCTGCTGACCTGGTCCGGCTACTCGAAGTGAACCTGGTCGGCGCCGTGCTGCTCACCCAGGCCGTCCTCCCCGGCATGCTTCAACGACGGCACGGAGCGGTTATCTCGGTCGGCTCCTTGTCGGGAAGGGTGGCGATGGAGCCGATCTACTCGGCAACCAAGTACGGCCTCCGCGGGTTCTCACTCAGCTTGCGGCGCCAGTTGAGGGGAACCGGCGTGTCCGTGTCCCTCGTCTCGCCCGGCAACATCCGGACCGAGATGACCCGCGACGTCCAGGGCCACTTGCCCGAACCCGGTCTGGTCGCAGAGGGGATCTGCCGGCTGATTCTTCGCCCTTCTCGGGAGGTTGTCATCCCTCGCCGGCACTATTCGATCGTGTGGCTGGAGCAGTTTTTTCCTGCTCTGGCAGACGTGGCACACCGATGGCGGCACTGGTCACCGGCGGAATGCCTGGAGGAGGAGACAGCATGGAGATATTGATCACAGGGGGCGGGGGTCTGCTCGGGCGCCACCTCGCCTCGAAACTGCTGGAGCGCGGCGATCGGGTGCGGGTCATGACGCTGCCCGGCGAGGACGTGACCTGGCTCGAGGAGCATGGCGTGGCGGTCCACCGGGGAGACGTCTGCCACCAGGAGACGCTTTCCGCCCCGACAAAGGGCGTTGAGGCAGTCCTTCACCTGGCGGGCATGATGGGCGTCTGGCGACCGTTCCGTGACTATTACGACGTCAACGTCACCGGGACGGAAAATGTCTGCCGGGCTGCGCTTGCCGAAGGAGTCCGCCGGCTCGTCCATGTCAGCTCATGGACGGTGTACGGGATCGACCTGGGCAGGCCATGCCACGAGGACTTCCCGCTGAGGCCGTTTTCCGATCCTTATCCGATCACCAAGGCTGAAGGGGACAGGTTGGTGCAGCGGATGATCACGGAGGAGGGGCTCCCAGCTGTCATCATCCGACCGGGCACGATCTTCGGCCCAAACGATCGGCTGCACTTCGGTCGGATCGCTGATCGCCTCAGCGCTGGCAAGGGGGTCATCATCGGCCGGGGTGACAACGCACTCCCCTTCGTCTATGTGACAGACGTCGTGCAGGGCTTACTGCTGGGGCTCGATCACGAGCGAGCGGTTGGGCAGGCGTTCAACATCACCAACGACGAACCCCTCACGCAAGAGGAACTCATGCAGGCGACGGCCCGGGAGATCGGCGCCAGCCGACCCAGGCGGCACATCCCGTACGGCCCGCTCGATGCGGCAGCCTATCTGGCTGAGCGCTTGACCAGCATCACACGTACACCGCGTCAACCACCAGTTACTCAACTCGGCGTGAAGCTCTTCGGTACCGACAATCGACATGCGATTGACAAGGCCCGCCGAGAGCTCGGCTACACCCCCCAGGTGACGCTGCGGGAAGGCATCCGCCTCGCCGCCAGCTGGTATCTGACCGGGCGATCTGAACCTTCGGAACCGGTCGCCCACCCGGCTTAGGTGGCAGCGGATGCTGGTACAGATTGAAACCTATTTGCTTGTTGGCCGTTTGGCCATTCGATGTGAAATTGCTCGAAATGGACTCCGCCGTTTGGCGTGATTAGCGCAAGCACGTGAGTACAAAGCAGGTGACGATCGGGAGGCCTGCCAGGGTCTCGAGGGGGAACTGATGATTGCCAGCAGCCACAAAGTCAGCGTGATCGTTCCAACGAGGAACGAAGTCGCGAATATCGAGCCACTTGTCGAGCGCCTGTCCAATGTGCTCAACGGTTCTGCCGCCGATGTCATCTTCGCCGATGACAGCAGCGACGAGACTCCACTGGTCATCAAGAAGGTGGCGCAGACCGCTTCCATCCCGGTCTTCTGCCTCCATCGGCCACCTGACGAGCGGACCGGAGGTCTGGGCGGGGCGGTGCTCGCAGGTCTGCGTGTCACTATGGGCGATATCGCGGTGGTGATGGACGGCGACCTGCAACACCCGCCCGAGTGTGTTCCGGAGCTGGTCTCGGCGGTGGACAACCAGGGTGTCGACGTCGTCCTCGCCAGCCGATACACCAAGGGTGGCAGTGCAAACGGGCTCTCGAACCATTCCAGGCGGAATGTCTCCCGGGGCGCGACCGACATTGCCAAGGTCCTTTTCCCTCGCCGCCTACGGAAGGTCTCCGACCCGATGAGCGGCTTCTTCGCTCTTCGCATGGCCGCTCTCGACATCGAGAGCCTTCGGCCCATGGGATTCAAGATTCTCCTGGAGATCGTGCTGCGGAACACAAGGTTGCGAGTCGGAGAGATCGGGTTCACGTTCGCATCTCGCCACGGCGGCGAGAGCAAAGCCAGCGCCCGAGAGGGGCTGCGTTTCGTGGCGCACATCCTCCGCTTGCGGCTGGCGACCCTGAAGGGTCCAGGCGCGAGGGGCGATTCGTTGGTGGATGGTAAGCGCGGGGAATCGTACCCTCAGCTAACAGTTGGCATCCGGGATCGTGTCTGGAGTGATCGCACTGGCATCGACAGCGAAGGCGCTGAGCCAGCTCGGCAGTTCCAGCTCGCCAGGCCGGAGTCTTAAGCCCTTCCCGTCACTTACCGTTGGCAGGTGCACGGTCAGGATTGCTTGCGCATGACCTTTCGGGCAACCCGGCGGACCCGATGGACGACTCGTCCACCTCGGTCGGCGCGGTCATCCATCGCTTCCATGTGGGCCTGAACCAAGAAGGGGGGCGATGCTGCTCCTTCGGACAGACCCTGCTTCTCACGAATCTCTGCGAGGCCCTTGTAGTGCCGGGTGGCCCAGTACAGATTCATCCTGCAGGATACGCAGTTCCATTCGTCGTCTGGGGTCTCGGCGCCGCACTGGGGACAGATCATCTTCACACCTCGCGTTTGAGAAGGACGAACAGACTCATCTTTTGAAGGGCTTGCCGTAGTTGCCGTGGGCTGGCAGCCCAGGTGGCCCGCATGAGCCAGGGCTCGCAGCCGAGCCGGCGCTGCTCCAGCCACGAGAAGCGGATGTCCACCGGCTCCCACCCCAGCGGGCGGAAAAAGCCGGCGCCGTCGGGCGGCGCGAACTGGAGGCTTGTGTTTGCGATCGAGGACCGCCGCCGAGGGAACCGGTTGGCCCAGGGCAGAAACCAGGGTGATCCGACCAGGTCAAGTGCCCACCATTCGACCGTGGTCCCGGTGATGAGGTCGCGAGCGAGCTCAACCACCTTATTCTCGCACAGGTACATAACCAGGCCCTCGGAGAGGATCAGGGTCGGGCCGCCACCGCAAAGCCGGTCGACTAATACCTGTCGAGCCGCAGCGTCGGTGAGATCGACGCTCAATCGCTCGACCTGGCAGCGTGGCCGCACCCGGTTGAGCACGATCGATTTGTAATCAACGATTCTGGGCAGATCCACCTCCACCCAGCGCAGATCCGCCGGGAGGGCGAGCCGGTAAGGTCGGGTGTCCAGACCGGCACCGAGGTTGACCACCGACCTGGCCCCGTCGCGGTTGACCGTTTGCGCGATGAACTCATCCAGCACCGCGGTTCTGGCGGTCACTCCGTGAAAGAACAGCCGGCTGTGCAGCCTCCCAGCCACGCGCCTGGCGTGGTCGCCCCCAAGCAGGCTGGCCAGCGGATCGAGGAACAGAGGCGTGCCGCGCTGCGTCTCTCTGGCCCGCATGCCGGCGGTGACAAACGCGGTGTCAGCCACGCCACCTTCGTGGTTGAAGGTTGGTATGGAGGGCCGACTCAAGGGTTTGTCGCGTGGACTATCGAGGGAACGCGAAGTGGTAGCACCCTCTCGTAGGACGGTCGTGCTGGTGGTGTGGGCAGGCGACCGCGCTGGGCCGCAATTCATGTCCGCACCGTAACATTCCAGGGGCCATCACCGTGGGTGACAACCGCATCTCTGCCCGTATGGACAATCTGTCGCACTCGCCGGAGCGTGTTCCTCCAAGAGCATCCTGATGATCTCGCGCCGAGGCCGAGTTCTAACGGGGAGTTCGCCGCCGCCCGGAAGCTCTACCGCGGCCAGGTTCCAACGGTCGGAGGTGGGAGCCTTGTCGCTGACCGCGACGGTTGTCCCCGAGGCCGCGACCGGGACATTGGTGTACTGCGACCAATATGTGTCGCCGGTGCCGGTGTCCAGCCACTGGTCGAGGCTGACCCAACCGGGCGGCAGTGTCCGCGTGACCGCGTTATCCAGTCGTTGCCTACCGCGAAGATGAGCGAAGTCGGCTTGGTGGTGGTGAGATTCACCTTCGGGGCAGCCGAGAGGCCCGAAGCGCTGGCCGTGCTGGGACAGTCACGCCGCAGAAGCCGAAGGGCCCACTGGCCAAACGTCCATTGATGCCGAGACCGGGTCCGGGCCGCCCCGACTCGCCTTTTACGATGAGTGTAGGACTGACAAGGAGATCACAGAAATGACGGCCGCGGACTTTCCTCGACCCCAGCGCTCGCTCGCTGGTACACGGATCCTGGTGACCGGAGGGGCGGAGGCGGTCGGATCCGCCGCCGTCGACCAGCTGGTCGCCGAGCGGCCCGCGGAGATTGTCGTATTCGAAAAGTTCACTCGTGGCCGCCCTGAGAACCTGGCGTGGGCTCTCGCGCATGGGCCGGTCACTGTGTCGAGGGCGACCCGCGCGACCGACGGGCTGTGCGGGACGCCCTCCAAGGTGTTGATGTCGTCTTTCACCTGGCGGCCATCCGCGTCACCCAACGTGCTGACGACCCTCGCTTGGCCCTGGAGGTCATGGTTGACGGGACCTTCAACGTCGCAGAGGCCGCGGTCGAGGCCAACGTGTCCAAGCTGGTCGCCGCCTCCTCGGCGGATGTGTACGGGATGGCTGAAGTGTTTCCCACGCCGGAGGACCACCATCCCTACGCCAACCGGACTTTTTACGGGGCAGCCAAGACCTTCAACGAAGGCCTGTTGCGATCCTTCAACGACCGCTACGGGCTTGCCTACGCAGGGGTGCGCTACTTCAACGTCTACGGGCCTCGGATCGAACGGGCTGTCAACCCGGTGCCTCGCCGGCTGGCCGAGACGACCAGGGCCCGCCAGCTGCTGGGTTTCGAGGCCACCATCGACCTCGAGAGCAGGCTCCGCAACCTCGTCGATTGGTGGCGGGCGGCCCGGCTGGCCGGCGCGCCAACAGCTGCTGTCGCATCCGTTCGCTAGCTACCGGAAGGAATCATCGCTGTGAGCACCATTCCCGTCATGAAACCCTGGCTCGGCACCGAGGAGGCCGAGGCCCCCGCCGAAGCGGTCGCTTCGGGCTGGGTCGCCCAGGGGCCGTGCCTAGCCGCGTTCGAGAAGGCGTTCGCCGCCCGAGTCGGTGCGGTATGACAAGGCGGCGGCGCATCCCCCGCGGCGACCACTGGTCGCAGTTGAGCTTTGAGCTCGACACCAGCCTGGCCGTGCTCCTGCTTCGGGTCGCGAGCTTTCCGCTTCACCACGGGGCAGTGGGGGCGATCCGCACGCTCGGCCGAGCAGGTGTACCGGTCTTCGCTGTTACCGAGGACCGCTACACACCAGCGGCGGTCTCACGCTATCTCGCCGGTCGTGTCCCGCTGCTCGCAAACAGCGGGGATGACGAATCGCAGCTACTGGATTGGCTGGTCGCGGTGGGTCGAAAGCTTCACATCAGGCCGCTCATCATCTGCACCGATGACGAGGCCGCGGTGCTGGTCGCCGAGGGGGCAGACCGTCTGCGCGACCACTTCGTCATCCCCGGTGTGCTTCCCGGGTTGCCGCGCCGGCTCGCCAGCAAACGCGGCCTCTTTGAGCTCTGCCGGGAGCACAAGGTCTCAACGCCACTGACAGGTTTCCCAACGACCCGGATCGCCCTCGACGCGGTGGTCGAGAAGATGAAGTTCCCCGTTGTCTTCAAGAACACCGACCCGTGGCTCCGCCTCAGCCAGCCGGTCGTGCCCGGCAGCACTATCATCGCTGGCCCCGACGACCTGGCTGCGGTTGTGAGCGACTTGGCGGAGCCCTTCGGTGTTCTCGTGCAGGAGTACCTCCCGGGCGAGACCTCGATCGACTGGATCGTGGGCGGCTACTGCAATGCAGCCTCGGAGACCCCGGCGCTGTTTACCGGTCGAAAGCTGCGGTCGTGGCCGGCTCACACCGGGTCCACCGCATACGCCCGTGTCGAGGCCAATGACGAGCTCGCCTCGCTCACGCGCGCCTTCTGCAAACAGATCGGCTACCAGGGGATCTTTGACGCCGACTGGCGCTTCGATCAGCGAGACGGCACCTACAACCTGCTTGACTTCAACCCGCGAGTCGGCGCCCAGTTCCGACTCTTCGAGAACGAGGCTGGTGTCGACGTGGTCCGGGCCATGCACCTTGACCTGTCCGGCCGCCCGATCCCTCGCGGCAACCAGGTTGAAGGTCAACAGTTCGTGGTCGAGAACCTTGACCTGACGGCACGACTTGTTTATCGAGGCACGACGTTGCCAGCACCGACGCCCAAAGGGCGTCTTGCCGGCACGCGCCTTGCCTGGGCGGCGACAGACGATCCGCTACCGGTCATCGCCATGGGTGTGCGCCAGCTACACAGGTGGAGCGGAAAGGTCGTCCACGCGATCAGGGGCGAAGTCAAGGAGCGCTTGACACGGCCTCACCCTGGCAGCTAGCGGCTGCGGATTCGCCTGGACACGCCGGCTGCCACGGATCGCCCGGCGAACTCCGATCCGGCAACGAACCGCAACATCGGTCCAAACGTGACCGCGGCCGCCAAGCCACTGAAGAACAGCCCAGGCACGGAAGACTCGAAGCCCGCCGTGAGCTTGGGTGAGCCGAAGACCGTCGAAAGGGACCCGCTGAGATCCGGGCTGAGCCAGCTCAGGGCGGTCAGGTTGACCCTGTAGCCCGTCGCGGCGATGACGTGATCGACGACGAGTTTTTCGGCACCGCCATCGGCGGTGGCAAGATCCAGCGCGACCCCGCCACCTTTCGCCGACGCTCCGACGAGTCTCCGGCCGAGGCGGACGTCGATCTCATTGGAGAATCTGCTGCGCAGCCACCACGCGCCCGAAGGGCCGAGGATCTTCCGCACAAAGTCCAGGCGCGTGGTACTCGGAAGGAAACGAAACTGCCTGGCATAGCGGGTGAGGAAGAAGTGTACCCACCCGGCGCCGAGTGGTGAGGGGGGTTGATGGAGGCGCTCGGTGAGGCTCGGGCAGTGGCCGAGGGGCACTTCGCCCCATGTCAAGGCTGGTCTGCGAGCGACAAGGGAGACACGAGCGCCGGATTCCTCGAGCAGGACCGCTGACTCGAGGGCGGACTGACCTGCGCCGATGACGGCCACAGTCTGGCCGGCGAGAGCAGAAAGATCAGCGTGATCCCCCGGGTGCGAGACGAGCCCCTTGGCCGAGTGCTCGCCCCCACCGACCTCCCGTAGCTCCCCCGGGACGTAGGCAAACGGATATTGGCCCGCCGCGACAACGACCGTGCGCGCCGTGACCCGTTCGCCCGAGTCGAGTTCAAGCTCGAAATTGCCGCGTGATGGCCAGAGACCGGTCACTTCGGACTGCTCGAGATCGGGAAGGACGCGCTGCTGGATCCAGTGCCCGTAGCCGACGAAATCGTCGAGCGGGATTGGGATCTCACCCCCGTCATGGTCGAAGGGGGTGATGCCCTTGTCGGCACAATAGTCGCCGAGCGTTAAGCCCGAGTAGGGCGCGCCGATGTTGGACGCGGACGCGACTGATTTGAGGAACATACCGCGAGGCATGTGCTCCCACCAACCGGCCATTGGAAAGCCGAAAGCCCGGAACGGTACCCGGCGCGCGCCGAGATGGCTCGCCGCAGCAAGGCCGTAGGGGCCGGCTCCAATTACTACGGCCGGCATGATCTCGGGCTTCATGGCGTTTCCCCTTCTCTGTTCTCGTGCCCCGTGACAATTTGCCATCCGAAAGCTCCAGGATCGACCAATTCCCGTGAAACCAGTCGCAATTTGCCAGTTGGTATAATCGTTGTCGGTGGGGGCGCGCCGCTATCTGCGACAGGAGAGCTGATCTGCAACCGTCGAGGCCCACGCATTACCGCTTGGTCTCACTGGCGGCTCTGGCGGCGTGCTTGGCGCTGCTCTCGACGGCTTGCGTGAGCACGCCGATTTCAATCTCTCGACCCACCTCTGCCGAGCCGTCGATTTCTGCCAACCCGTCCACGTCCGCCGAGCCATCGACCTCGGTCGGGCCGTCGACTTCCATCAATCCACTTGAACGTATCGTTGACGAGATGGCTCACCCCGACGACGGTCATTTGCAAGGCGTGCCGCTTTCCTATTCGTGGGCAGCTACACCACTGCTCGACGATGTCACCAACGTCGAGAGGTTTGCTGCCATGACCGGGTGGGGCCAGATTTACGCGGAGGCCGAGGCCTCCGAGCCGACCAACGTTCGGGTCGAAGTGCACAACATGCGGGGTTACATCTTCAGCAAGAGCAAGCGAACCTGGATTCTGGTTCAGCCCGAGGATCTTGCCCTAACTGGTGGTCACTGGAGGGATGACTTCCGTGCCAAGAGTGCCTCGGCCGACATTCGCCACGAGCCCGACGGTGGGATCTCGGTTACGATGGTGCCTGGATACAATTTCCACTTCTTTCCCACTTCGCGTGGTCCGATTCCGGTCGGAGACACTGAGGCCTTCTACGTCACGTATGAGGCCCGGCTGATCTTGGATACCCCGTCCGGGCCGAACAACCTGACCATCGCGAAGTTCCTGGCCAACGCGGGGGCGGACCTCTGGAGACACAGGACGGGCGGCAGCACCGGGAATAGGGGGGTAGGTCAGGGCCGGTTCACGTTCCTGACCTCGCAATATCAGCACGAGGACTTCTACTCCGGGGGCCCGTACGGAGTGGGGATCGCGGGTGCATGGACCGAAGCCCAGCTGCGCGCCAACCCGCCGCCCTTATAGAGATCTGCCGCGACCGTCAGCCCGAGGGCCAGACGGTTCGAGTTCGCGCCAGTCGCAGCGGGGTCGACCCCAGACGGCGAAGCTGTCGCTTGACATACCGCAGGTTGCTGATATAGCGCTTCCCATCGACCATGGTGATATCGCCCAGAGCGCTCAGCGTGTGCATTCCCTCTGGGTAGGGACCGTCGGGGTCGGCCTCGACCCTCGCGACGACCTGCTCCGAGAACCTGTCCGGCGTCAGCTCAGTGATCATGTTGAGGCTGAGGGCTCCCCCATAGGTCCGGCTGCAGTCCTGGGCTGGGCGGTAAAGCTTGTCACCCTCGCGGAAGGGGGTCCCTCCACACCGGCTCGTCGCCGCGTCCGTCTTCAACGGATTCAGCCGATGGGGCTGCCAGGGACCTTCGAGCCGCTCGGCGTGAAACCCGTGCAAGTCAACAGCGGGGCTGGAATCGGCGTTGGTGCAGAACAGCCACCAACGCCCCGCATGACGAAAGATGGTCGCATCCAAGGCCGGAAAGTCTTCGAGAAGGACCGCTGCCCGCACCCAGCGGTGGGGAAACTCAAGGGCCCGGAAGAGCACCAGCTCCCGTGCCTGGGCTCGTTCTGGCAGGCAGAAGATCGCCCCCTCATGCTCGAGGAGGAACGGGTACGACAGGTGAGCGACGTCATCTATCACGACGTCGGGGCGTCCGAATGCCGTCGTCCGGTTGCCGCGGAGGGCGACGATGCGACCGTGCAGGTCATCAAACCCGTAGTGCTCCGCGAGCAACCAGGTCTGCCCGTTGGCGCAGAAAGGAAACGGGTCAGCCAGGGATCCATTCGGGTCCGATCGGGCAAGCCAGTGTACGTCGGCAACCGTCCCGCCATCGAGAAAGCTCGCGATTGGACGTTCGACGACACCCACGTGCCAGTCCTCACAGCGCCGCAACTCCCTGAGGGCTGTCGTGGTCATCGTCGTGACAACACGGCGAGCGACAGCGAGCGTCTCGCGACCGGTGATGGCGTGAGAGTGCCCGCGTTCGACCTGCTGGAGGCGACCGGACGACGGTATCCGGACTCGACCTCCCAGCGTGCGTTGACGGCCCGATCGGACGATCCAGTCTGCGGTCTGGAGCAAGACCATGTCCAGCTGGTGCACATACGAGCGCCGTTGAGTCGGAAGGGTGCCGGAGTGCAGAATGCTGACGAGGCCATCGCGCAGCTGGATCAAACGAACCGTCGTTGTGGCATCCCTTCGAAGGAACTCTCCGAGACCGGGGGCGGCGGGGGAGTGGTCGAAGCTCCAGATCGGAACCTCGGTGGCAGAACCCAGATTAGACGCGGCCGGATGGGCGAGGTCGACGATGACATCGAGGCTCAGATCGCTCGGTTGGCGCGCCATACTGCTCTCGGCCAGCTCGGTCACGGGAGTGTCACCGATCTCGGCCTGCAAGTCAACCGGCTGCAGAGCGCGGGCACGAGGAAGAACCAGACGTCGCCAATACCACCGCCATATTGATCCTTCCACCGGCGGAGGTTGGCACGCAAAGATGGCGACAAGTTCGGTGTCAGGGCAATTGAGGAGAGACCGAACAATGGTGGCCTGCCACAGCGGTGCCCTCCGCCCTGCGCATACCACTCCGAGTCGTAGCCGAGTCATGGCGGACCTAGCAGTCCCGGTCACGTCACGCAGTGGTGAGCCTGGCCATGGGGCCCTTCGCACGGTGCAGGAGCCAGCGGGCGTCTCCCATCAGCTCCGCGGGTGAAAAGACCCGGGCGATCGAGAACTCTGTGCGGGCGTGGAGGAGACGGGCAGCGGCGACGAAGGTGATCGTGTAGGCGACCGAGGAGGTGATGGCCGCACCTGTCACGCCGATGGTCGGCACAGTGATGACCAGGCCAACCACGGTCACGGCCATCCCGATAAGTTGTGCCGCGCTGGCCAATCCCGGCCGATTGGTCGCCTGAAGCCCGCTTTCGACGATGGCTGCGCCCGCCCAAAAGACCGTGCCAGGCAGAAGCAGATCAAGAAGGACGACTGCGCCCTTGAACCCGCCCCCGTAGACGGCGGGTATCGCTATTGGGGCGGCGACCGCGAGGCAGAGGGAACCGAGCGTTGCCCCGACCAACACGAGCCGAGTAGATCGCTCCACGAGGCGCACACCCGACTCGTCGCCGGCACTGGTGGCCGCCGGGAACACGACATCTTTGAGGCTCCCGAAAAGCCCGACCACGATCGCACTCATGCTCGTGGCCACGGCATACAACCCTATGAACCGTGCCGGGACAAACGCGGGGAGCATCATGACGTCCAAGCGGGCATTGGCCCAGAATCCAACAGTGTGGCCTTGCAGGCGCAGGCCGTAGCGAAGGCCGTCGCGGGCCAGCGGTGACGACGGCCGACCGAGCCCGACCCGAACCACGAGGAAAGCGACCGAAGCTAAGAACACAACGAGCGTGGTGCCGAAGAACGCGAACAGGACCAACCCGACAGTGAAGGCATGTGCGGCCCAGAGGCCGACGAGGGCAACGGCGTACAATATCGGCTGGGCGACCTTGGCGGCGTTAAGGGCTCGAAACCGCTGCTGTCCGCTTAGCAAAAATAGCATGAACTGCATGCCCATGGCTGCGGGGATCCACAGCATCGAGAGTCGAGCGAGTCGCAAAGTGGCGGCACGTTGGGCGCTGAAGGCAATAGGCAAGACCGGCTGGACGGCCAATAGAGCCAGCACGCCCAGAACCGCCCCAACGGCGAGCGTTGTCCCGAGAATGCGCCGGGAATCCGCGTGGTCCTTGGCCTGGAAATATGTCATTGCCTCGCCGAAGCCGAAGCTGCAGAACAGCGAAACCATCAGCGTCCACGTCGTGATCGCAGTGAGCGCCCCCCGACCATCAGAGCCGAGAAGGCGGGCCGTGATGGCGCCGGTCATGGCGTTGATGGTCAGCACCCCGACGCTGCTAAACATCGTGATGAGAAACGCATACGACAGAGTGCGGTGGCGTGAGCGGCTCCCCGTGGGGAGTGTGGGGCTCGGGGCGAGGGCAGGTGTCGAGGGGGCTGCCATGACGTCGCGGGCTTCGGTGGCCCGCGCGAGCGCGTACGCCGAACGTTCCTCCACTGTCAGTTCCAGAGAGGCCTCGTCATCCGTCGGCGACGGTGCGGCGGGCGAGTGGACCAAAGACAGCCGACGCGCAGCGGCGAGACCAATGGTTCCGATCCCGGCCAAGTACCAGTAGACCCACGTTTCCGTCAAGAAGTTCTCACTGAAGAGTTGCATGAACAAAGCCAGCGCGACGGCCATGGCGGCTATGGCCAAGGCTTTGTCTAGCGGTCCTCTAGCGGACCGGACGCCTCGACGAAGAGCTCTTGCCATCGTGATGATGACGGCGATCAGGGCGCCAAACCCAAAGACGCCTGTCTCCACGAATGTTTGGACAAAGACGTTGTGGGGTGCGAGTCCGCTCGGGTTGGTAGCGGCGACCATGTCGAGGCCAATGCCGTCGATCGGATTGTGCTTGGCCAAGGGCAGCAGTTGACCCCAATAGCTGACCCGCCAAGTAGCCGAGTTGTCCGTCGCCGCCGAGTCTGCCGTGACCGAACTAGTGTTCGAGTGCTTACCGAGGTCAGCCAGACGGGTGCCGATAGATGGCACCATGACCACGAAGGCGAGCCCGGCCACGACGAGGCACAGCAAGATTTTCCGATTCAGCCGCACGCCCAAGTAGACGAGGCCGAGTATGGCAGCGATCCAGGCCATCCGGGCATAGGTGTGCAAGAGCAGAAACGCGCTGCAGCCAAGAACGACTGCCAACCCGACTCGCCAGCGCAGCGATTTGATCACGACCAGCAATGCCGTCGCAAAGAGGATAATGAGGACCAGATAGGAAGCGAAGGAGTTCGGGTGGACAAACGTGCCGGTCACACTCGACAACGCCGCGCTCGTCCTGGCCCACGGTCCCTGCTCTCGAGTAAATCCGCTGCGCGAAAGACTCTGGCTGAGACCAACCAGAATTGGCACGGCCGTCGACAGCAGGATGGCAACAATGATGCTTTTTGCCCGCTCGGGATGGCGGCCGAGTATCTGTTCCAGGACCGCGAACATGAGGACACCGGCCACAACCTTGACGGCCGAGATCCCCGACACGGCGGGGTGGACCGACGCCGGCACGCTGGCGGCGATCGCGGCCGCAAAAACAAATAATGCCCGTGTTACCGCGCTTGGTCGCACCCATGTGCCGCTGCGTCGCTGGACGACCAGCCAACTCGCCGATGTGACAACGAACATGGCGCCAAGACAAGTAGCCGGATCAAGGGACCCGCCCAGGCTCTGACCAAAATGGAGCGAGTCGAGACTCGAACGGCAGGCCATGATGCCGACTACGAACCACTCGAAACGGGTGAGCGCCACCACACCCGCGAGCACGGCTATGATGAGTCCTACGAGCATGGCGGCCGAGGACAGCCCGATCTTCGAGAAGACCGACATCAGGAGTCCTCCGGCGAGGCCCGCTCCAACGGTGATGAAGAAGACTCGCGTCAGCGATGGCCCCCCGGACGGAGCCAACCGATGGTCGACACCGTCAAGGCGGTTTTCCGCTACAAGCATGCTAGCGGTCCCCCGCCTGACATCTTTCCGATAGGCCGAGGGCCGAGCCGACGCCTTCGACGGTGCTCCGGAGTGTCTGCAGATTCGG
>JBPYFR010000330.1:0-6674 GCA_051985685.1 Acidimicrobiales bacterium
GCTCGACCGCGATGAGCTCGTGCGCCGCCTCCTCGTCGCCGCGGGCGAGCGCAGACTCCGCCAGGGCTGTGACGCGCTCGTGCAATTCCTGGAGCGTCGAGGAGAGGGAGGAGATCTCGGCGGCGGAGGACATCGCGCGATGATGCCTGATCGCGGGGGGTGGACGGAACGGCTGGCGCCGAGCCCGCCGGTAGCCTTGGGGCCTCGTGCCCCTACGTGTCCTGGACCTACGCGGGATTGCCCCGCCGTTCGACGAGGCCCTGCCGCGCCCCGAACCACCCGGCGCCGACGTCCGGGAGGCGGTGGCGCAGATCCTGTCCGCCGTCCGCGAGGAGGGTGACGCCGCCGTCGTGCGGTACACCGCGGCGTTCGACCACGTCGACGTGTCGGGCGGCCTGCGCGTGCCGGTCGCCGAGATCGAGGAGGCCGCCGCCCGGGCCGACCCCGAGCTGCGCGCCGCGCTCGACGTGGCGTTCGACCGCATCGTCGCCTACCACGCCCACGAAGGGGCGCCCCCGGGTGACCTGGTCGGGGCGGGCATCTCGGTGAGCCACCTGTCCCTGCCGGTCGAGCGGGCGGGGATCTACGCACCGGGTGGGCGGGCGCGCTACCCCTCGACTGTCCTCATGTGTGCCGCCCCCGCCCGGGTCGCCGGGGTGGGGAGCATCGCGCTCTGCGTCCCCCCGGGCGCCGACGGGAGGATCGATGGGGCCAGTTTGTGCGCGGCGGCCGTCGCGGGCCTGGACGAGGTCTATCGGATCGGAGGCGCACAGGCCATCGGCGCCATGGCGTACGGCACGGAGAGCGTCCGGGCCGTCGACGTGGTGGCGGGGCCCGGGAGGAGCTACGTCGCCGAGGCGAAGCGTCAGGTCTCGGGCGTCGTCGGCGTCGCGTCGTCGTTCGCCGGGCCCTCCGAGATCGTCGTCGTGGCCGGGCCGTCCGCGCCGTCGACGTTCGCGGCGCTCGACCTCGTCGTCCAGGCCGAGCACGGGCCGGACGGCCTCTCTTGGTTGGTGACGTGGGACGCGGCACTGGTCGACGCGGTCGCGGCCGAGGTGGATCGGCTCGTGGCGGGATCGAGCCGAAGGGCCGACCTGGAAGCGACCCTCGGCGCGGCCGGCATCGCCTGCCTGGTGGACACGCCCGAACAGGCCATGAGCGTGGCCAACACCGTGGCGCCCGAGCACCTGGAGCTCATGGTCACGGACCGGGAGGCCGAGACGCTGTTGCCGCTGGTGCGCAACGCCGGCGCGGTGTTCGTCGGTGCGTGGTCCCCGGCCAGCGTGGGGGACTACCTCGCGGGGCCGAACCACGTGTTGCCGACGAACCGCACGGCGCGGTTCGCCTCCGCGCTGCGCGCCGACGACTTCCGCAAGCACGTGCACACCGTGCGGGTCACGCCGGACGCGCTGCGCGCGCTCGGGCCTCTCGTGATGACCCTGGCCGAGACCGAGGGGCTCCCCGCGCACGCCGACTCGGTGCGACGCCGGCTGGCAGCCCTGGAGGAGACCGGACCATGAGCGCGGTGCCGCCGGTGCGCCCCGACCTCCAGCTCGCCGAGGGGTATCACTCGCCACAGGTCGACGCCGAGGTGCGCTTGAACACAAACGAGTCGCCCTTCGGGCCCCCCGACGCCTGGCGCGAAGAATTGCTGGACGCGCTGGCCGAGGTGTCGTTCCACCGCTACCCGGACCGACCGGCCACCGAGCTGCGCCGGGCCGTGGCAGACCTGCACGGGGTCACCGCGGACGAGGTCTTCTGTGCGAACGGCTCGAACGAGGTCCTGCAGAGCCTCATGCTCGCGTTCGGCGGGCCCGGTCGCCGCGCCCTTCTCTTCGAGCCCACCTACGCGCTGCACTCGCACATCTCGCGCGTCACGGGGACGCAGGTCATCGAGGGCGGCCGCGACGACGACTTCCGGATCGATCCCGAGGATGCGGCGCGCCTGCTGTCCGACGAGTGTCCCGACGTCACCTTCTTGTGCTCTCCGAACAACCCGACCGGGCGGTCCGAGCCCCCCGCGACGGTCGAGGCGGTGTTGGCCGCGGCGCCGGGCCTCGTCGTCGTCGACGAGGCGTACGGGCAGTTCTCACCGTGGAGCGCCCTCGAGCTGCGCGGCGCCGCCAACCCGGGACTCGTGGTCACCCGCACCTTCTCCAAGACGTGGGCGATGGCAGGCGCGCGGCTTGGCTACCTCGTGGGCGACCCGGCGGTGGTACGGGCGTGCGAGGCGGTGGTCCTGCCGTACCACTTGTCGGCCCAGACCCAGCTGGCCGGCCTCCTGGCGCTGCGCCATGGGCCCGAGATGGAGGCCCGGGTGGCGCGGATCGCCGAGGAGCGAGGCCGGGTGGCGACCGCGCTGGCCGACCTGCCGGTGGACACGTGGCCTTCGGACGCGAATTTCATCCTCTTCCGGCCCCGAGACCGAGACGCCGACGAGGTGTGGCGCTCGCTGCTCGCGCACTCGGTGCTGATCAGGAACTGCGCCAACTGGGACGGCCTGCGGGGCTGTCTGCGGGTCACCGTCGGCACCCCTGACGAGAACGATCGGTTCCTCGCCGCCCTGAAGGAGAGCTTGTGAGCACCACGGTCCGCCGCGCCGCGAAGGAGCGCGCCACCAAGGAGACCACTGTCGCGGTGACGCTGGTCGTCGACGGCTCCGGCAGCACCGAGGTCTCGACGGGCTTGCCGTTCTTCGACCACATGGTCGAGCAGTTGGGGCGCCACGCCTCTTTCGACCTGTCCGTCGCGGCGACGGGCGACCTCCACGTCGACGCGCACCACACCGTGGAGGACGTCGGCATCGTCCTCGGGGCATGCCTGGCCGACGCGTTGGGGGACAAGGCGGGCATCCGCCGCTTCGCCTCCATGCTGTTGCCGTTGGACGAGGCGCTCGTCGAGGTCGCGCTCGACTTGTCGGGGCGCCCCTATCTCGCCTACGGCCTCGACTTCGCACCCGACACGCCGGGACTGGGTTCACCGTCGTTCCAGCCGCAATTGGCCGAGGAGTTCTGGCGGGCCTTCGCCACCTCCGCCAACCTCACGCTGCACGTTCGCCGCCTCGAAGGTCGCAACACCCACCACATGCTGGAGGCCAGCTTCAAGGGCGTGGCCCGGTGCCTGCGCGACGCGGTGCGGGTCGAAGGGAGTGGCGTCCCCTCGACCAAGGGCAGCTTGTGACCACGGGGGCTCGCATCGCGGTCCTCGACTATGGCATCGGCAATCTTCGCTCCGCAGAGAAGGCGCTGCAGCACGTCGGCGCGCGGGCGCGGCTGGTGACCGACGCCGCCTCGGTCGAGAGCGCCGATGCGATCGTCCTGCCGGGGGTCGGTGCGTTCGGCGCCTGCGCGCGCGCACTGCGAGAGAGCGGGCTGGAGGAACCGGCGCGGGCCGCCCTCGCAGCGGGCGTGCCGTTCTTTGGTGTGTGCATCGGCTTCCAACTGCTCTACAACGGGTCCGTAGAGAACCCGAGTGCGTCCGGGCTCGGCGTGCTCCCCGGGACGGTGGCGCCGTTGCCGCCGGGGGTGAAGCACCCGCAGATGCAGTGGAACGAATTAGAGGTCGTGACGCCCGTCGAGCCGCCGCCGCTCCGGGGTTTGGGAGAACGCCCGTGGTTCTACTTCGTGCACTCCTATGCCCCGCCGATAGGCGACGAGACCGTGGCGGTGTGCGACTACGGGGGCCCGGTGGCGGCCCTGGTCGTCCGGGGTCCGCTGTGGGGCGCCCAGTTCCACCCGGAGAAGTCGGGCGCCTGCGGGCTGGCCCTGCTGTCCAACTTCGTGCATCTGGCCGCGTGATGGAATTGTTCGCGGCGGTCGACCTGCACGACGGTGCCGCGGTGCGGCTCACGCAGGGCGACTTCGATCAGGAGACGCGCTACGGCGATCCAGCCGAGCTCGCCGCGAGCTTCATCGCCGGGGGTGCGCGCTGGCTGCACGTGGTCGATCTCGAGGCGGCACGCACGGGCGTCCCGCACGAGCGGGCGGCGCTCGAGAAGATCGTGCGCCTGGCGGAGGCATCGTCGGTGCGCGTGGAGGCCAGCGGGGGTGTCCGCACGGAGGACGCCGCCGCAGAGCTGCTCGACGCGGGTGTCGCGCGGGTGGTGTTGGGCACGGCCGCGCTGGAGGATCCGGACGTGGTGGGTCGGTGTGCGCGGCGCTGGCCCGAGCGTGTGGCCGTCGGCCTGGACTACCGGACCACAGAAGACGGGGTGGCCGAGGCGCAGGCGCAAGGCTGGGTGACCGGGTCGGGGCGCTCGGTGACCGATCTCCTGGACCTGTGGGCGGGCGAGCGCATCGGGGCCGTCGTGGTCACCGCGGTGGCCCGCGACGGCACGCTGGCGGGCCCGGATGTCGAGGGCCTGGCCGCCCTGATGCTCCGGACCGAGCTGCCGGTCGTCGCGTCGGGGGGAGTCGGAGCAACACAGGACCTGCACCGGCTGGCCCAGCTGCGCGCCGGCGGGCGCCGCCTGGCCGGGGCCATCGTCGGGAGGGCGCTCGCCGAACGACGGTTCAGCGTGGAGGAGGGCTTGGCCGCGTGCGCAGCATCCGGCTGATTCCCTGCCTCGACGTTGACGCGGGCCGCGTTGTCAAGGGCGTCCGGTTCGTCGACCTCGTTGACGAAGGGGATCCGGTCGAGCTCGCGTCGCGCTACGAGGCCGAGGGCGCGGACGAGGTGACGTTCCTCGACATCACGGCCTCCTCCGACGGGCGCGACACGATGGTGTCGGTGGTGGCCCGCACCGCGGAAGAGGTGTTCATCCCACTGACGGTCGGCGGCGGGGTCCGAGTCGTGGAGGACGCCCGCCGGCTCCTCCGGGCCGGCGCGGAGAAGGTAGGGGTGAACACGGCGGCGGTGGAACGGCCGTCCCTCGTCCGGGACATCGCAGACGAGTTCGGGAGCCAGTGCGCGGTGGTCGCGATCGACGCCCGGGCGCGCCCCGACGGCTCCGGGTGGGAGGTCCACACCCACGGAGGGCGGCGCCCGACCGGGCTTGACGCCGTCTCCTGGGCGGTCGAGTGCGCGGAGAACGGTGCCGGCGAGATCCTGCTCACGTCCATGGATCGTGACGGCACCCGGCACGGCTTCGATCTGGCGCTCACCCGGGCCGTCGTCGACACCGTGGCGGTGCCCGTCGTGGCGTCGGGCGGCGTGGGGCGGCTGCAGGACCTGGTCGACGGCGCGGTCATCGGGGGCGCCGATGCCGTGCTGGCGGCGTCGATCTTCCACCGACGCGAGTTCACGGTCGGCGACGCGAAGGAGTACATGGCGGCCCGGGGGGTTGCCGTCCGACCGCTCTGACCTGGAAGGGCGCCCTCGTGCGGTACCGTGCCAGGGTGCCGACGTCGACGAAGAAGAGCGGGACCAATGCGGCGAAGGCCGAGGACAAGCAGCCCATCACCGTGCTCTTCGACCGGGTCATGGTCCAGATTTCCCAGACCGACGGCGAGCGCCGGTCCCGGGCGGGCATCCTGATCCCGGCCACCGCACAGCTGAGCCGGAGGCTCACGTGGGCCGACGCGGTCGCCGTCGGCCCGCATGTGCGCACGGTGAAGGTGGGCGACACCGTGCTGTTCAACCCGGAGGATCGCTACGAGGTCGAGGTGCACGGCGAGGAGTACGTGATCCTCCGTGAGCGCGACATCCACGCCATTGCGTCGCCGCGCAACGACAGCGGGACGGGGCTCTACCTTTGAGCGGGCCTGCCGACGCTCCCGCCGGGGTGGCGCTCGCGTTCGACGAGGATCTGGTCCGGGCGGTCGACTTCGCAAAAGGCGACGGCCTGGTTCCGGCGATCGTGCAAGACGCCGACGACGGGACCGTCCTCACCGTGGCCTACATGGACGAAGAGGCGCTGCGCCGCACGCTTGCCACCGGCCGTTCGTGGTTCTACAGCCGCAGCCGCAACGAGCACTGGCAGAAGGGGGAGACCTCGGGCGACCGGCAGTACGTGCGCGAGGTGCGGATCGACTGCGACGAGGACGCGCTCGTGGTGCTGGTCGACCAGCACGGGCGCGGGGCCTGTCACACGGGGGAGCGGACCTGCTTCTACCGGACGATCGGGTCGGGCCCGGGGGTGCCCGCCCCGGACCGCGAGTGAGGGTGCCGGGGAGCGCTGTCGTGCCGGACAAGCTGAGCTTCCGGCCCGACCCGGCGGAGTTCGCCGCCCTGGCCAAGGAGCACGCCATCGTCCCGGTCTGGTGCGAGGTTGTCGCCGACACGCTGACTCCGGTGGCGTGCTTCGCCAACCTGGTGGGGGAGGGCGACGGGTTCCTGTTCGAGTCGGTCGAGGGGGGCGAACGTTGGGGACGCTATTCGTTCGTCGGACGCCGGCCTCTGGCCACGCTGACGGCGCGCGGTCGTTCGGTCGAGGTCGGGGGCCGCCTGGGACTGACTGGTTCCGAGGACGGCATCCTGGCCGCGGTCGAGGCCCTGGTGGCACGCTTCGAGTCGCCCGTCCTGAGTGGGCTGCCGCCGCTGCACGGGGGCCTCGTGGGATACCTCGGCTACGACGTCGTGCGCGAGGTCGAGAGGCTGCCCGACGTGCCGGCGGACGATCTCGGGCACCCGGACGCGGCCCTGGTGGTCATCGGGCAGTTCGCGGCCTTCGACCACTGGCGCCAGCGCATCGTGCTCGTGGACAACGTCGTGGTGCCGGAGGCGCCGGGTGGGGT
>JBPYFR010000331.1:0-2332 GCA_051985685.1 Acidimicrobiales bacterium
GGACACCGAGCTCGGCGAGTACGTGTTGGACTGGGACGACGTGATCGCCAGCCCCGACCCCCTGAGTGCCGCCGTGGCATTCGGCAGGTCTGCCCTCCTCCACGCCTGCACCGTGTGCGGGTGGGACCCGCAGCTCGCGTCGAGTGCCCAGGGCGACCCCCCGCCCGTGCACTGAACGAACGCGTCGGACCCTGGGGGAAGGCGCCGCTATGGCGCAGGCCGGTTCCCCGCGCCGTGGCCAACCAGGCAACGGTCAAGGTCGAAGCGCAGCCGGAAGAGCACCAACCGGCGGAGCACTGACCCACGCAGACGCCACCGGGGGGAGCCGTGGTTCCCGGTCACCCGACGCCGAGAAGCTCCTGCACCAGAGCCTTCACCCGAGCGTCGATCTGGTCCCGAATGGGACGGACCGCGGCGACCGGCAACCCCGCCGGATCGGGAAGCTCCCAGTCGACGTAGCGCTTCCCTGGATAGACGGGACAGGCATCGCCGCATCCCATCGTCACGATCACGTCTGCTCGGCGCGCCGCCTCGTCGGTGATCTTCTTCGGCCTCTCGGCCGAGATGTCGAGGCCCCATTCCGCCATCGCCTCCACGACGGCGGGGTTGAGCTCCTCGCCAGGAGACGAGCCCGCGGAGTGAACGACCACGCCTTTGCCCGCTCGCTTCGCGAGAAGGGCGGCCGCCATCTGTGACCGTCCCGCATTGTGCACACACAGAAACAGGACTTCGGGTCTGTCGGTGGTCATTGGTCCACCCCGATTCGATGAGGCACGAGGACATCACCGGCCTCTTGCGAGGAGATGCTCGGATAGAGCACCTTGACCACTGCGACGGCCAGGATCGCCCCCACAACCTGTGCCACGATGAAGCTCGGCGCAGACGAAGGTGCAATCCCTGCGAACGTGTTCGAGAACATCCGGCCAACCGTGATGGCGGGGTTCGCGAAGCTGGCCGAGCTAGTGAAGAAGTAGGCGGCTCCGATGTACGCGCCCACCGCCGCCGGCGTCGTCTTCGATCGCCCCGAGCGGACGCACGCGAAGATGACGAGCAAGAGCCCCAGCGTCGCCACGATCTCGGAGAGGAAGTGCGCAGGCGACGCCCGATGCTTCGTCGACAGCTCCACCGCCGCCCGAGAGAACATCACGTTGGCCACCAGGGCCCCGACGACACAGCCGGCGACCTGCGCCGGTAGGTACGCAGCGGCGTCGCGCCAGGAGACGCCGCCGAACGCCGCGTCGACGAAGGACACTGCCGGATTGAGATGCCCACCCGAGACCGGCCCGACCATCAAGATGATGGCGAAGAGGCCGGCGGCGGTGGCCGCGGCGTTCTCGAAGAGCTGGAGACCCGTGTTGCCCGGTGACAGCTGCTGGGCGGCGATTCCCGAGCCGATGACCAGTGCGGTGAGAAAAGCCGCCCCGAGAAACTCAGCGGTCAGGCGACGCCACAATGCGGGTGGGTTCACCCCCGACCCTCAGGCCGCGTGGCGAGCACGGTCAACAGCACGCCGCGGGGGAAGAAGTCGTGGCACAGCAGCTCCCGTCGCCCTCGATCCCTGTTTCGGCGGGAGCGTCGGCCAGAACGACGTACACCTCCCAGGGCGTCCGGTCCTGATCCTCGACCCAGACCTTGTCCTGGACGGCGAAGCAACACGTCGTGCCGGCCTCGTCCCGCGTGGCAAGCCCTTCACTTGCCAACCGCTCGCCTCGGGCGGTGACCTCTTCTGGGCTCGTGACTTCGACCCCGAGGTGGTTGAGCGCTCCCTCGACGCCAGTCCCCCGGGTACCCTGACGCTCGACGAGCACGAGCTTCAAGGGCGGATCCGCGATGGCGAAGTTGGCGTAGCCGGGCTGCACCTTGGCCGGTGCCGTGGCGAAGAGCTTGGAGTAGAAGTCGATCGCCGCTTCCAGGTCAGAGACGTTCAGAGCGAGTTGTACGCGTGCCACCGCCGGCTTCCTCCAGTACATTGATCATTATCGATGTCTCCATTGTGCCCGATAGATCGATAGCTGTCAATGAGAGGTGACCATGCCCAACCGCCGGGTTGCTCCGCCCTCCCGCTCAGCGCGGGCTGATCCCTGCTGCGTCGCCATCACCGAAGCCGAGCTCACCGAAGCAGATGCGAGTGAGCTCGCTCCCGTCTTTGCCGCACTGAGTGATCCGGTGCGCCTTCGACTGCTCTCCATCGTGGCTGCCGAAGGCGAGGTCTGCAGCTGCAATCTCGAGGCCCCCCTGGCCAAGAGTCAGCCGACCATCTCGCATCACACCAAGGTTCTGAGCGAGGCAGGGCTCATCGAGGGTGAGAAGCGGGGTCGATGGATGTGGTGGC
>JBPYFR010000332.1:0-16420 GCA_051985685.1 Acidimicrobiales bacterium
GCCGTTGCACCACTTCGGCGGCCAGGTTCTTGAACTCAATGCGCTCGGCATCCCCGGGCGACGCATGATCCGTAGGGAGGTAGATCGACACGCTGCACGCCCCACGGTGGGCGAGCAGCCGGTCTACGCGCGCCCGATCAGGGATGTCAGTGTGCATGCGCGGCTCCCATGAGGCATCGATGGGCGTGGCGTTCGACACGCACTCTAGCGGGCGTCAGCAGCCGCAGCTCCTAACAAGTACAGCGACCGCCGGCCGATCCGCGACCTCGGCGAACTCAGCTGCACGCGGCAGCGTCTGCCCCAGACTGCCGCGAAGGTGGGAGAGTTCGGCACCATGGGGATAGTTGGGCCAGCCAAAAGAGACCTGCTCCGAGAGTCTTTTCGTGGCAGGATTCAGAACGATGGCGCTCGTCGCTCTTCACCGGTTCTATCAACGGACTTGCAAGAACTGCGGCTATCGCTGGACTGTGACCCGTGCGCAGAAGCAAAGGACGGTGCGTCGTCCGCCACCAACACTCATTCGGAGGCAATCATCCATGGCAAGTGAGCAAGCCTTTGTGGAGGCTCAGGAGAAACAGATCGAGCCGCTCAGGGAATGCGCCAACTGCGGGGGTGTTGAGTTCTCCGAACGACCAGTCACGAAGCGGCATCCAGCTGACCCCCCGGACTAACCGTCATCTAGAACGCCGGGACCGTGTCGGAGGCACGCGTCGGGGGCTAAGTGCTGAAATATTTCGCGTGCGAGTTTTTCGAGTGGCGGTTCCGACCTTGGACCTCGCAAAGGGGCGCCTCTTCTATGAGCAAGTCCTGGGAATGGATGCGGACGACACTGTTCCCACCCGGCTGTATTTCCATTGCGAAGGAGTCATTGTTGCGCTCGTGGATTGGACCGTTGAGGCTCGCGGCCCGTTCTCTCCGACGTGCGACAACCTGTACCTGGCCGTAGGTGACCTTGAGGCAGTGCAGGAAAGGGCGATCAGTGCTGGTGCCCGGGTCACATCCTCAATCGAGGTCAGACCGTGGGGGGAACGCTCCTTCTACTGCGTGGACCCGGACGGCAATCATCTGTGCTTCGTGGATGGAGACACCCTCTTCCTTGGGAATGGTGCTGACTGGGCTTAGTCGGCGATTGGGTGTCACCTATCACCGGGTCGGTGAGGCGCCTCCCATCGGCTACGGGACCGTGACCGACCCTGTGATCGGAGCGGGGTTTGGCACTCCGAGGCCGGGCCATTCGATGAATACGTCGATCATGCCTGTTGTCGCGGCGAACGCGCCCGTTCCTGACAGAACGGTAAGTGTTAGAGAGAAGGAGAATGGAGGTGACCCAAACGGGTTGCTCGTCGGACCGACTGCATTGCCCGCAAGAGTGCCGACGTTCGTGGTGATGGTAAAGGTTCCCGCCCAGTTCCCTTCGGACGGAAATACTTCGTTCGCGCATCCATTGAGGACGAGTGTCACCGATCCGAACGCGGCGGTATATGTGGCGTTGAAGTCCAGGCTCAGCGGAGGGAGGCCATTTGGCGTCGGGCAACCGTTATTGGAAAGGATTCCGTTCCCCGTGCCGGAGAACGAACCAGCCAGGTCGGCGGGTGTGACCGGGTTATGGATGAAATAGCTGGTGCACTGGCCTTGGTTGGGAAAGGGCTGCCCTTGATCATTGGTCAGGCTCTGCCACCCGTCTCGTTGACACAGACTGAGAGCCGTCGACACGTTCGACGGTGGCGCCGCCCCGACTTCACTTACACCGGCGGGGATCAAGGCGAGGGCGACAACGATACCGACTCCGGCAAATGACAAACGAGCACGCATTCGTGCCTCCGATCCTCATACATCCCACCTTGCGACCGATGCTCTGCCCATCGGCTTCCACCTGTCAACCAGAGAACACACGCCTCGCCATGGCGGTAAGACCCCAATCACGAAGGTTTACGCGCATATCGCAAAGGGTGCCCTAGTACGCCGGTCTGGACTGCGTGATGGAGGCCGCGTTCGAAAGGGCCTGAGGAGGCCACGTCACACTCACGAGAGCGGAAGAGCGGAGCGGCCAAAAGGGGGGTGAGGGCTCAGGAACCGGGGGATTCTCCGGTCTCGCCGGTGGGAGACGCCGGTGCCACCTCGTTGAAGCCGTGCAGAATCGGCGCGTCCCGGTTCCATCCGATGCGGGTCACGGAGGCCGTGCGCAGATGAAGCCTCCAATAGAGGTCGGTCGTCCCGAGCGCCCAGGCCACTGCGGCCTTGATCGGGGTCACATGGCTCACGACGACGACGTCCCCATCCGTCCGTCGCGCCGGGCCACCGGCCGCAAAGAGCTCCTCGCAGGCAACGGTGACGCGCTCGTCGACGTCGGCGAGCGACTCCCCGCCCTCGGGCCGGAACTCGCGCTCGCTCTGCCATTTCTGCCAGACGGCCGCCGGGATGCCGCCCAGCGGCTGGCACTCGAACTCGCCGTAGTCGATCTCCACCCAGCGCTCGTCGACGGACATCGGGACGCCGAGACCCAGCAGGTCCGCCGTGGCGCGGGCCCGGCTGAGCGGGCTCGTGCGGACCTCGGTGACCGGGTCGCGCAGCAGCGTGCGCGCCGCGAGCGCCTGGGCCCGGCCCGCCTCCGTCAGCTCGGCATCGGTGCGGCCGAGCAAGAGACCCTGCGCGTTGGCCACCGACTCACCGTGGCGGACCAGGATCAACACTGTGGCCGCGCCCTCAGGTGGGGACGAGGATCCGGCCGCACTGCTCGCATGTGGCAACCTCCCCGGGCGGCATGGCGCGGATCTTCTCGACCTCGACCGACGAAAGCTCGAGATGGCACCCGTCGCAGTGGTTCCCGATCAGGCGGGCGGCGCCGGTGCCCCTCAGCCGCGCCCGCAGCTTTTCGTAACGGTCCGAGAGCGCGCTCGGCAGGTGCTCCGCCTCGGCAGCGCGCTTCCCAACGGCGGCGGCCAGCTCCGCATCGATCTCGGCCTGGGTGGTCAGCACCTGGCCCCTGAGATCCTCGGCCTCCGCCTCGAGGGGCGCCCTGCGCTCGGCCAGCGCGGCTAGCTCCGCGTCGAGGGGGTCCTGATCGAGCATGGCCGCCAGCTCGAGCTCCTCCAGCTCGGCGCGCCGTTGCGCGAGATGGCGCACCTCCTCGTCCATGGCCTGCAGGTCCCGGGCCGCCGAGCCGCGCGCCGCGTACATGCGCTCCTCGAGCGCACTGTGGCGATCCGTGATGGCCGCGATCTGCTCCTCGAGGTCCTTTTGGGCGGCGGCGAGCCCGGCCCGGCGCGGCGCCGCGTCCGCGCGCTGCGCTTCGAGCGCAGCCAGTTCGGCTTCGATCGCAGCCAAGCCCAGCGCTTCAGGCAGCGCGGCGCGGCGATGCTGGAGCTGCGTGATCAACAGGTCGAGGTCCTGGACAGCCAGGAGGTGGGACAGCGTGTCGGTCACACCAGGGCCTCGTACGCCGACCGCGCGACGTCGAGAGCGTGGACAAGTGCGGCGTCCGCCGTCACGAGCGCCTCGTCCCAGGAGAACCAGCGCGCGTCGGGGCTCTCACCCGGCGGCGGGTGAGGATCGTCGTCTGAACCGACCAGGAGGTAACGCAGGTCGAGATGCGTGTGGCCGTGCGCCGCGGCATGGACGTCGACGTGCAGCAGCAACGGACCGGCGCCGGGATGATCGACCTCGAGGCCAAGCTCCTCGACGGCCTCGCGCCGCGCCGCGGCGTCGGGAGCCTCACCGGCGTCGATGTGGCCGCCAGGCTGCATCCAGATCCCCAGCCGCTTGTGCCGGTGCAAGACCGTGCCGCGGCGCCCCACGACGATCCCCGACGCCGTGACATGGGTCGGATCCGCCTCCTCGTCGCAGGGCGAGGCGAGGCGGTCCAGCTCGGCCAGGAAACGCTGCCGGGCGGCTATCTCGCGCGGGGAGTGAGGCTCGTGGCGCTCCACGAGGGCTCGCAGGTCGGTCGTGGGCGCACCCATGGGCGCCAGACTTAGCACAGGTGCCCGGTCAGCACAGTGGTCGCATGCCCGGCTATCCCCACCCGCTCGCCGTCAATGTGCACGCGGAACACCGCGCCACGGAACGACAGCTGCCGGGCGACCAGCGTGGTGCGACCGAGCACGCGGCTCCAGTACGGGCCGGCCGTGCAGTGCGCCGACCCCGTGCCAGGGTCCTCGGGGATACCGACGTTGGGGCCGAACACCCGCAGCACGTAATCGGCGTCCGACCCCGGGTCACCCGCCGCGGTGAGGAGCAACGCGGAGGCCCCGGTTGCCCCGACGGCCGCCAGGTCGGGCTTGTACGCGCCGATCAGGCTCGCCGAGGAGAGCGCGACGAACGTGTAGAACTCCGTGTGGCCCGTCTCGACGACCTCGGCCACCGGCCACTCCTCCGCCAACACGTCGGGCAATGCGGAAGGCCTCAGCGGGTCGGCCGGAAAGTCGAGCACGACGAGGGCGCCGTCGAACGTCGCGGCCAGCCGCCCGCTACGCGTCACGAAGGTGAGCGCGGTCGTCCCGTCGACCACTCCGGACTCACGCAGCGCGTGCGCCGTGGCCAGGGTGGCGTGCCCGCACAGGTTGACCTCGACCGTGGGCGTGAACCAGCGCAGCCCGAACACCGCCGGATCATCGGTGTGGGTGACGAAGGCCGTCTCGGCGAGGCCGAGCTCCGAGGCGATGGACTGCATACGGGCGTCCTCGAGCGCGGCGTCAAGGAAGCAGACGGCGGCAGGATTCCCGGCGAACGCGACATCGCTGAATGCGTCGACCCATGCGATCGGGACGCTCACGGCGACCACGCCGCCAAACGAAGAAGCGCGTCCCGCAGGACGTCGTTGCGTTTGCAGAAGGCCCAGCGCACCAACGTCTCTCCCGCCGACGGGTCAGACGGGTCGTAGAAAACCGAGCTCGGCACGGCGACGACCCCGCAGCGTTCCGGGAGGGCGAGGCAGTAGTCGAGCGCGTGCAGGCCGGGCGCCACCGACGCGATGTCGGTGGTGGCGAAGTACGTGGCGGCCGGACGGAAGACGGTGTGGCCGAGCGCGGTGAGGCCGTCACAGAGCAGGTCGCGCTTCGCCCCCAGTGCCTGGGCGAAGGACTCCATGGTCGCAGGAGGAGAGCCCAGCCCCGCCGCGATCGCAAGCTGCAAGGGGGCGGGGCTCGTATAGGTCAGGAATTGCTTGGCCGCCCGCACCGCGGCCACCAGTGGGCCCGGGCCGCTGACCCAGCCGACCTTCCAACCCGTGAACGAGAACGTCTTGCCGCCCGAGGAGACCGTGAGCGTGCGCTCCCACATGCCGGGCCGCGTGGCCAGGGGCACATGGGTGCCGTCGAAGACGAGGTGCTCGTAGACCTCGTCGGTGACCGCCAGGACGTCGTGGGCGGAGCAGAGCGCGGCGACCTGATCCAATTCCGCTGGGGAGAACACCTTGCCGGTGGGGTTGTGCGGCGAATTGAGCAGTAGCAGCCGGGTGCGAGGCCCGATGGCCGCTGCGAGCGCGTCGGGGTCGAAGGACCAGTCCGGTGGCTGCAGCCGCACGAAGCGAGGCACCGCGCCTGCCATGGAGGTGCAGGCCGCGTAGGAGTCGTAGGAGGGCTCGAACATGACGACCTCGTCGCCGGGCTCACACAGGGCGAGCATCGCGGCGGCGATGGCCTCGGTGGCGCCCACAGTGACGAGCACTTCTGTATCGGGATTGAGGTCGAGGCCGTACCAGGCGCGCTGGTGCGCGGCGACGGCGCGGCGCAGCTCGGGGGTGCCGTTGCCCGGCGGGTACTGGTTGTGGCCGGCCCGGATCGCCGTCACCGCGACCTCGCGTAGCTCTTCCGGGCCGTCGGTGTCGGGAAATCCCTGACCGAGGTTGACCGAGCCGGTGGCGGTGGCTAACTCCGACATCGTCGCGAAGATCGTCGTGGTGAACGGCCGCAGGCGCCGGGCCAGATGCTCCTCCGGGGCGGCCACCCCCACGATGGTACCAATCGCCATGTTGAGCAACCTATGGTCGGGGCACACCGTGCTGAGCATCGCGAACTTCAACATGCACTGCGGCATCGACGGCTGGGGCCGGCCTTACGATTACGCCGCGGCGATCACCTCGCTCGGGACCGACGTGATCGTGCTCGAGGAGGCCTGGACCCACGAGGGCGACGCCGACGGCCAGGCCGATGAGGTCGCCCGCCTGCTCGGCTTCCAGGTGGTCAGCCACCTGCTGGGCGAGGGGCGGCGCATCCGTCCCCAGTCCGGCGCGGACGACTCGTGGATGGCCCGGCCGGTCACGGCGCAACGCAACAAACCGCTGTACTTCGACGGCGTGCGGCCCTTGAAGACCCAGATCCTCGAGAGCCCGCGTTGGCAGGAGGGCGAGCCAGGCCGCACGGGCATCGCCGTGCTGGTGCGGCCGGACCTCCCGATTCAGGCGACACGCGTGCTGCCGATGAGCGTCCTGCGGGCGGACCGGGTGCGGCGAGCCGCGCTCGTCGTCGACCTGGTCGTCGAGGGACGGCTGGTCTCGGTGGCGGGCACCCACATGGCCCACCTCCACTTCGGCTCCCACCGCAACTGGGCCGAGTTGCGGCGCGCCCTGCACACCGACGCGCAGGCCGATGCCGTGCTCGCCGGCGACATGAACACGTGGGGCCCGCTCGTCCACGTGTTCCTGCCCGGCTGGCGGCGGGCGGTCGTCGGCCCCACGTGGCCGGCGTGGCGGCCCCACAGCCAGATCGACCACATCTTGGTGCGCGGCGCGCTGCGCGCCATCAGTGGTGAGGTGCTCCCGCACGCCGGCTCGGACCACCGCCCCGTCCGGGCGACGCTCGCGCTCGGGTGAGGGCCGGCGTGGTGGATGCGCCTCACTGATGGGCGACTGACGACCGGCCGCGGCTTCTTCGCCACCCGAGGCGGGCCGGGGTCCGAGAAGCTAATGGACGGGCAGCTGCAGCTGAAGGTTCGAGACCGAGATCGAGAAGACGCCGTTCGAGGGGCGCGCGTAATCTGCCGGGACCCCGCCCGAGTCCTGTCCCAACAGCTCGAGCTTCGGGACGTGACCGGCCGCAAAATGCCACGCGGCCGGATAAAGCTGGAACACCTGGCGGCCATCCGGCGCGTTCGAGTCGATCCGGTAGATGCCGCGGGCCACGAGCGTCTCGGCGTTCGTCGCTGGGTCGACGTCGAGCAACCGCGCGGCGATGTATCCGAAATCGCCGGTCACGTTCAAATCGGCGGTCACCGTCGGCGACCCGAGCAGCGTATAGCCGGCACGAGTGGCCGCCGGCAGCCGGTACGTCGCGACGCCGGCGCCTTGATCGCTCGCGGCCACGGTCGCGCACGCGCCGCCTCCGAAGAGGGGGTCGAACGTCTTGGAGATCGCCGGGTCGCCGGCCGTCGAGAGGATCGTCTGGGCGGGTTCGGAACTGTAGTCGACCTCGCTTGGATGGAGCGCTGCCCACGTGGCGGCGTGGTACAGGCGGCCGGATGGGGCGCTTGCCGGGCAGGTCTGCGCGAGCGCGGTGACGCCGGTCGCCTGCTGTCCCGTGCCTTTCACGTAGCCCTTCAAGAACGCATCGATGCGGGTGCGAAGCAGGGTCACATCGGCTGGCTTGTTCTGGCCGCGCGGGTGGCCGCCGTCAAAAGCGAACAGCGAGATCGGGTCAGACGGATATAACGAGCGTTCGAGGTTGTAGTAGCGCAGCACTTCGTCGACCGGGAAGATGTCGTCGGTGAAGCCGTTGGCCATAAACAGCGGCGCGGGCGCTTCCTGGCTGGTTCCGTAGGCGCCGTCCAACAGGTAATAGGGAGAGCGGAACTGCGCGATCTGCTGGATGGCCGACTCGTCCGCAGTCGTGGTGTATGGCTCGCCGGCAGTAATGGCCGTGTACCAGCTCGTGATGTCGGCCTGCGGATTGATGCCTGGGGGCGCGTAGTCGCCCAAAAACGCTCCGGCTAGGTACAGCCCCGTGACGATTGACCCCTTCTCGACACCGACCGGAGACAGATCGGCTGTAGCCGAAGTCACCCCGGTGTCGAGCGTCCGTCCGTTCGGCACGAGCGAGTAGACCAGATCGCTGAACCCGGCAAAGGTAGCGGCGGCGGCGATGTGAAGGGGCGTTCCGTTGGGGCTCGTCCACGGACTCAACGACCCGTCGGCGTTCATCACGCGGTCTTTGAGGGTCGCGAGCTCAAGTGACAGGCCGGCCCCTAACGACTCACCGGTCACTCCGATCTCATTGGGGTTGACAATCCCCTCGTCAACCAGCAGCCCAACCGCGTTCTGCACGTCCCGGGCCTCATAGCGTGCATCGTCGAGATGGATATAGCCGTTCGCGCACGCCGCCTCGTTGACTTGCCGGGACGCGGCACTGCCGCACGAGTCGCCCCAACCGCGTGCCGTGATCTGTAGGACGGCGAAGCCCTCCCCCGCCCACTGATCTCCAGTCGGACCGCCAAACTGCGTGTCACCTGGTCCAGTCGGGGGGTCGCCCCACCCGTGGTTCTGCACCACCAACGGGTAGCCGCCGTCAACCCGGGAAGTGCCCGCGGGAGGGAGGATGACGTACAGCGCCAGCGGCACGCCGTTGAAGCTCTTCAGGCGCAGATCGGCTCCGCCTACCCCGCTCTCGTCACCATGACAGACGCGCACCCCGTCTGCTTGTGCCACGCATGGGATCGGCTGACCGTTCATCGTCTGGCCGGCAAGGACGCTGATCACTGGTCCGGCCTGCGTGCCGTTGCCCGCGCCCCGCGCTGCCACCGGCAACGCCATGACGGCGACCGCAATGGTGGCCACGGCCGTTAGGCCGTATCTCCGCATACGGCGATGTATCAAGACTCGGCCCAGGTTCACTGCCATCCTCCCCCGTCCACGGGAGCACAAGAGCCCCCCGCTGACAGTGAGGGACTATATCGTCGGTTACTTCCTGGAAGCTCGCCGCTCTCACGTAAGACAGGAACGGTGGCATTCGGAATGAGGATGTTGTAGCTGCCCCATTCGTCGCGGCGCCACACGCGGTCGACGCGGTAAGGGAACTGGTCGAGCACCCATGCCACGACCTGGGCATGAGTGCCATGGTCCTATCAGGGTCTTCCGGCCCCGATGAGACCCCCGGTGAAGATGGGGGAATAGCTGACGGTCAAGCCGGTGAACGGGGCGTCTATCACTGTGTCGGCGCCATAGGGCCCGGAGCCGGTGTACATGACGACGTGATCCACCTGGCTGTCGTCGTCGAGGTTGAAGTAGAAGAGCAGGTCGCCAGGTTGTAAGGCGTTGAGGGACACGTGCGGGATCGACTGCCACTCGGCCTCCGTCGTCCGCGGGATCGAGACTCCGGCCTGGGCCCACGCCCACTGGACCAGGCCGGAGCAGTCAAAACCGACGCCGGGCGTCTCGCCGCCGAAGACATAGGGCACACCGAGCTGGGACTCGGCCGCCCGCACCGCCGCCATCCCACCGGGGCTGCCCGAGCTGGTCCCGCTGATGGGGCCGGTCGCGAGGAGGAGGCCTGCCGCAATCGCGGCCCGGTTGGCTGCGTCGATCGCCGCGGCACCGCTGGCCGATCCGCCCAGCGCCCCGGCGACCATCGCGGCGATCCGGGCAGCGGCCTCAGCCTGTTGAGCCTGCTGCTGGCTGGCGGCGCGCGCCGCCGCCGCCGCCTCCTGCTGTGCTTCCTCCACTGCCGCCTGTGCCACCTGTTGGGCGACCTGTCCCTGAGCCTGTGCCAATGTGGACCTCGCCGCCGTGGCCGCCTGTTCGTTCTCCTTCGCCAGGGACTGGGCTTGCGCGGCCGCCAATTGGGCCAGTACTCCCCCGGTCTCCTTTTGTGCCCGTTGTTTCTGCAGACTCGCCTCTGAGCTCTGCAAAGCCGCCTCTGCCTGCGTCAGATCGCCGACGATCTGGTCGAGGTACTGCTGGCGCACCAGGGATTGTTGCACCGCTTTCGCACCGAATGCCGACACCATGCCCGTCACGGGTGTGCCGAAGACGTACGCATCCACGGCGTCACGCGCCAGCAGCCGCTTGTCCGCCCTGATCTGCGATCGAGTGTGGGTGAGGTTGGCGGACACTGCCTTCATTCCGGCGTAGGCGTTCTGAAGGTTCTGCATGGCGGTGTTGTAACGCTGGTCGAGAACCGATACGCGCTGCTCCTCTTGGACCAGCGTCGCTTCTATCTGGCTCACCTGGGACTGGGCGGCATCGATCTGGGACTGATTCGGAGCGGGGCCGGGAACGGTCGTGGTGGAAGCCGGAGCTGCGGCAGCCGGGAACGCAAGCAGGGACACCGCCACACCGACGAATGCGGTGATGCGCGCGAGACGACCCTGCCGTGAGCGGGGGCAGAGGCGGACTGAGCTCCGAGACTCGGTTCGCACCGAGGGCACTCTAATTGTCTTGGCTGCCCGGTCGAAATTGGCCTTCCAGCCGCAGCGGCGGTTTGGTGACTCGCTTTCGCGCCGTGTGCGACGAAACACGGCGATGACAGGGCGGTAGGCGGGTCATTCTCTCCACGTGCCATCAGTTCACCTTTCTGTCACGGCCTGTTTGCTCAGGCGGAAGAGTTGTCACGGCGTGTTTGCTCACGCGGACGAGGTCGATCGCGCGCTCGGAGAAAGACGCACGACACGCTCTTGGAGTGTTCAGGCAGAAGTGAGGCGTCCCCGATAACCGGGTCGGGGTGCCACACTAAGACCAGCTCGGTCAGCGAAGATTAGGCACCAAGTACTGCCTCGACGATCGACTCGACTGCGTCGAAGGGCGCACGCAGTGCACCCTCGATGTGGTACCGCTCCGCCAGGAACACGGGTGAGTTGTAACTCACTGATACCGCTCCGCTCCCGTCCTCCCAGACCAGCACCTTGAGCGGAATATCCAACGCAGCAAGCGGCGCCGCGAGCATTACCCCCGCGCCCACAGTCGGCTTCCCAAACATGACCAGTTTCGAATCGGGCATCTGCACACCAGCTCGTTCGGCTACGCCGCGGTGATCGATGACGTTGAATACCGTGAAGCCTCGATCCTCCATCACACGCCTCAGTCGGTCAACGGTCTCTGCGACGGACTCGCTGCTGGGCTTGGTGATGACCCCGGCCGAAGATTCCAGCATCAGGACTCCTACGTTCTCAAGGCATTCGTTCGTACACACGATTCTTCTTTGGCGCGCGCTCGGCCACGGCGGCGAAGGTATCACCGAAGTCACTGAACGAACTCGGGACTAAGGACGACCTTCCTCCGGCCACTGGGTAGGGGCGCGTAGCAAAACACGCGGAACTCCGTCGGCGTGGCGGCTCCCGGGCTAAGGTGGCTCGGCCTCGCCATCCGGCGCCAACGCCGTGACAGCTTCGTCGACCGACGGGTAGAAGTGGTCCTCGCCGATGCGGTCGGCCAGGCCGCTCCGCCCCATCGACCTGCGCACGTGGTCGCCGGCGCGGGCGACCGCGAAGGCGACGTCGTCGCGCTCACAAGATCGGAGCACCCGCTCCAGGGCGCGCGTCCCGGTGAAGTCGAGGTCTGACATTCCGATGGTGTCGAGGACCACGAGGCGAACACGTGGTGCACCTGAGAGCACGGTGGCCACCTCCTCGCGGAAGTGCACCGCGTTGGCGTACCAGAGGGGCGTGGCGAAGAGGATCACGAGGACACCCGGCACCTGCCTCACCTCGGGAGTGGTCCCGAGCGGAGTCCAGCTCGTCGTGCCGGGGAGACGGCCGAGGATATGCAGCTGGGGTCGGGCGGTGAGGCGGATGCGATCGAGAATGGCGAGGCCGACGGCGACGGCGATGCCCTGCTCGATCCCGATCAGGACCACCGCCAGCAACGTGATGGCGGCGAGGGCGAACTCGAAGAGGTCGAAGCGGGCGATGGCAGCGAGGTCCCGCACGTGGAAGAGCCGCAACGCGACGAAGATGAGGATGGCGGCCAACGTGGCTAGGGGAACGTTCTTGAGCACCCCCGCGATCGGGATCAGGAGGATCAGGACCACCGCCGCCCCGAGCGCACCCGCTTGAGTGCGGCCCCCCGCCGTGGCCACCGCTCCGGATCGGGGCGGGCTGGCGTTGACGGGGAACGAACCGACGAGGCCGGACAACACGTTCCCCGCCCCCACGCCGAGGAAGTCACGGCCGGTGTCGACGTCATAGCTTCCGAGGTCGGCGAACGCGCGCGTCGTCGCCGCGGTCTGGATCACGACGACGAGCGCGACCACCGCCGCCAGAGGGGCCAGGCTGTCGAGCGAGGACCAAGACAGGCCCTGCAGCCCGAAGTGCGGCGCGCCTGTTGTCACGGTGCCCAGCACGGCGACGCCGTGGGCCTGGAGGTCGAGCGCCGCCACGAGCACGATGGAGCCGACCATCCCGATCAGCGCACCGGGGATCCGGCGGTCGACCCGCGCGCTCACTGCCATGACCGCAATTACCCCGAGGCCGATGCCGAGCGCCCAGCCGTTGACCTCGTTGAGGTGCGTGAGGACATAGTCGATCCGGTGCTGGTTCGTCCCGCCTGTCGGGGACAGCCCGAAGAGGTCGGGCAGCTGGTGGGCAATGATGATGACGGCCACGCCGGCGAGGAACCCGGAGATGATCGGGGCGGAGAGAAACTCGGCGATCCAGCCGAGCCGCAAGAGGCTGACGAGCATCACCATCAGCCCGACCATCACGGCCAGGATCCCGACAAGCTCCACGTAGTGCGCCGACCCGGTGATGGCCAAACCGGCGACGCCGGCCGCAAAGAGGGGTGCGATCGTCGAGTCCGCCCCCACGGACACCTGCGGGCTGGAGCCGATGAGCGCGAAGAGCAAGGTCCCGGCGATGAACGCGTAGAAGCCAGTGATCGGTGGCATGCCCGCGAGCCGCGAGGTGGCCAACTGCTCGGGCACCACGATGACGAGGAGCGTGATCCCGGCCACGAGGTCGGCCGTCGCCCAGTCCCGCTGGTACCCGCGGAGCGACGTGAGCAAGGGTGGTCGTCGCACGCGGATATCTTCGCCCACCGGCGGCCCCCAGCCATTGAATCGGCGGCTGCGATGTGGGTGTCGACCTGGCCATTGAATAGTCTCGGGCGGAGGCCGCGGACGGAGCGCGACCGGATGCCTTCCGCCGCCGGCTGCCGAAGGAGACCCGAACGATGAGCGACTATCCCTACGCCGACCGCTTCGCCATCCACCGGACCCTGCCCGAACGAGGCGCGAGCCGCGAGGAGGTGTTGGCGCAGCTGCACGCAATGGCGGCGGAGGAAGATGCGTTCTGGGAGACGGGGAAGTGCTCCGGCACCATGTACTGCGGCGACCACGACCACTATCGCTTCATGAACGAGGCGTTCGGTCTGTTCGCTCACGTGAACATCCTCCAACGCGACATGTGCCCGAGCGCGACCAAGTTCGAGGCCGAGATCATCTCCATGACGCTCGGGCTTCACAACGGCGACGCCGCGGCGGCGGCTGGCGACGACCCGTGTGGCCTGGTGACGACCGGCGGGACCGGCAGCATCATGCACGCCGTTCTGGCCTACCGCGAGCACGCGACCCAGACCCGCGGTGTGACAGCCCCGAACGTGATCAAGCCGGAGACAGCCCACCCGGCCTTCGACAAGGCGTGTCACCTCTTCGGCGTCGAGCTGCGGCGGGCGCCTGTCGACCCGGTGTCGACCGAGGTCGACGTGGAGTGGGTGCGCGACCACATTGATGAACGGACGGTGGCGTTGATCGGCTCGGCTTGCAACTACGGCTACGGCACCATCGACCCCATCGGCGAGCTCTCCGACCTCGCGCTTGAGCGGGGGGTCGGCCTCCACGTCGACGGATGCCTGGGCGGGTTCATCCTGCCGTTCGGCCGCGAGCTCGGATACGACATCCCGCCGTTCGACTACCGCCTGCCCGGGGTGACCTCCATGTCGGCCGACACCCACAAGTACGGCTACGCCTTCAAGGGCTCCTCGGTGCTGAGCTTCCGTTCCAAGGCTCTGCGCAACGCGCAGTACTTCTACCTGACGGACTGGAGCGGCGGAAAGTACACCTCGCCCGGCATGGAGGGCTCGCGCTCGGGTGGTCTGATCGCGGCCACCTGGGCGGCCATGGTGCAGCTCGGGCACGCCGGCTACCTCGGCTATGCCAAGCAGATCTTCGACGCGTCGACCGCGATGCAGGCGGCCGTGCGCTCGCACCCCGAGCTCAGGCTCGTCGGCAAGCCGACCTTCCTGTTCTCCTTCACCTCCGACGAGTTCGACATCTACCACGTCAACGACTTCATGCGGAGCAGAGGGTGGCGCTTCAACGGCCAGCAGTACCCGAACGCGCTGCACATGGCGGTGACGCGGCCCCAGACCCAGGCGCACGTGGTGCCTGCCTTCGACGCCGACCTGGCGGACGCACTCGCGTACGCGAAGGAGCACGCCGACGAGGCGCCTCGCTCCGGCGCGATCTACGGAGGCGTGACCGGCGGCATGACGGAGGAGGCCGACGAGTTCATCCGCTCCGTGATGGCGGACATGCTCGACGCGCAATCGTCCATCCCCCCGAAGTGAGCGCCGGCGAAGCGGGTGCGCCCGGCGACTGGGTGGCGGGCTGCATCGAGGCGCAGGGCGCGCTGGACGTCGCCCTGGTGGGGCTGCGCGACGAGCAGGCCCGGGCGCCGAGCCTGCTCCCGGGGTGGAGCCGCGGTCACGTGCTCACCCATATCGCGCGCAATGGGGACAGCCTGGTGTGGCGTCTGGAAGGAGCAGCCAAAGGCGAGCTGCGGGACCAATACCCCGGTGGGCTCGAGCAACGGCAGGCCGACATCGAGGCCGGGGCGCGGCGCGGCGCGGCCGAATTGGTCGACGACGTCGCACAGAGCTCGGCCGCCGTGGCGTGCGTGATGGCCAAGCTGCCGGCGGCGGCCTGGGATGCGCCGTCGCGCACGTCCATGCGCATGGTCGAGAGCTCGCGCGACGCCGTGCTCGCACGTTGGCGGGAGGTGGTGGTGCATCACGGCGACCTCGGACTGGTCCCGGTGCCGCTCCCGCCCGCGCTCGTCGACGTCTGGCTGCCGCGGGAATTGCCGCACTTGGCCGCCCGGACCGATCCGGGGGCCCTGCTGGCATGGATCATCGGGCGGGCCGATCCGCCGGGACTCGAGCCCTGGCACGTGCCCGAAGCGCGCTGAGGCTGTCTTGTGCCGTGGGCTAGTGCCGCCTGCTAGTGCTGTGGCTGTGGAGTCGACAGGTCCGCCTCCAAGGCCCTGTGCCGGGACCACGTGTCGAGCACGATCAGCGTCTTGGTCCCGGTGACGCGTCCCCGCCGGCGGAGCTGCTCAATCACGTGACCGAGACGCTCCACGTCCGGCACCTGCAGCCACACCAGGGCGTCCGGATCACCGGCCGTCGTGAACACAGCCTGCACCTCGGAGAGCTGCATGGCCGTGTTCTGGATCTCCTGTAAGTCGGCCGTGCCGGCGAACCGCACTTCGGTGAAGGCTTGGATCGGCCGGCCCGCCTTGCGGTGGTCCACCACGACCGTGTACCCCGCGATCACCCCGGTCCGCTCGAGTCGCTCGATGCGCCTCGTCACCGCCGACGCCGAGAGCGACACCTGTTCGCCGATGTCCGCCATGGTGCGCCGGGCGTTGTGCGAGAGCAGTTCGATGATCTGGTGGTCGATCGGATCGAGTTCCTCAATTCCCATGAACGGGGAGCCTACTGAACGCCGGTTCCATTGCACATTCGGTGCATATGAGCAGGTGTAACGCCGTCTTCCGTTGCGTGGGCGAAAGAGTGGAACGGACGGCCCCGGGCGGGTCGGCAGGCGGGGCGCCCGTCGGTATGGTGGCGGGCGATGTGCCTGCTCGTGGTCGCCTTCCAGCTCTTTCCCGATGAGCCGCTGATCGTCGGCGCCAACCGCGACGAGGTCCTGGATCGGCCTGCCACCGCGATCACGGTGCTCGACCCCGGTCCTCCCCGGATCATCGGCGGTCGCGACCAGCTCTCTGGGGGCACCTGGCTAGCGGTGAACGAGCACGGCGTCTTCGCCGGGTTGACGAATCAGCCGATGGGCGAGGCCAAGGACCTCTCCCGGCGTTCTCGGGGAGAGCTCCCCGTGGCGCTGGCGCGCCACGCTCGCGCCGACAGCGCCGTCGAGGACTTCCTGCAGCGCTACCGGCCCCAGGACTACAACGGCTCATGGATCCTGGTCGGCGACCGCTCGTCCCTCTATTTCATCGACTTCACCGGCCTCGCCGAGCCGTCCGCCGTCGGGCTGCCCCCGGGGTTGCACGTCCTGGAGAATCGACCGCTCGGGGTGCCCTCGGCCAAGGTCGACCTCGTGCTGGCGTCCCTCGGGACGCCCCGGGACGGTGACGGCGTGACGGAGGCCTTCCATCGGGTCCTCACCGACCACCGGCTCCCGGAGGGCGACGAGCGTCCGCACGCGGCGAATTGTGTGCACCTCGACGGGTACGGGACGCGCTCGTCGTGTCTGGTACG
>JBPYFR010000333.1:0-12596 GCA_051985685.1 Acidimicrobiales bacterium
GCGACGCCGCCGACCCCGGCGACGAGATGGGGTGCCGCGGCCTTCATCGGCAAAGATCACTCCCGTGGACGTCCGGAACCCGGCCACCGGTGAGGTCATCTCCACCGTCGAGGGGCTGACCACAGAGGAGACCGATGCGGCCATCACCCGGGCCGCCACGGCGTTCGGCGCCTGGCGCGCCGTGGCTCCGGGCGACCGGGCCCGATTGCTGCGGTCCTTCGCGGGCGCTGTCGACGCCCACATCGAAGAGCTCGCCCGGCTGGAGGTGGCCAACGCCGGCCACGTGATCGCGAACGCACGCTGGGAGGCGGGGAACGTGCGGGACGTCATTGAGTACTACGCGGCCGCTCCCGAGCGCCAGACCGGGCGCCAGATCCCGGTGCCCGGTGGAGTCGACATCACCTTCCACGAGCCACTCGGCGTGGTGGGTGTGATCGTGCCGTGGAATTTCCCGATGGCGATCGCCGGCTGGGGCTTCGCTCCTGCGCTGGCCGCCGGCAACACCGTGGTCGTGAAGCCGGCGGAGCTCACGCCGCTCAGCGCGTTGCGCATCGGCGAACTTGCACTGGAAGCCGGTTTGCCCGAAGGCGTGCTGCAGATCCTGCCAGGCAAAGGAAGCGTGGTGGGTGACCGTTTCGTGACCCATCCGGCGGTGCGCAAGATCTGCTTCACCGGCTCGACCGAGGTGGGGCGGCGCGTCATGGCCGGCTGCGCGCAGCAGATCAAGCGAGTGACGCTCGAGCTCGGTGGCAAGAGCGCCAACATCGTCTTCGCCGACGCCGACCTGGAGCTGGCGGCGGCCCGCGCCCCCTACGGCGTCTTCGACAACGCAGGTCAAGATTGTTGCGCGCGATCCCGCATCTTGGTCGAGCGTTCGGTGTACGAGCGCTTCATGGAGCTGCTCGCGCCGGCCGTGCGTGGGGTCACGGTCGGCGATCCCGCGCGTGAGAGCACCGAGATGGGCCCCCTGATCTCCGAAGCGCAGCTGGCGTCCGTCGCCTCGTTCGTACCCGAAGGCGCTCCGGTGGCAGTGCGGGGACAATGCCCGGACGGACCCGGCAACTGGTTCGCGCCCACCGTGCTTGCGCCCGTCGACCGGCGCGACCGCGCCGCGACCGAAGAGATCTTCGGACCGGTGGTCGCCGTCATCCCGTTCGAGGACGAGGCGGATGCCGTCGACCTGGCCAACGACACCCCCTACGGCCTCTCGGGCTCCTTGTGGACGCGCGACGTGGGCCGAGCGCTCCGGGTGGCCCGCGCGGTGGAGACCGGCACGCTCTCGGTCAACTCGCATTCGTCGGTGCGGTATTGGACGCCGTTCGGAGGAGTGAAGCAATCGGGCATTGGGAGGGAGTTGGGCCCCGACGCCCTGGACTCATTCAGCGACGTCAAGAACGTCTTCATCAGCTCGGAATAGTCGAAGAACTCGAAGTCTCCAAGAGCTCGAAGGCCAAGAACTCGAAGGAAGGGAGAGTGAGCAGAGCCATGAGCGACACGGTCGGATACGCCCACCGCCTCGTGGACCGGGTCGCGGTCGTGACCGGAGGGGCAAGCGGCATCGGCCGCGCCATGTGCGAGCGCTTCGCCAGCGAGGGCGCCAAGGTCGCCGTGGTGGACATCGACGAGCGGGCGGGTGGCGAAGTGGCTGCAGAGGTCGGCGGCATGTTCGTTCGGGCCGACGTCACGTCCTCGGACGAGGTCGAGGCGCTGTACGGCGAGGTGGCCGCCCGATGGGGCCGAATCGACATCTGTTGCAACAACGCAGGCATCAGCCCGCCCGACGACGACTCCATCCTGGACACGGTGCTCGAGGCCTGGGAACGAGTGCAGCGGGTCAATCTCACCTCGGTGTACCTCTGTTGCAAACATGCCCTTCCGCACCTTCTGGCGCGCGGCCAGGGGTCGATCGTCAACACCGCTTCCTTCGTCGCCGTGATGGGCGCGGCGACCAGCCAGATCGGTTACACCGCCTCCAAGGGCGGCGTGCTCGCCCTCTCGCGCGAGCTCGGTGTCCAGTTCGCGCGCCAAGGGGTGAGGGTCAACGCGCTGTGCCCCGGCCCGGTCAACACGCCGCTGCTCCAGGAGCTCTTCGCCAAGGACCCCGAACGCGCGGCGCGCCGGCTGGTGCACATCCCGATGGGGCGCTTCGGGGAGGCGTCGGAGATCGCCGCCGCGGCCGCGTTCTTGGCTTCCGACGACTCCTCGTTCGTCACGGCGTCGGCTTTCCTTGTCGACGGCGGCATCTCGGGCGCCTACGTCACCCCGCTGTAGTCCGTCGCCCTAGCGGGAACGCGGCGGGAACGCCGGGCGGCAACCGGGATTCCAACACGGACTCCCGGCGTCGGACCCACCCTTACGGTTACCGTACGGGGGACCCGGATGCAGTCGCCGCCCGGGAGAGGAGGTACGGGACATGACCGACCTGATCGAGCGCGTCAACGCAGCGTTCACTCCCGGGCTCGAGCCCACGCTCGAGGACTCGGAGGGCGGGCCCCGGGAGACTCACCGCCCCGAGGGCGGCGGGAGCGCGAACAATCGGTCCCTTCCGATCCTCCTTGCCGTCACGACGGGGTCGTCGGCGGTGCTGTGGTTCGCCATGTCCTCTGGACACCTGCACGGCGCGCGCGCGTCGGCCGGAATCGTGGCGGCCTTGGCACTGGTGATCTTTGCCGTCGCCGTCCTGGCGAGACCTTCACGCGCCCTGTTCGTCGTGGCCGGCGTCGCCAACGTCGCCATCGGCGCCCTCTGGCTCGGCGTGGAAGGCCCGCACGGCGTGTCTGCCGCGACTGCTGGAATCGGCCTGACGTTGTCGGTACTGGCGGTGCTCCTCAGCGTCGTCCTCGCCCTGAGGCCCGCGGCCGGCAGCGCCTGGTCGTCGGGGACCTCGGTGATCGGCTCGGTGGTCCCCGTGGCGGTCTGCGGGCTGACGATCACCGCACTCTTCGTCACGACGGGATCGAGCTCCGGGTCTGGTTCGGGGACGCCGGCGGCGCCGAACGCGGCGAGCGCTGGGGGCGGAGCGGCGGCGGCTCAGGCGTTGTCGACCACTGTGAAGGTCCCGGGTGAGAACTCGAAGACGTTCCAGAGCATCGTGGCCGGCAATGACACCGAGCAGTCCGAGCTCAAGAAGTGGGTCCCGCTCGACGCCCAGGATCAGGGCATCCTCAGCAACCAGCTGTACCAGGCGCTGCAGGCGGCCGAGCGCTACCCGACCGTGGCCGCGGCCAAGGCGGACCACATGATCCTCGCCGGCGGCATGGCGCCCGGCGTCGGAGCCCACTACCAGACGATCAGCGGCGACATCCTCAAGGGCATCAACCCCGACGGCACGGTGAACCCTCTGTACCCGGCCTCATGGATCTACGCCAGCACGGCGGACAACGCGCCGGTGGTGGGCGTGATGTACGAGGCCTTCGGCCAGAACCCGCCGGCGGGTTTCATCGGGCCCAACGACCACTGGCACCGGCACTCCAACGTCTGCGTCCAGTTCGGTGGCGCCAAGATCGGGGTGCCCTTCGCCGCCGACCAGAACGTGACCCCCCAGGAGTGCTCGGACGTGCACGGCACCTTCATGAAGAAGACGATTTGGATGGTGCACGCCTGGGTGGTGCCGGGATGGGAGAGCCCACAGGGGGTCTTCTCGCACGACAACCTTCACGTCTACTGCCCGGGCAACACGGACATCACCAACGCCATCGGTTTCTGCGCCCGTCAGCAGTGACGCTCGCCTGACGCTGACCGCGGCTGTGAGGAATGCGGGGGTGACGAGGGTGCGCCGGTTCTCGGTGGTGGCCGGTCTGGTCGGGCTGGTCGTCCTCGGGTGGGCGGCACCAGCCGCGGCCCATGCCGCCGTCGTGTCGTCGTCGCCGGCGCAGGGACAGCACCTGGCTCACGCCCCGCATACCGTCACTGTCTTCTTCGACCAGCCGGTCCAGCCGGACGACGGCGGCCTGGTCGTCCTCAACTCGGGCGGTCAGCCGGTCCAGGTCGCCTCCGGCCACCCGTCGCCGGCCACACTGTCCGCGCAGCTGCCGGCCTCCTTGGGGACCGGTGCGTACGTGGGCGACTACACGGTGACCTCCGTGGACGGCCACGTCGTGAGCGGCGGGATCGTGTTCCTGGTCGGCAACGTCAAGGCCGGGGCGATCGCGACCCTGACGCGTCCGCACACGTCGTTCACGAACTGGGTCGACGACTTCGGGCAGTTCCTCACCTACCTCGGGGTCCTCATCGCCGTGGGCCTCGCGTTCTTCCTCGCCTTCATCCTCCGTGCCGGCGCCGAGCGGCCGCGGTTGCGTCGGTTGACGTATCTCGCCGTGGGCGTCGGGCTCGGCGGGATGGTTGTCACGGGTGCCGCGCAAGCTGCGTTGGTCGGAGGCTCGTTCGGCGCGATCGGGCATTGGAGCACCGACACGCAAGCCTTCGGCGGCACCTTCGGTCGGCAGTGCGGCGCGCAGCTCGTCGGGCTCGCTGCCTGTCTCGCCTCGTTTCATCTGCGGACGTCGATGCAGCGCCAGTTCGCCGCGTTCTACGGCTTGCTTATTGCGGCCGGCGCCTTCGTGCTGTTCGGACACGCCACCGTGTCGCCGGAGCGCTGGCTGAGCATCCCCGCCGACGTTGTGCACGTGGTCCTGGTCGCCATGTGGGCAGGAGGGCTCGTCGGGTTGGTCCTCGTGCTCCGTCGCCGGGTCCGAGCCGCACGCCGCGCCGGTGACATGGCCGGGACGGCCGAAGACCAAGGTCACGCGACGACGCACATACGAGGGGACGCGCCGCGTTCCCCGGCTGGTCCGACGGCGACATCGACCGCGCTCTTGGAGCGCGTCCCGCCACCGCCGATGACCGGGGCCCCTGGCTCAGGCGCACCCGAGGGCGACGGGCGGGGTCTCGAGCGCGGCGCACTCCTCGCCGACACCGTCGGGTTGGTCGGACGCTTCTCGACGATGGCCGGGATCTCGTTCGCGGGAATCGTCGTGGCGGGCACCCTCCTCGCCATCGCCGAGGTGGGATCGGTTGCGAACCTGTTCCAGACCGGGTACGGCCAACTGTTGTTGCTCAAGCTGGCACTCGTCGGCCTCCTGTTGTTCCTCGCCTGGTACAACCGGTACCTCCTGTTGCCGGGACTGCTCGTGGCGGGCTCGTCGACGGACCGCCGCACTGTGGCGTCAGGGTGGCACCGACTCCTCGCGACCGTACGGCTCGAGGCACTCGGCGTGGTCGCGGTGCTCGGTGTGACCGCAGTCTTGGCCAACGGAACGCCGAGCAACGGAGCGACCGCGGCGCCCCCGGTGCCCTTCACCCAAACCCAGGCCTTCGACGGGGGGCGTGTCACCGTGCACATCACACCGAACCAGGCGCTGGTGAACGACTGGACCGTCCGGTTCACCGGTCGGGACGGACAGCCGGAGGACCTGGCCGAGAGCGTGTCGCTCTACCTCGTGCTTCCCTCCCAGAACGTGGGGCCGATAGAGACCGACATGAAGAAGTCAGGAGTGGGACGGTTCGTCCTGGTCAACAGTCCCAACCCACCGGTGGTGGGGAAGTGGCAGGTCGTGTTGCAGGTCCAGGTGTCGGAGTTCAGCCAGCCCGACGTCAGTTTCGTCGACACCGTGCAGTAACAGACCGTGCCGTAACAGAACGAAGGAACGACCATGCTGAGGAAGCTCGGAATCATTGCGCTGAGCGCGTTGGCCTTCACGATGGTGACCGCCGGCGTGGCGGCCGCCCACGTCACGGTAAGCCCCTCGTCTCTCCCGAAGGGGACGAGCGACGCCGTGCTCACGTTCCGGGTGCCCAACGAGTCGTCGACCGCCGACGTCGTCGGGCTGCGCGTCCAGTTCCCGCTCGCCCACCCCATCGTGCTCGTGAACCCAGAAGCCGGATCCGGCTGGAACGTGTCGGTGCACTCGGCGCGGCTGCCGAAACCCATCACCACCGACGACGGCACCTTCACGTCGACGACGAGCGAGATCGATTGGACGGGAGGGTCCATACCCGTCGGTCAGTTCGGCGCGTTCGACGTCTTGGCCCAGGGCATTCCGACCGGGACGTCGGAGCTGGTGTTCAAAGCGATTCAGTCGTACAGCGACGGGACGATCGTCTCGTGGATCGACGTCCCGAACCGGGCTGTTCCCGACCCCGCGCATCCGGCACCCACGATCACGTTGACCGCGTCGAGCATGCGCGCCGCCGCCGTCCCGGCTCCGACCCAGGCCTCCTCGGGTGCCACGGCGGTGGTGCCGTCGTCGGGCAGCAACGCTCTGGACGTCGCGGCCCTCGTCCTGTCCGGGTTCGCCGCCGTGCTGGCGATGCTGGCCGTCTGGCTCGGGCGTCCCCGCTTCGGGAGCCGCCGAACGGGCGACGTCGACGCGCCCTGAGCGCCGGGACTTGTCTCCGGGGATCTTCACGAGCCGTCGCTTTGACGATTCGTGGCCCTGGGGAAGAGCTGGGGATGGCACCGGCGCCGCCTGGGGATGACATGAAGAAAGATGGGGAGAACGTCTGGATTTCGCCCAGGTCCATTGACCTGGCACGACGAGAGGCGCACCCTGTCGAGAGTTCGGTGACAAGAGCCTGCCGAACCTCAAGCGAACACCGAAGGGTAGGAGCGAGGGAAGCCCGAAGGAAAGCCGCAAGGCGGACCGGAGGGAGGCCGAGAGAACGCTGAAAGGCGGGATCGAGGGCCGGGCACGAACCGCGCAAGGGGAGCGTGACCGGAGCGGGCACGAGGAGCCGAACCGAGATGGCCCGTGTCAGTCACGGTGGCTTCCCTGGAGCCAGCGGGGCCGGTCCGGGTGGGGGTTGTCCGACACGACCTCACTCCGGTGCCAGCGGGTCATCACGACGTGGCCCCGAGGAGCACGTGAGGCTTCGGCCGAACGGTTACTCGGGGTTGCGTCGCGTCTGAGCCCGTGCGCGCCAGTGTGATTGCGTCAGTGTGCTCCCGTCAGCGTGTTGGTGTCAGTGTGTGGCCGGCCATAGCCCGGCCGGGCGTTCGCCGGTGGCGACCTGACGGTTCAGCTCCGCCTGCACGAGCGGGAGGTCGTCGGGGTGGGTCACCCCCACACACTTGCCGCGCGCGTCGAGCACGGCGAAGGAGGTGGTGCCGAGCGACTGGGCCACCACTTCGGGTAGCAAGACCTCCGCTTCCTCCGAGGCGTCGACGGCCGCCGCCATGGCTGCTTCGAGCACTTTGTGGAAGGCGGGTGTGAAGCCCCACAGGTTCATGGACACACGGGCGTCGGGCGACAGCAGGGCCGGCTCGCGCCCGTCCGAGGACACGAAGCCGCCGTCGGGTGTGGGCGTGACCTGTCTGCGCTCGTCGACCCCCAGAAGCTGGCCGTCCGCGCCGACCCGGCAGATACCGCGCGTGACCGCTGAGGGACCGATGACGGCGTCGGCCAGTCGGTAGCCGACGAGGGCACTCGCCTCCGGGTCGTGACGCAGGTGCGCCGCCAGAAGTCCGCACGCAGCGATCCCGTACACGTCGTCGGCATTGCCCACTCCGTAGGAGACGTCCCCGACGTACTCGGCCGCGCACAACACGGCATGCACGGTCCCGAGGGGAACGGGCTGCATGGCGAACCGCACGTCCAGCTCCCCGGGCCACGTCTGCTCCACGTGGTAACGGATGGCCGGTCCCGTGGATGGTCCGAGGACCAGGACGATGGTCCCGAAGCCGGCGGCCCGGGCGTCGCTCGCCACGAGGTCGATGACGGCCTCACCGTGCGGGCCCACCGGGGCCAGTGGTTTCACGCCGCCGTACCGCTTCGCCCGACCCGCGGCCAGGATCACCAGCGGCGGGCCGGTGCCGGCGCGACTCACGCGTTCCAGCGGAAGACGGCGCTGGCCCAGGTCATCCCGCCGCCGAACCCGGTGAGCAGCAGGTTGTCGCCGTCGTGGACCCTCCCGTCCGCGACCGCGTCATGGAGGGCCAGAGGGATGGAGGCAGAGGACGTGTTGCCGTAGCGATCTATCACCACCACGGTCCGCTCCTGGGGAATGCCCAGGCGCTGGCACGCGGCCTGGATGATCCTGACGTTGGCCTGGTGGGGCACCATCAGCGAGATGTCGTCCGGCCCCAGTCCCGCGTCGGCCAGCGCGCGCTCCGCCGAGTCCACCACGACGCGGACAGCACGGCGGAACACCTCCTTTCCGTCCATGTACAACGTGCCGCCGTGTTCGCACTTGAGGAGGTGCTTCAGAGAACCGTCCGCGTTCATGTTCCAACTGAGCAGGCCACCTGGGCCGTCCACGGGCTCCACCACGACCGCGCCGGCGCCGTCACCCACGATGATCGCGATCTTGCGATCGTCCATGTCGGTGATCTTCGACAGCGTCTCCGAGCCGATGAGCAGCACGGGCCCGGAGCCGACGGAGATCAGCCCCGCAACGGTGACGAGGCCGTAGACGAAGCCGGAGCAGGCGGCGTTGATGTCGAAGGCACCGCCCCGGATGCCGAGGCCGTGCTGCACGGTCGTTGCGGTGCCCGGCACGATCGCGTCGGGTGTGGTGGTCGCCAGCACGACATGGTCGATCTCCTGGGCACTCCGCCCGGCGCAATCCAGCGCCGCTTGGCCCGCCTCGACGGCGAGACCGGACGTCGTGCCTCCGATGTGGCGTTGCCGGATCCCGGTGCGCTCGATGATCCACTCGTCGCTCGTGTCGAGGCTGGTCGCCATGTCGTCGTTGGTGACCACCTTGTCCGGTACCGCGATGCCCCAACCGGTGATCCGGATGCCTCTCACGCGGTGGACCCGGTGCGGACGGCGTGGATCGCGACGAAGCCCGCATCACCGTAAATGACGCCGCCCGAATTCACCGCCACCCCGAGCCGGGCTCCGTCGACCTGCCGGGCGCCCGCACGGCCCCGGAACTGCGTCGCCAGCTCGACGATCTGGGCCAGACCGGTCGCGCCGAGCGGGTGTCCGCGGCCGACGAGCCCACCACTCGGGTTGACGACGAGCCCGGGGGAGCCGACGCTCGTCTGGCCGGCCTCGGTGGCCGGCCCCGAGGCACCGGGAGCGAAGAAGCCGAGCGACTCCAGCGCATAGAGCTCCTCGGCCGCCGTCGCGTCGTGCAGCTCGACGAGGTCGGCGTCCTCGGGTCCGAATCCGCAGGCTTCCCAGGCCGCCTCGGCCGTTTGCGCGAGCCGATCGTGATAGTCGAGCGATCCGTTCCCCGAGCGCGCCACGGAGCCGATGATACGGGGAGCGGCCGCGGGCGCCGGAACAGAGGTGCCTCCGAGGACGAGGGCGGCGGCGCCGTCGGTGAACGAGCTGCACATGAGCCGGGTGAGTACTCCTGCGACCTGTGGAGAGGCCAGGACCTCGTCGATCGTCGTCGTTCGCTGGCACTGCGCCAGCGGATTGCGCGACGCGTGCTCGAACGCTTTGACCGCCGCCGCCGCGATCTGGCGGGACGTCACGCCGGTGTCGGCCATGAGGCGCTGGGCCCAGGCGTTGTTGAGGCCCATCAAGATGCTGCCGGCCGGGTTGTCGTCCTCGCGGCGCCGCTCATGCAGGTCGACGCGGTACTCGGCGGGCAGGCCGTCCTCAATCCCCGCGATCGTCTCGGCCCGGTTGCCGGTCCACATCTTCTCGACACCGAGCGCGAGCACCGGGCGATCACCCGCCGTGGCGGCCAACGTGGCCAGGTGCAGTGCCGAGCTGCCTCCGGCGCACGAGTTGTCGACGTTGACGATGCCGACGTCACCGAGCCCCGCCTTGCGCAGCCAGCTCTGGCCGCGCAGGCAGCCCTGGTCGCTGAGCCGGCCCGCCAGCGCGTTGCCCAGGATCACCAGTCCGAGCTCGTGGGGCGGCACGCCGGCGTCGCCGAGTGCCTCGTGCGTGGCCTCGTACGCCATCGACTCCAGTGACAGGTCGCGTCGGCTCATGTCTGTCATGCCGGTGCCGAGGATGGCGACATCCGCTGCGCTCATCGCGACGCCTCCGCCAGCATCCGCTCCGACCCGCCGGCCGCGTTCCAGGCGGACCGGATCGCACCGAACTGCTCCACCGCCCGCGCTCCCGCGATCATCACGACGATGTGGCGTGCTCCTGCCTGGGTAAACCGGTGCAAGGCCGCCGCACAGGCCTGCGCTGTCCCGGCGACGAGGTGGCGCCGGAAGGCCTTCGCCGGCAAGCGGTAGAGGTGCGAGAGCCAGGCCGTGCCCTGAGCGAGCGCGTCGTCACCGCCGACGGACGCGTACACGACGACGCCCGCCTCGACGGAGGCCGGATCGCGCCCGGTCTCGGCCGTCTCCTTCCGGAGTGCGGTGAGGGCCGCCGCGTACTCGTCGGGGGTGAGGAAGAGAGGAATCCAGCCGTCGCCGAGTGCCGCGGCACGCCGCCGAGCAGCGGCGCTGCCACCCCCGAACCACAGGGGCACCGGCGCCGACGAGGGTGCCTGGACGTAGGAACCGGAGTCCGCCCCCTCCCCGGACCGCGCCGCACCGGGTCGGGCGGCCCAGGCCTCGCGTAGCCGGGCCACGCCGAGGTCCAGGAGGCGGCCGCGGCGGTGGAAATCGATCCCGGCCCGGGCGTACTCCCCTTCGTGGCTGCCGCTCCCCAGCCCGAGCACGAAGCGTCCTCGGGAGAGGATCTGCAGGGCTGTGGCCTGCTTCGCCACGGCAGCCGGCTGGCGGAGCGGAAGCTGGAGCACACAGGTCCCGAGCGTGGGTCTCGTCGTCACGGTTGCGGCCACGGCGAGGGTCGTCATCGCCTCTGGCATGGGGTGGGGCCAGTAGAGGTGGTCCACAGCCCAGAGCGAGTCGGCGCCGGCGTCCTCGGCCCCCCGGCACAGTGCAGCCAGCTCTCCTGCAGAGCCAGTAGTACCTAGGGTACTACCACCTTCACTGATGAGTTCTCCCTGCGTAGAGGTGGGAATGATCAGCCCCAGGGAGACATGGCGCGCTTCGTTTCCTACCGGCGTCACACCGACATAGTACGCCGGTAGGACCCCGTTGCCTATTCCGGATTCGACCCCGTGGTCGCTTCGGGCGCTGCAACCGGGGGGGTGGCGAGCGGGTCGTCGATCACTGCCAGCGAGCAGCGCGCCTCGCAGATGGCCCGACCTTCGTCGTCGGTCAACGAGATGTGCCAGACCTGCACGCTGCGCCCGACACGGGCGGGCGTGGCAGTCGCGGTGAGGTGGCCGTCACGCAGCGGGCGCAGGTGGCTGGCGTTGAGCTCAATGCCCACCACGCTGCGCCCCGGTCCGGCCGCCAGGTGCGCGCCGGCGCTCGCGGCGGACTCTGCCAGGAGGGCGGAGACCCCGCCATGGAGGATGCCGAACGGCTGGTGAACCTTCCAGTCGACGGGGAGTCGCAGCACCACCCGCTCCGGACCGGCTTCTATGAACTCGACGCCGAGGAGCTCGTGGATGCTCGGGCTGGCGCCCGGAACGAGGGTGGAGCCGTCGGGGCTGACGGGGGGCGTGCCCGAAGGAGATGGAGAGGGACTCGTCACGGCCGGGATGCTATTCAGCCGGCCAGGCCCGCCGTTCACGCCGGCGCGCCGTTAACCTGAGCGCCGTGGCCGACGTGGTCGACCTGCGTAGCGACACCGTCACTCAGCCGACGCCCGCCATGCGACGCGCCATGGCAGACGCCGAGGTCGGCGACGACGACTACGGCGAGGACCCGACCGTCCGTGCGCTCGAGGAAGCCTTCGCCGCTCGTTTGGGTAAGGCGGCCGCGCTGTTCGTCGCGTCCGGTGTCATGGCCAACCAGGTCGCATACCGGGTTTTGTGCCCTCCCGGGACGGCCGTGGTGGCGGGGCGGCGCCAGCACGTCGTGGCCTACGAGTACGGCGCCGCGGCCAAGAACGCCGGTATTCAGTTCGTCGAGGTGGACGACTCCGGCGGGGTCGTGCGGGGAGAGGACGTGCTGTGGGCACGCCGGGCGGCCGACCACCATCAACCTGCGGTGTCGCTGGTGAGCATCGAGAACACACACATGGCGGCGTCGGGAGCGCCCTGGACCATCGACGCTCTCGCCGCGCTGGTGGAGGCGGCCGGTCCCGTGCCCATCCATCTGGACGGCGCGCGCCTCTTCAACGCGGAGGTCGCGACGGGCGTCCCGGCGGCGCGCTGGGCGGCCTCGGCAACGACCGTGATGTGTTGCCTGTCGAAGGGCCTGTGTGCACCGGTGGGATCCCTCCTCGCGGGATCCGAGGAAGTCATGGCAGAGGCCCGCCTGGAGCGCAAGCGTCTCGGCGGTGGCATGCGCCAGGTGGGTGTCCTTGCTGCGCCCGGGCTCATCGCACTGAACGAGATGGTGGCGCGTCTGCCCGAGGACCATGCTCGTGCGGCTCGCCTGGCCGATGCCGTCGCGGCACGCTGGCCCGACTGTGGGCTCGAACCGGCCTCGGTGCGGACCAATATCGTCGCGTTCGCCCACGGGGCGCCCGACAAGCTCCTCGCCCACTTGGAGGAACAGGGCGTCCTGGCGCACGCCATCGCTCCGCACACGGTCCGCTTCGTGACCCACCGCGGCATCGACGACGCTGGGGTGGCACGGGCCGTCGACGCGCTTCGAAGCGCACCGGGAGACGGGTCGTGAAGGTGCGCATCGGGATCAGCGCCGGTGGGGAGAG
>JBPYFR010000334.1:0-3922 GCA_051985685.1 Acidimicrobiales bacterium
TGGGGACGTTCTGATCTAGACGTAGTGGCGATCAAGCCCGTGAGTGTCGACGACACTGCGGCGGCTGTGACGGACCCGTCGGCGCGCCGACGACTGCGAGAGCTGATGGTGCTGTTGGAGCTGTGCCGGCACCCGCTATCAGAAGCGCAAGTGGCCCGGATCGAGAAGTACGCGGCGGGCCTCGGGGAATCGGGGCCAGGATTACAGATGGCGCGCGATCTCGTACGGGAGAGCGCTGACGTCGCGCGCGCGGACTACGCTCGCTTCCTCGCCGGGGAGGCGGAGGAGCTGGCCGAACGGTCGTTGCGCGGGAAATACCCGCTCGGCGACTTCTCGGCGCCCGATCACGAGCTTGCAGCGCGGCTGCGCGCTTTGCACGACCTGCCGGAGGGCACGCTGGGTTACGAATACGTGGAGTTCTATCGGCGCAATGGGCTGACCCTGCCCGGAGACGATCCGCACCTTCCCTTGACGTTCGTGTCGCACGACATGTGCCACGTGATCGGCGGGTACGAGCCCGTAGGCGTCGACGAGATCGCGCTCGGCGGAATGCAGCTCGCCATGACCGACACCGACGCGCATTGGCTCCAGTTCCTCGGCAATCTCGGCGTGCACGAGGCCGGCTATCTCGGGGGCACGGGCCTCGTCTCTAAGGAGGGCACCCTCGCGAGACCAGGCGCGACCGAGACGCTCGCGGACGCGTTGACTCGGGGCTCCGAGTGCACCGGCGACTTCACAGCCGCCGACCACCTCGGCATGGCCGACCGTGCGCTCGCTGACGTGCGGGCGGAGTTCGGCGTGCCCCCTCGAGTGCGCTGATCCTCGCGCCGGAACGGCGAGCCCGCGCTTGCCGTGGAGCATTTGCGATCGCAGCACCCGGAAGTCGGCTTCGAAATGGAAGTTCCCGGGCTCGATTTGTAACTAACTATGCCGACCGACATCTGAGTTCGTGAACGTCCAGGGGGTCCGTGCCTATCGGCCACCTTGGCGGACTATCCCGACCAGGGCATTCGCCGGGTCCCAGACGGCCCAACGGCGGGCCGGGGTTCACGTAGGCTTGTCCGTCACAGGATTTGGCGCGCGGATTATGGACAGAGTTCCGGACGGCGCACGCGAAAGCCCTGGGAGAGGTGCGAGAGCGGCCGAATCGGACTCACTGCTAATGAGTTGACCCTGAACAGGGGTCCGAGGGTTCAAATCCCTCCCTCTCCGCTCGGGGGTCGGACACGACGTGCCGGACCGTCCCGAAGCAGACGGTCCGCCCCGGCGGGCCTGCCGTGCCGCCACCCGGGCGGTACCGGCCTGGTGCGAGGAGTGTGCGAAGGCGTGGGTCGGTACTGGCTGCAGACCCTGGGGTGTCCGAAGAATCAGGTGGACTCCGACAAGCTCGAAGGCCACCTGGCCGCGCGCGGGTATGACCGCGCCCCGGAACCGGCCGGCGCAGACCTCGTCGTCGTGAACACCTGCGCCTTCATTGAGGCGGCGCGCCAGGAGTCGATCGAGACCGTGCTCGAGCTGGCCGACCGGCGCGCCGAAGGGGCCCGTCTCGTCGTGACCGGCTGCATGGCGGAGCGGTACGGCGAGGAGTTGCGCGAGGCGCTGCCCGAGGTCGACCTCGTCGCGGGATTCGGACAGCACTTGGTCGGAGACGGCCAACCGCCGGCCGGCCCGCTGGCGACGGCGGTCAACGCTGCCGTTCCAGTCTCGATCACCACTCGCTCGACCGGATCCGGACCGTTCGGTGAACCGACCCACCTCTTCCACGACTCTAAGCATTCCCGTTTACAGTTTCGAGAGACATACGCCGCGCGTCCCGGCTCGCACACGGCGCGCCGAAACGTCCATGGGGCTCCCGCTGCGGGCTTCGACCTCCTCGAGCTCCCGCGGCCGGCCGCCCGTGCGCCCTGGGCGTACGTGAAGGTGGCCGAGGGCTGCGACCGCATCTGCGGCTTCTGCGCCATCCCCTCCTTCCGCGGCAAGCAGCGCTCGCGACCGCACGACGACGTGCTGGCCGAAGTCGACGCCCTCCTGTCGCCCGGCCTGTCGGCCCGCGAACACGACCGCAACCCCGACCCCACACCACCGCTGCGCGAGGTCGTGCTCGTGGCACAGGACCTCGCCTCCTACGGCCGCGACCGCTCGACACCAGGCCGGCGCCTGGCCAACGGCCGTTCTCCCATTGCCGCCCTCACCCGCGCCGTCGCCGCCAAGGTCGAACGCACGCGGCTCTTGTACCTGTACCCGTCCGGGCTGACCGACGAGCTCGTCGATGCGGTGCTCGCCACGGGCGTGCCCTACTTCGACCTGTCCTTGCAGCACGTGTCGCGCCCGCTGCTGGCCCGCATGCGCCGCTGGGGCGATGGCGAGCGGTTTCTGCGGCGCATCGCTGACATCAGGGCCGCCGACCCCGAGGCGACGTTCCGCTCCTCCTTCATCCTCGGCTACCCCGGCGAGACCGAGCGCGACCACGATCTCCTGCTTCAATTTCTCACCGACGCGCAACTCGACTGGGCCGGCTTCTTCACCTTCTCGAGAGAGGACGGCACGCACGCCGCCGGCCTGCCCGACCAAGTGCCGTCCGAGCTTGCGCTCGAGCGGCTGCGCGAGTGTGCCGAGCTCCAAGACTCCATCACCGCCGCCAAGCGCGACCGCCTGGTCGGGACCGTGCGCCGTGTGCTCGTCGACGCACCGGGCCGGGGCCGGACCGTGCAAGAGGCGCCCGAGATAGACGGCATCGTCCGACTCCCGACCGGCCCCCGGGCGGGCGACCTCGTCGACGTGCGCATCACCGGCGCCCAGGGGCCGGACCTGCGCGCCATCGCAGCCCGGGAAGGACAGCTCGTGCCGGTGGGGGCGCCGGCGCCATGAGCGACGCCACCCACGAGCACCCGGGCCACCCCGGCTTCACCTTTGGACCGAGCGCGCTCGTCACCCCGGCCAACGCCGTCACCGTCGCCCGCCTCCTTGCCGCGCCGGTCTACGTCGTCATGCTCGTCGTGTGGGGCGCGTCGTGGATCAACGTGGTCGTGGGCTTCGTCCTCGCCGCCAGCGACGGGCTCGATGGGTACATCGCCCGCCGCCACGGCACCACCCGCTCGGGCGCGTTCCTCGATCCACTGGCCGACAAAGCCGTCGTCCTCGGCGCGCTCGTCACGCTGGCGGCTCAGGGCCACCTGCCCTGGGCCCCGGTCGTCCTCATCATGCTCCGCGAGGTGGGCATGCAGCTCTACCGATCGTGGGTGGGGCGGCGCGGCGTCTCCATTCCGGCGCGTCAGTCGGCCAAGCTCAAGACCTTCGTGCAGGACCTGGCCGTCGGTGCCTGCATCATCCCTCCGCTCGCCCACCAGCACGCCCTGCAGGTGGTGGTGATCTGGGTCGCCTGCGCGCTCACGCTGTACACCGGTGTCGAGTACGTGTTCGACGGCCGCCGTGCCCTCCACCGCCCAGCCGGATCGTGAGGTCACCGCGGTGAGGATCGAGATCGTGGCGGTAGGCACCGAGCTGCTGCTTGGCCAGATCGCCGACACCAACTCGGCCTGGCTGGGCGATCGCCTGGCCGCCAACGGCGTCGCCTCCCACTTCCACCAGGCCGTGGGCGACAACCACGATCGCATCACGCTCGCGCTGCGCACCGCGCTCGCGCGCAGCGACGGCGTGATCGTGTGCGGCGGGCTCGGCCCAACCCAGGACGACATCACCCGGGAGGCCCTCGCTGAGGTCATGGGAGTCGAGCTCGTCCGCGACCCAGAGATCGCGGAGCGCATCGTGGCCTTCTTCGGGGCCCGGGGCCGCGCCATGTCGGCCAACAACCTGCGCCAGGCCGACGTCCCCCGCGGTGCCACCGCTATCACCCAGGTAGCCGGCACCGCGCCCGGCCTCATCTGCCCCCTGGGGAACAAGGTCGCCTACGCCGTCCCCGGCG
>JBPYFR010000335.1:0-2045 GCA_051985685.1 Acidimicrobiales bacterium
CCGGGGGTGGGGTGCCCTGCCAGCGCCAGCCTGGGGGGATGTACACGCGCAGCTGCAACGTGTCGCTGTCGTGGTCCGGCACGTGCATCCACCAGAGCTGGAATCGCCATGTGCCATCGCTCTCTCGTACGAGGAGATGCGGTACGGACCAGGTGAAGGTCACGAACGTTGTCTCGAGCGGGAGAGCAGGCAGGTCCCACCCAGCAGCCGGGTGATCCGACAGGGGTGGTTCCCACGCGTCGGGGGGCAACGACGAGTTAACGAACCTGGCACCCGTGGGCCCGTAGAAGGTCAGGTAACTGAGGGAGTCGCTGTTGATGGCGCCGGGTGACTCCGTGTCCGTGATATTCACGGTCGTGGTCACCCGGGCCGAGCCGTCCGGCTCCAGGGTGACCGCATGGTCGAACAATCGGTGCAAGCCACGGCCGTTCTTCGTAGCGTAGGCGAACTCGCTATCGTAAAAGAAGTCTCCTCGTGTAGCCGGGAGCGTCCCGTCCCACCTCCGGTCGGCCAGTGCGGTGCTAACGGGATCGTCATTCGACCACCCCATCGCTTCGCGGTCGTCGAAGGCGGCGCTCACGGCGCGCCCCAGAGGATCCCAGGCTGCCGCTGGCGCGTCCAGCGCTTTCTGCATCACCGCCGAAGCGAGGTCCACGATGAATCTCTTGCGGTCCGTGCCCGGCGCGGCGGCTTCGACGTGGGTGTGGTATTCGACGCGCTCGACCACGTTCGAGGAGGTGATCGTCTCGCCATAGTCGGGGAGCACGACTGGTCCCAGCACTCCGAGGATCCGGCCAAGAAACTCGGGGGTCACCGCTATCACCCCGTCTACCGGTACCTCCCCCCCACGCTGCCACATGGTCATGGCCAGGCGGGCCGCCGTCGGCCAGTCTGCTGTGGCGTTGACGTTGGCAAACGTTTGGTGCACGTCCGCGAGCCTGAACGGGCTCGGGGCCTGGTCCGCCGGGATGGCCGTGTCGGGATGGGCGGGATACCAGCTCTCGATCGATGCGTACCGCTCGAGCGAGACATGGCCGGACGCGGCGGAGATCACCCCGTACGTGCCGATAAAGCCGCCGGTAGGCCGGGGCTCGTCGGGGTTCTGAGAGAGGACCAGGTAACGTCGAGGTCCGTTTCCCCCCGCGAAGTCGATGAGGGCTGCCAGCCCCTCGTCGGCTGCTTGGGCACGCCTTTGGGCCGTGGGCAGCTCCTTGGCAAGCTGCCGTCTGGCCGAATCGAGCGGGCCGATGAGGCGTTTTCCGTTCAATGTCGCGACGCGGGCGTTGGCCGCGTTCATGGCCCTGACGCCCTGGTCCAATGTCACCTGTATTCGCCGCAGGGCGTCGACTGCTTCCGACAGCGGCAGGTGCTGGTCGGGTGGGTTCAGGACCTCGGCCGCGGCGTCAGTGACGTTGCGCGCCCCGGTCGTCAACAGGTCGCCGGCGTCGGCATAGGCTTCGGCAGCCTGCAACTGCACCCGGACGAGAGGGATGTACTGCGCCATTGCTCGAACGGGTCCCAGAGAGCGGATCTCGCCGCGCACCCGTGCAAATGCCGATGATGCCAGTTCGAGATCCCGCCGGGTGGCGGCAACCTGATGAGCGCCCAAATCCTTCTCGGCCTGCAAGAGGGCGCGTTTGCCCTGCGCTGCGGAGCGAGCGGCTCGCTCCGTCCGGATGAGCGTGAAGGCTCCGATTACGACAAGGACCCCGATGAGGGCCAATCCCGCGCCGATCAGGATGAGACTGGCACGCCGCGCACCGTCGGGCGGGCGCGAGGCGTCGCTGCCTTGGCCCCATCGGGTAGGCCCTCCCGCCGTACAATGAGCATCGGGGCGTTCACCGATGCGAACCGACTGCTCCCTCCGCGGCGTCAAGCAACTGGGGACTGGCACAGAGGGCCAGCAATTCAGCCCGGCACTCGGCGGCTGGAAGCCGGCGGTCGAAGGCCGGTGCCAGAGCAGGATCGAGTGGGGGCACCGGCACTTGAGAGATGAGCGGATGGAAGGGGCGCTCGTCGACCTCGTCTGAGGTCAGAGCGCCTCA
>JBPYFR010000336.1:0-8772 GCA_051985685.1 Acidimicrobiales bacterium
GGGGGCTGTCTGTTGGACCATACCCGAACGACGTGGCGGCACACCGAAGGACACAGCCGCGCGACATGCGATGAAGCGCCTTGCTCCGGACGGACAGGACACAAGGGACGCAGGCTCGCGTTCCGTCCGATGGGGCGTCGAGCGGTACGCTTGCAAGAGTGAGCACGGACTCCAAAGATCGCTGGCGCGACCTCGGGTCCTTCATCCGTGAGCAGCGCGGGTCGGCCCGGCTCTCATTGCGGAGGCTCTCGGAACTGGCCGGGATCTCCAACCCGTACTTGAGCCAGATAGAGCGCGGCCTCCGCCACCCTTCGGCGGAGATCCTCCAGCAGATCGCCAAGGCCCTCCGCATCTCGGCAGAAACGCTCTACGTGCAGGCGGGCATCCTCGAGGCGCCCTCCGGCGCACCCGATCTCACGCGCGCCATCCTTGCCGACCAGTGCATCAGCGAGGAGCACAAGCAGGCGCTGGTGCGCATCTACCTCTCCTTCCGGCGCGAGTACGAAGACGACCATGGCGGGAGGCCGGGACCCGGCGGCGAGACCGACGGGGACCAGGTTCCTCTCCGGGCGGACCCCTCGGTGACACCGGGACGCGTCGCCACCGCGTGAGCCGCACTGATCGCGCTCATTTGCCTACATCGCGCCCGTTGCTCCCATTGCTCCTTTGCACCCGTCGCACCGAGGACGGACTCGCAGCCTGTCCCGGAACGGAATTGCCGGCCCCAGGTAGGCTCTGAGCGCCATGCGCCGGCTCGCCGTCTTGTCGCTGCACACGTCTCCGCTGGCCCAGCCCGGGACGGGGGACGGCGGCGGGATGAACGTCTACGTGCGGGAGCTCGCGGCCGCGCTCGCCCGCACGGGGGTCGCGTGCGACGTGTTCACCCGTGCCTGGGCACCCGACCTCCCGGCCGCCATTGACGTCGAGCCCGGGCTGCGCGTCCACCACGTGCCGGCCGGGCCCCTCGAGGTGCTGCCCAAGGAAGAGCTGCCGGCGGTCGTCGACGAATTCACCGGCCGGGTGCTCGAGACGATGGCCGCCGCATCCGGGCCGGAGGAGGATTCGGGCGGTGGGCCGCCCTACACGTCGGTGCACGCCAACTACTGGCTGTCGGGACTCTCGGGACACGTGATCAAGCACGAGCTCGAGCTGCCGCTCGTGTGCACGTTCCACACGCTCGACCGGGTCAAGGCCGAGTCGGTGCCCGAAGAGGTCATGGCCGACATGCCGCACCGCCGCGCCGAGGCCGAGGCGTCCATCATCGAGTGCTCGGACGCGGTGTTGGCGTCGTGCACCGCCGAGGCGGACCAGATCGCCTCGCTCTATGGCGGCGACCCTGGACGCATCCGCATCGTGCCGCCCGGTGTCGACCACGCGTTCTTCGGTCCGGGGCACCGCCCCCAGGCCCGCCGCGCCCTCGGGCTGCCCGAGGACGGCCGGCTCCTGCTCTTCGTGGGGCGGATCCAGCCGCTGAAGCGCGCGGATGTGGCCGTCGAGACGTTGGCCGAGCTCCAGGACGCCGGCGACGAGCGCTACCGCCTCGTGATCGTGGGCGGGCCCAGCGGTCCCCATGGCGAGAAGGCACTGCAGGGTTTGCACGATGCGGCGGACGCCCGCGGCCTGCACGACAGCGTCCACTTCGTCGAGCCCCAACCCCACGAGCTGCTGTCCTCGTACTACCGGGCCGCCGACGTGTGTCTCGTGCCGAGCCGGTCCGAGTCCTTCGGCCTGGTCGCGCTGGAGGCAGCCGCGTGCGGCACCCCCGTGGTCGCCTCGGCCGTGGGCGGACTGACCACGTTGGTCGACCACGGGTACACCGGGTTCCTGGTCGACGAGCCCGACCCGCGGGCCTATGCCGCCGCGGTAAGGCGGATCTTCGACGCGCCGCTGGCGGCCGAGCGCCTGTCCACCGCCTCGGTGCTGCGGGCTCGCCTCTACACCTGGCGGGCTGCGGCGCGGGCGTTGGTGGAGCTGCACGACGAGCTGGCATCGAGCCGGCTGGTGGAGTGCAGCTGAGCGGCCGGACCGCGCCGGGCCGGTCTCTGTTCGTTTCCTGATGCCGCTCGTCTTCTGATGCCGCTCGTCGACCTCCCCGAGGAGGAGGAGATGGCCGCGGCCGTCGCCTGCATCGACGCCTGGGCCGAGCGCGAGCTGGCCTCGGACGGTCCGCTGGTGGCCGCCGAACGCCAGGAGGTGACCGACCGCACGGCGTCGCACCGGTGGTACCTCCGCTTCAAGGGGGACGAGAAGGACTTCATCACCGTGTGGTTCATGCTCAAGCAGCGGACGCTCTGGCACGAGGCCCAGTTCATGCCAGCGCCCGAGGAGAACAAGGCCGAGGTCTACGCGTACTTGATGCGGTCCAACGCCAACCTGCTCGGCATGTGGTTCGCGCTCGGTCCCGAGGACGCCGTGTACCTGGTGGGCCGGGTGCCGGCCCGGCTGATCGACGACGAGGAGCTCGACCGCATCGCCGGCGCGTCGGTCGTCTACACCGACGACCACTTTCCGACGGCCATGACCATGACCCACCCCTCGACTTATCGACGCCGACCCCGGCGCTAGGCCCCGCGACCGGGCGTGGGCACGTGCCGCCCGCGCGCGGGCGGGAGTCTCACCAGAAGGCGCAGGTAGGTCGGGGGGACCGGAGAGGCCGGGGTACCCTCGCATGCCATGACGGCCAGCCTGCTCATTGTCGGGGGCGGCAAGATGGGCGCCGCTCTGCTCGGCGGCCTGCTCCAGTCGGGCTGGGCGGGCGCCGCCGATCTGGCCGTGATCGAGCCGCTGGAGGGGCGGCGCGCCGAGCTCGAAGCGGAGTTCCCCGGCGTGCGCATCGTCGCTGTACCCGAGGCCGGACTGCTCACCGACGCGGGTGAGCGACTCACCGGGGCGGTGCTGGCGGTGAAGCCTGACGTGGCGGAGGCGGCCTGCCGGAGGCTGGCGACGGCCGGTGTGACCCGCGTGCTCTCGATCGTGGCCGGTCTTCCCTGCCAGCGTCTGGAGGCCGCGCTCGGCGGCGAGCCCGTGGTCGTCCGCGCCATGCCGAACACCCCCGCCCTCGTGGGAGCCGGCGTCACCGCGATCGCCGGGGGTTCGTTCGCCACGTCCCACGACCTCGCCTGGGCGGAGGAGGTCTTGTCAGCGGTGGGCAGCGTCGTGCGCCTGCCCGAGCGCTTGCTCGACCCGGTGACAGGTCTGTCGGGCTCCGGCCCGGCCTACTTCTTCCTGGTGACCGAGGCCCTGATGGAGGCCGGAGTGCAGATGGGCCTGACGCGGGAGGTGAGCCGGACGCTCGTCGTCGAGACGATGCTGGGCTCCGCCCGGCTGCTGGCCGAGACTGGTCAGGAGCCCGAGGCGCTGCGGGCGATGGTGACCTCGCCCGCGGGCACGACGGCAGCCGGGATACGGGTGCTAGAGGCACGAGCCGTGCGGTCGGCCTTCATGGAGGCGGTGGCGGCCGCCACGGAACGGGCGCGCTCCCTGCAGCGCTGAGCGCACCATGCCCAGCACCCCCGTGCCGACCGTCTTCTTCGTCTCTGACTTCGGGACCGAGGACGAGTTCGCCGGCGTGGTCCATGCCGTGATTGCGGCGCGCGCACCCGGCACGACGGTGATCGACCTCACCCACCACATCCCACCGTTCGATGTGCGCGCCGGCAGTCACACCCTGGTGCGGGCGGTGCCGCATCTCGGCAGCGGGGTCGTGCTCGCCGTCGTGGACCCAGGAGTGGGCACCACGCGCAGGGGCATCGGGATTGAGGTGGCGCGGCCCGGCGGTCGGCCGCTGTTCTTCGTCGGGCCCGACAACGGCCTCCTGGTCGCGGCGGCGGAGCTCGCCGGCGAAGCGCCGATCAGCACGGTGGTCGAGCTGCGCCGCGACCCGTCGCCGCCGGACCGAGGCGACACCTTCGACGGGCGAGATCTCTTCGCACCCGCCGCCGCCGCGTTGTGCTCGGGCGTGCCGCTCGAGCAGCTGGGGGAGGCGGTCGGGTCCTCCTCACTGGCCCGCCTGGCGGGTGTCGTGGTCGAGCAGGGCCGGCTGCGGGACGGGCGTTGCTCGCTGCGGGCCGAGGTGACGTGGGTCGACCACTTCGGCAATCTCCAGCTGGCGGCCACCCTGCTCGACGCGCGCCTGGCGGGGATTCCCACGACTGGGAGCATCGAGCTGATCGTGCGTACCGCGCCCGCCGGCGCGGCTGCCGACGCGCTCCCACCCTCGTTGGTCCCCGACGGCATGCAGCTTCGATTCGTGGACGCGTTCGGGGACTTGAAGCAGGGCGAATTCGGTCTCCTCGTCGACTCGAACGGACACTTGGCGGTTGTGTGCGGCGAGGCTTCGGCGGCCCATTGGCTGAACGTCGCCGCGGGGGAGCTGGTCGTCCTGGCGTGGTGACGCCGCCCGACGCTGCGCTTCTACGTACGGTTGGTGCGAACGATGCCCTCGTCGGTACCATCCCACTGCGTGAGCGTCGAGCCCCCATCTCCGTCGTCACCCAAGCGGATCCCAGAGGCAACCGTGCTGCGGCTGCCGGTGTACCAGCGCATCCTCGCCGAATTAGTGCGCACCGGCGCGTCCACCGTGTCGTCGGAACAGTTGGCGTCGTTGGCGAGGGTCAACGCGGCAAAGGTGCGCAAGGACCTCTCGCTGTTGGGCTCGTTCGGCACGCGCGGTTCCGGTTACGACCCCGAGTTCCTCATCGCGCAGATCGACCGTGCCCTCGGTGTGGACGAGAACTGGTCCGTGGCCATCGTCGGCATCGGGAACCTCGGCCGCGCCCTCACGAACTCGGCGGGGTTCGCGTCGCGGGGCTGCCAGGTCACCGCCCTGTTCGACGTGGACCCTGCGGTCGTGGGCGACGAGATCCGGGGCATCACCGTGCGCCACATGGACGAGCTCGCGACCCTGCGTCCTCGGGAGCGTCCCGACATCGGGGTCATCACGACGCCGGGGTGGGCGGCCCAGCAGGTCGCCGAGCTGCTCGTGCGGGCGGGGGTGACGTCCTTGCTGAACTTCGCGCCCCGAGTGCTGAACGTGCCCCCCGCCGTCCACCTTCGATACGTGGACCTGTCCATTGAGTTGCAGGTGCTCGGCTTCTACCGGGCGCGCCAGGAAGACCTGGGGCGGGAGGCCGCCGCCGGCGAGGGAGGCCCCTTGCCGCTCATCCGCTCGGTCGGGATGTCGCCGGGCTCTGAGCTGGGCTGACACCGCTCCCGCCCACGCGGGCCGGCCGACCGTGACTGGCACGCCGAGCCGCCAGCCCGGCAGAATTGAGACTCGACCCAGGAGGGATCAGTGTCTGTCGTCGTCATAGGGCTTGAGCACAATCAGGCCCCGTTGCCGGTGCTCGAGGCGACCGCGGTCGCCGACGCCGACCTGCACAAGCTGCTCAGCACCCTGAGCCACCGCCGCAACCTGCAGGAGACGGTGGTCCTCTCGACCTGCCTGCGCACGGAGGTCTACGCCGTGGTCGACCGCTTCCACGACGCGGTGGCCGAGATCTACGAGGTCCTCTCCGATCACTCGGGTCTGTCCACCGACGTGCTCATGGAGCACGCCGTCATCCGCTTCGACGACGACGTCACCGCGCATCTCTTCTCGGTCGCATCGGGACTCGAGTCCGCGGTGACCGGCGAGAGCGAGGTCGTCGGGCAGGTGCGGCGTGCCTTCGAGCGGGCCCAGGGGGAGGGGACCTGCGGACCTGTCCTCTCCGCGCTCTTTCGGCATGCATTGCAAACCGGCAAGCGGGTACGCACCGAAACCGGGATCGGCAAGGGCACGACCTCGTTCGCCTATGCCGCGGTCACCGTCGCGCGGGGCGAAGACGGCACGGGGCTCAGGGGGCGGCGGGTCGTCGTGGTCGGGGCGGGCGAAATGGGTGTGGGCGTCTGCCGAGCGCTCGCCGACATCGAGGCGGCCGACGCCCCGGAACGCGTGGTGGTCGTGAACCGTTCACTCAAGCGGGCGAAGGACCTCGCGCGCGACGCCTCCGGTGCGCTGGACGTGCGGGCCGTGTCGCTCGACCATGTCGACGCGGAGCTCGCCGACGCCGATGTCGTGCTCGCCGCCGTGGCGGCCGAGTCTCACGTGTTGCAGGGGGGGCACTTCCGCGGAGTGAGTAGAGAGATGTTGATCATCGACCTCGGGGTGCCCCGCAACGTGGACCCGGCGGTCGCCGCCCTCGAGGGCGTCCGGCTACTCGACATGGACACGCTGAGCGAGTCCGTGGCTCGCGCCCTGGGTGATCGCGAGGAGGAGTCCGTGGCGGCGCGGGCCATCGTCGCCGAGGAAGTCGATCGCTACCGCACGGCGAGCCGACAGCGCGGCGCCGCGCCGGTCATCTCCGCGCTGCGGGCCCGGCTGGAATCCCTGCGCGTCGCCGAGCTGGAGCGCCACCGGGCGCAGTTGGCCGACCTGGACGAGACCGAGTGGGAACAGGTGGACGCGTCGACGAAGGCCGCGCTGTCGAAAATGCTCCACGAGCCCACCATGCTGCTGAAGGAGACGGCCGGCACGCCACGTGGCGAGCGCCTGGTCGAGGCGCTGCGCATCCTCTTCGACCTGTAGGGCGTTCTTCGAGCGAGCCCGGCCATGGGCTCGTCACGGCTCTAGGCCCGGCCATGGGATAGTCACGGCAATGGGAACGCTCCGGCTGGCCACCCGCGGTTCGCCGTTGGCCTTGCGCCAGACCGAGCTCGTGGCGGAGGCGCTGCGCGCTGCCCACCCCGGGCTCGAGGTGGCCACCGTGGTTGTGCGTACCCGGGGTGACGAGAACTCGTCTGCGACCTTGGACGAGATCGGTGGGCAGGGCGTGTTCGTGACCGAGGTGGAGGCCTCGGTGTCCGGCGGTCGAGCCGACGCCGCCGTGCACTCGGCCAAGGACATGACGTCGGTCATGGCGCCGCACCTGGTGCTCACTGCAGTTCCGGCGCGCGCAGATCCCCGTGACGGATTGGTCGGGTGCGCGCTGGCCGACCTGCCGGCGGGCGGCTTGATCGCGACGGGGTCGGCCCGCCGCCGCGCCCAGCTGGCCTCCCTGCGGCCCGACCTCGTCTTCACCGACGTGCGGGGCAACATGGCCCGTCGCGTGGCGATGGGCGAGGACGGGAGCGTGTCGGCCGTCGTGGTCGCGGTCGCGGCGATGGAGCGGCTCGGCTGGACCGACCGTCTCTCCGACGTTCTCGACCCGGTGGACGTGCTGCCCCAGGCCGGTCAGGGCGCGATCGCGGTCCAATGCCGGCGCGACGACGGCGAGACCCGTCGGCTGCTCGCGGCCGTCGACGACGACCCGAGCCACCGGGCGCTCCGGGCCGAACGTGCGGTGCTGGCCACCATCGGGGGCAGCTGCACCGTCCCGGTCGGGGCGTGGGCCGAGACCCTCGAGTCCCTGGGCGAGCGCGGCGGCGGCGCGTTGCGGCTCCACGGCCTGATCGCCAGCGCGGACGGGCGCACGGTGGTGCGGATGCGGCGGGAGGGGCGGGCGGATGAGCATCCAGAGGCCGTGGGGGCCGAGCTCGCACGCGCGCTGATGGAGGGCGGCGGGGCGGCTGTTGAGGGGTTCGACGCCACGCTCCTGGGGGGCGGGCCCGGCGCGTGACGGTCTACCTGGTCGGTGCCGGACCGGGTGATCCTGGGCTGCTCACGCGCCGAGGGGCACAGCTGTTGGCCCGGGCCGACGTCGTGCTCTACGACCGCCTGGTCCCCCGCATCCTGCTCGACTTGGCGCCTCCGACTGCGGCACTGATCGACGTCGGCAAGGACCCAGACCCGGCTTCGGGTGGGGCGGGGAGGCAAGAGGCGCGCCAGAAGGAGATCGGGCGGCTGCTCGTCGAGCACGGTCGCGCGTCCGACGTCGTGGTGCGCCTGAAGGGCGGCGACCCGTACGTCTTCGGCCGTGGCGGCGAGGAGGTGGAGGTGCTCGCCCGGGCGGGAATCGCCTGGGAGGTCGTCCCCGGTGTGACGTCAGCCTTCGGTGTGCCCGCGGCCGCCGGGATCCCGGTCACCCAGCGGGGCCTGGCTTCGACGGTCACCGTGGTGACCGGGCGGGTCGGCGATCCCGCTGCTCCGGGCGGCGTGGACTGGGGCGCCTTGGCCAAGGTCGGAGGAACGCTGGTGATCCTCATGGGCATGTCGACCAGGGAAGCGATCGCCGAGGAATTGATGGGGGCCGGGAGGCCGCGCGACACGCCGGTCGCGGTGATAGAGCGAGGGACGACGGCGGCACAGCGCGTGGCGCGCACGACGCTCGCCGGGTTGGCCGACGTCGACCTCGGCTCGCCGGCCATCATCGTGGTCGGGCCGGTCGCCGCTCTGGGGGCGGAACCGCCGGCGCAGTCGCCGAGCAGGCCGCTGTCGGGCCGGACCGTGGTGGTGACGCGCTCGGGGCCGCGGGCCGAAGACCTCGTCCGCGCGCTCGAGCGCGCCGGCGCCTTCGTCGTGGCGCTGCCACTCACCGAGCAGGTCGACCCTGCCGACGGCGGGTCCGCACTTCGGCTCGCAGCTGGCGAGGTGGGAGGGTACGCGTGGGTGGTCCTCACGTCGGTCAATGCGGTCGACCGCTTCATGGCCGGGCTGCGCGACGCTCGCGCCCTGGCGGGGGTGGCGGTCGCCGCGGTCGGGCCGGCCACCGCCGGCGCACTGCGCCGGTCCGGGGTGGAGCCCGACCTCGTCCCCACCGAGCACACCGCCCGCGGCTTGGTCGAAGAGTTCCCGGCGGCGGACCCGGATCAGCGTGGTTCCGTCTTGTTTCCGGGTGCGGATCTGGCGCCTGAGAC
>JBPYFR010000337.1:0-10303 GCA_051985685.1 Acidimicrobiales bacterium
CGTGTCCCGGACCGCCGGTCGTGCACGTAGGCACCGTTCGAGCCCGTCGTTGGGATCGGGCGCAGGTCGAATCCCTCGGCGGCAATAAGCGGCTGGAGTACCCGTCCGACTTCACCACCGAACGTCGCGGTCATGACGACCGGAATCTCCATGGCATGGATCAAGCGGGCGAGCCAATAGCCCTGACCCCCTGGGTGCAGGTGAACCTCCACCCCGCCTTCGCCCTCCTCGACGGTGATCGTCAGGAGGGGAGAGGGAGCGAAGACCCACACGCTTGCGGACGCGCCTCTTTCCACGACTTCTCTTTACCCCTTCCACTCCGATTCAGGTGGCAGGTGGAGATACCGAATCAATGCCGGCGTCAACCGAGTCATCCGGACCTGGTCCCGGGCGAAGCGTCGCACAGTGGCTGGGGGTCTCGCCACGACGCCTCAATACCGAGAGGCGAGAACTGTCAAGCCACCCTCAGACCGGCTGAACCCCGGAGGGCTTCGACCAGCCTCCCGAGGGTGAGGGTGTCGTGAGGTGACTCGATAGCTGGGTGTGGACGCGAGTGGCGAAGGGAACGAGCTCCCCCATGGGTAACGTGGCGCCACAAGACGAATGCGACCGAAGGACGTGAAGAACACGATGAAGAAGAACGACCCGCAGAAGAGCGAGTCTCCTTCTCGGCTGATCGATGCGAGAATCAAGGAACTTGGCGACTGGCGAGGCAAGACGCTCTCCAAGGTCCGCACCCTGATCAAGCAAGCCGATCCCGACGTAGTCGAGGAGTGGAAGTGGAGAGGGACGCCGTGTTGGTATCACGACGGCTTGATCTGCACGGGCGAGACGTACAAGAGCGTCGTCAAGATGACGTTCGCCAAGGGGGCCTCGCTCGAGGATCGATCGGGAATGTTCAACTCCAGCCTCGATGGCAACGTCAGGCGTGCCATAGACATCCACGAGGGAGAGAAGATCGATGAAAAGGCGTTGAAGGCTCTCGTTCGAGCCGCGGTCGCCCTGAACACCTCATCGACCCGTGGCTAGTCCATGACATGCAGCGTCTCTCTTCGCATGGCTGCTATCGACATCACCACTACGACGACTTGAGGAGTGAACGTGACCGACGCTTCTACCGAGGGAATCAAGACGGTGCTCCATCCCGTTTCCGACCTGAACGCATCCAAAGCCGTCTACGCCGCCCTGCTGGGCATGGAGCCGCAGACCGACGCGCCCTACTACGTCGGCTTCGACGCCGCCGGTCAGCACATCGGGCTGGTGCCCGGTGGTGGACCCCAAGGCATGACGTCGCCGGTGGCTTATTGGCACGTGTCGGACATCGAAGCAAAGCTGGCCGAGGTGACCGCGGCGGGTGCCGCGGTGCACGAACCCGCGCACGACGTCGGTGGCGGCCGCCTGGTTGCCACGGTCACCGACCCGGACGGCAACGTGCTCGGGTTGCTCCAGGACCCTTGAGTGGAGGCCATCAGATCCTGCGCCCGACGTCGTCGGACGGATAGTTCACCGGTTCCTCTGACCAGCGTCCGGCAGACGTATTCGCAGGTTTGTTGAGAAGAATGCGATGAACACTGAGTCTGTGGAAGAGGGGATCCCAGCCACGCTGCTCCTCGATCCGGCCGTGATCGACGAACCCTACGCGTTCTACAGACGCCTGGTCGAAGAAGCACCCGTGTGGCACGTCCCCGGAACCGATGTCGTCGTCGTCAGCTCGTTCGAGGGGGTGACCGAAGCAACCCGCCGCGTCGACGATTTCTCGTCGAACATTCGGACCCTCATGTACCGCGGCGACACCGGCACTCCGGAATTGATCCCCTTTGGAGAGGCCGACTCCGATGCGCTGGCGACGGCCGATCCGCCGCTTCACACGATGCATCGGAGCTCGGTGTTCCCCGAGTTCGTGGCCCGGCGCATGACGGCCCTCCGGCCAGAGATCGAGAGAATGACGGACCATCACATCGGGCTTGCCTTCGGTCGCCCGATGTTCGAGTTCATGGGTGACATTGCCAACGCCATTCCGATTCGGGTCGTGAGCAAACTCATCGGCTTCCAGGCCGAGGATCCGGATCGCCTCCTCGTCGCAGCCTTCGACTCGACAGAGCTGCTCGCCGCGACGAAGCCGCTTCGGGACGTGCTCGACGCGATGGAACGCACTGCAGGATCGATTGGGTGGATCGACACTGAGCTCGAGAGAGCCCAATCGAACGGAAGCGAAGGGATTCTCGGTGCCATCGGAGCCGCCCTGGCCGGCGGCGACCTCGATCGGCGCGAAGCACTCGTGATCGTGCACACGTTGCTCAGTGCCGGAGGGGAGTCGACCACCAGTCTCCTGGGGAACTCCGTTCACACGCTGGCCGAGAAGGTGGACTTGCAAGACCAAGTTCGTGACGATCCCGGGTTGCTGACCTCGTTCATCGAGGAGATGCTGCGGATGGAGTCACCCTTCCGGTATCACATGCGACACGCAACCAAGACCTGCGAGCTTCTCGGCTTCACGGTGAACGAAGGTTCGACGGTCCTTCTGCTCTGGGGGGCGGCGAATCGTGATCCTGCGGTGTTCGACGATGCGGATGAGGTGGTGCTCGATCGAGCCACTCCAAAACGTCATCTTGCCTTCGGACGTGGCCTCCACCATTGCGTCGGCGCACCTCTGGCTCGGCTCGAAGCCGAGGTGATTCTCGGCCGGTTGTTGGAACGAACGGAACACTTCGCGCTGCACCCCGACCACCCGCCCGTGCGGCTCAACAGTCTCATGGTCAGGCGCTTTGCCAGCCTGCCGCTGATCGTGCGTCCCGCCGTATGAAAGTGGTGTCCAGCCCCCATCGCGCCGGTGCTGGGCTCAGAGACCGAGGATCATAGAGCCGATCGGAGCTCGGGGCGGTTGGCAGCGAACGTGGACCACGAGTGCGTTGAGCGACCGCCACCTGGGGCGAACACACATACCGTGGAGCCAGTTCGATCACCATGAGCGACAGTGCCCCCGGACTGGAATTTCGATGGGATGGACATGTTGAGCGATGCGCAGATCGCCACGATGACGCCGAAGGAACGAGCCGCGCTCTCTCATCGACTCGCGGCCTTCAATGCGGAGCTCGTCAGAGACACCGACGCCTCGCGTAAGCGTCGGAGACGCATCATCGACGTCTTGGTCATCGTGTGCCTGGGTCTGATCCCCTGGATCGTGTTGCTCGGGCTGACCTTGCCCCGCCGGTACTTCGCCAATCACTGGACGTTGGCCTGGGTGGGATTCGATGTGGCGTTATTCTGCGCGCTCGCAGCAACCGCCTGGGCGGCGTGGAGGCGCCGACAGGTGGTGATCGTCGCCGCCCTCGTGACCGGGACGATGCTCGTCGTCGATGCCTGGTTCGACATCGTCACCGACTCGACGACGTCTGACCTGATCCTCAGCATCGTTTCCGCCGTCTTCGGAGAGCTTCCTCTGGCTGCCCTCCTCTTCTACATCGCTCTTCGGCTGATGCGCCTCACGACCCACACCGCTCGAACGCTCGCCGGCGAGGACGACGACCTACCGCTCCGAAAGGTTCCGCTTTTCGGCATCGACCCGATCGAGCCTGTCGGTCCCTCGCAGTCGTCCGTATGAATGGATGAGCAGCCTCTTCAGCGAGCCTCGGCACACCCCTAAGATCGGGTGTCCTGCCACATTGCGGTGTGCATAACGAGAGGGGGAGGAGAATGCCTTACAGAACGACTTCGGACGGGACGGAGCTGTACTACACCGAGCAGGGCAGCGGTCAGCCGATCGTGCTGAGCCACGGCTGGCCGTTGTGCTCAGACGCTTGGCAGGTCGAGCTCAAACTGTTTGCCGACGCGGGCTATCGCGCCATTGCCCATGATCGCCGCGGCCACGGGCGCTCGTCCAAGACCTATCAGGGCAACGACATGGAGACCTACGCGAAGGACCTGGCTGAGCTGATCGACGCACTCGATTTACGCGACGTCGTCCTCATCGGGCACTCCACCGGTGGCGGCGAGGTCGTCAGGTACGCGGCGACGTACGGAAAAGGGCGGGTCGTGAAGGTCATTACGGCAGGCGCGGTGCCGCCGATCATGGTCAAATCCCAAAGCAACCCCGAGGGCACCCCGATCGAGGTGTTCGACGGGATCCGCGAGAACGTGCTCAAGGACCGCTCGCAGTACTGGAGGGACCTCTCGGAGCCGTTCTTCGGCGCCAACCGAGCTGGATCGACTGTCTCGCAGGGGGCAAAGGACGACTTCTGGCGCCAGGGCATGCTGGTCAACCTCGCCGCTGCCTATGACTGCGTCAAGGCGTTCTCGGAGACCGATCAGACGGAGGACCTGAAGGCAATCGACGTCCCCATGCTGATCGCGCAAGGCAGCGATGACCAGATCGTGCCGATCGTCGCAGCCGCGGAGAAGTCGATCAAGCTCGTCAAACAAGGGACGCTGAAGGTGTATCCCGGAGCGCCGCACGGGATCTACGGCGGGTACCAGGAGGCCCTCGACAAGGACATCCTCGCGTTCATCGCCGGATAGCACCCGGCCGACCGAGTTCGACGCGCATGAGGACGTCCGGGCGGATCGGCGTGATCGGTGGTGGGATCGTCGGCCTCGCGGTCGCACGTGAGCTCTTGGTCAGGAATCCCGGGGTGGATCTGGTCGTCGTCGAGAAGGAACCTGCCCTGGCCCGGCATCAGACCGGCAGGAACAGCGGCGTGGTCCACGCGGGTCTGTACTATCCGCCCGGATCCCTGCGCTCGACGTTGTGCCAGGCCGGTCGGCGTTTGCTCAAGTCGTACTGTCTTGCTCGCGGGTTGCCCTACGACGAGTGCGGCAAGCTCGTGGTCGCGCTCGACGATACGGAGGTCGTGAGCCTGCGATCCCTCCACGCCAGAGCGATCGACAACCGGGTCACGGACGCCCGGATCGTCCGTCGAGAGGAGATGACCGAGCTCGAGCCACACGCGCGCGGCGTCCTCGGACTGCATTCGCCCAGCACTGCCATCGTCGACTTCGGCCAGGTGGCCGAGTCCCTGGCCCGTGATGTGGTGGAGGCGGGTGGGGCGATTCGCCTGGAGACTGCCGTCCGCTCGATCTCCGCGGGTGGAGAAGGTCAGTTGGTCCATGCCCAGCTGGACGACGACGAGCTTCTCTTCGATTGGGTGGTGATCTGCGCCGGCCTCCAGGGGGATCGGCTCGCGATCTCGGCCGGAGACCGGGAGGAGCCGCGCATCGTGCCGTTCCGGGGTGAGTACTTCGAGTTGGCGACCGATCGCCGGGACCTGGTGCGGGCGCTCATCTATCCCGTGCCGAGGCCGCAGCTCCCTTTCTTGGGCGTCCACTTCACGCGCCACATCGACGGGTCTGTCTCCGTCGGACCGAACGCGGTGCTGGCGTTGGCGCGCGAGGGCTACCGACGACGACAGGTCGAATGGGCGACGGTCGTCGAGCTGCTCAGATATCGGGGTTTTCGCAGGATGGCCGGGACCTACTGGGCGGCCGGCCTCTCCGAAATGGCCGGATCGGTCAGCAGGCGGCTCTACCTGCGCCGGGCCCAGCGGTACATCCCGGAGCTGAGAGCGTCGGATCTCGGGGCCAAGTCAGCTGGGGTTCGGGCGCAGTCGGTCGAGCTCGACGGACAGCTGACCGATGACTTCGTCGTCCACCGGAAGGGGCGGGTCGTCGCCATCCGAAATGCTCCGTCACCCGCCGCGACGGCCTCCCTCGCCATCGCGGCGCACATCTGCGACAACTTCCTGGGTGATCTCCAACTGGGCGTCGCGTGAGGCTCCGTCGCCGGGTTGAGGTCACGGCGAGGTTGGAGCACCTCCCACGGTCAGGGCGGTCAGCCGCCGACCGATGTCACCCAGGCCTGGGCCACCGCCGCCGGCTGCTCCTGGTTTGAGGTCACTTTCAGGTTCAGCTTCGAGATGGCACTGGTGGTCAGCTTCGCATCGATGTTGTTGAGAACGCTCGCCACGCCCGATGTGGCCACGGACTTGCGGATCACCGGGACGATGTAGTCGGCGCCCTCGAGGTGCTTGTTGTCGGTCAGCGAAACGAAGTTGTTCGAGATCACGTTTCCGTCACTCGAGAACAGCTCGACCACCTGCACTTCACCGTTCTTGAGGGCGGCCACGCTGAGCGGACCCGCTTCGTCGAGGGACTTGAAGCCGGCGAAATTCAGCCCGTAGACCTTCTTCAACCCCGGCTCGCAACCTGCGAACGTGGGGCACTCCGGCGGCCCGCCGAGGGTGAGTTTCGCTGCGTAGGGCTTCAGACTCGAGATGGTCGTCAGGTGGTCCTTCTTGGCCGTGGACTGCGTGACCGCGAACACGTTCGTGTCGAGCGCCTTCGAAGCGGGCAGCACGGTCACCCCGTGCGAGGCGAGGGCCTTCTGGTCGGCCGGGATCGCGGTCGCGATGGTGTCGCCCGCCGGCTGTGGGTTCCCGCCATGGAGGAAGCCGAGAAGGGACGCGGCATAGTCGGGCTCCAGGTTGATCTGGCCATTCTCAATCGCCGGCACAACGACCGATCTGGTTCCGAGGGCGGCCTCCACGGTCACCGGATAGCCCGCCTTCTTCAGGACGTCGGCCCAGATGTTCGAGACGATGGCCTGCTCCTCGAAGTTGGTCGACCCGATCACGATCGTCGGCTTGCTGCTGGAGGCGGTCGCCGAGGCCGCCGGAACGGCGAGGGTGGCGGCCAGGGCGGCCAGAGCTCCAAAGGCGAGTGAACGCTTGAGACGCATGAAGGCACCTTTTCGTTTGTCGGGTGGCGGTCCCGTCCGATTTGACGTGACGAGACTGTAACGGGGATGTCAGGAAAATGAAATCCGGACCATTCCGCTCGGGAAGATCAATTGCCCCTCAGGCGCCGGTGAGGGACCGAACGCGGCGGGCGCCACTAGCTCCGAGGGAGCGCGAACCCAGGCGACGCCGGAGCGGGCGGGGGGTAAGCACCCTGGTCAAGACGCCGAGCACGAGCGCCATCATCCCAGCCATGGCTGCGACCAGGAGGGCGCCGCTGAACGCCACGACCGAGTCGTTGGTATTGAGACCCGTGATCACGTAGGTGCCCAAGTCCGTGTAGCTGACGTAGGCGGCGAGCGTCGAAGTGGCGACGACCTCAATGGAAGCAGTCCGGACGCCCGCCATCACGAAGGGCACGGCCAAGGGTGCCTCGATGGTGCGCAACACCTGGCCCCCGGTGAGCCCCATCGCCTTCGCTGCGTCGCGCACATCGACATCGACCTCTCGCATCCCGACATAGGTGTTCGTGAGGATCGGCGGGATGGCGAGCGCCGTCAAGGCGATCCAGGCGGCCAAGAAGCCGCTCCACTTGAGCGAGATGGCAGGTTGGATCGCAAGGAGAGTCAGGAGAGCCAGTGTCGGAACGGCCCGGAACGCGTTGGCGGCGTTGACGGCGACCAGTCCGCCGCGGCCGGTGTGACCGAGTACCACACCGAGGCCGCCGCCGAGGGCGATGGCCGTCAGGACCACCGCCACCGAGAGGATCAGCTGGTGCCAGAACAGGATCGGGATCCCCTGGGCCCCGGTCCAATTCGAAGATGTGGTGAACCATCCGAACACGTGCGCGAGGAAGGACATGTCACACGCCGGCCGCGCCCTGCCGGGTGCGGGCCCAGGGGACGACCAGTCGCTCTGCACCGACGAGGAGCAGGTCCGCGACGGCGGCGAGTGCGATCGAGAACACCAGGCCGACGATGATCGGGGTGTTGTAGCCGATGTTGAAGCCGTAGGTGATCTGTTGGCCCAGGCCCCCGAGACCGATCAGCGCGGTGACAGTGACGAGTCCAATGACGGTCGCAGTGGCGACGCGCAGGCCGGCGAAGATGTACGGCAACGCGAGGGGCAGGTCCACCCGCACCAGGGCGGCGCGGGGTGAGTATCCGAGCGCGGTCGCAGCTTCGCGCGCGTCTGCGGGCACGGCCTCGAGGCCAGCCACGGTGTTCCAGATCAGGATGAGCAACGTGTAGCCCACGAGAGCGATCTCCGCCGTGGTGTAGGAAGCGACGAAACCGGTGATCGGCCCGAGAATGGCGAACAGGGCCAACGACGGAATGATGTAGAGGACGCTGGCCACGCCGAAGACAGGAGCGCGGACGATCCTGTACCGCCAGGCCAGCACGGCGAGGGGGATCGAAATGGCTGCACCGATGACGACGGCCAGGACGCTCAGTTCGATGTGCTGGACCAGGTCACTCTGAATCTGCCCCCAATTGCTCGTGACGTAGCTCCATCGGAAGAACGGGTTGGTCCCGACCAGCACCGTGGCGACGTTACCGGACCGAAAGTCTCTGCACCGCAGAGGAGCGATGCCGACGAACGGGGTCGGTAGCCTGTGTCCTGGTGATCACGCTCGACGGGGTGACGAAGCGCTACGGCGCCGACTCCGTCGCCGTGAAGGAGCTGAGTCTGACCGTGCCCGACGGCGAAGTCTGCGTGTTGGTCGGGCCATCGGGCTGCGGCAAGACGACGACGCTGCGCATGATCAACCGACTCATCGAGCCGACGGGAGGGAGGATCCTCATCGACGGCACGGACGTGCTGAAGATCGATCCGGTGCGGCTGCGCCGCAGTATCGGGTACGTCATTCAACAGGGTGGACTCTTTCCACACCGGCGCGTGGAGGACAACGTGGCCACCGTCCCACGCCTCCTCGGATGGGACAAGAGGAGGGTGGACGCGCGCGTCACGGAGCTGTTGGACCTGGTTGGACTCGATCCCGAGCAGTACCGGCGGCGGTTCCCGCACGAGCTTTCGGGGGGAGAGCGCCAGAGGGTCGGAGTCGCCCGCGCGCTCGGTGGCGATCCACCGGTCCTCCTGATGGACGAGCCCTTCGCCGCCGTTGACCCGATCACCCGCCAGCGGCTTCAGCAGGAGCTCCTCCAGCTCCAGGAGAAGCTGAAGAAGACGATCGTCTTCGTCACACACGACATTGATGAGGCCACGATCCTTGGCAACCGAATCGCCGTGCTGTCCAAGGGCGCCCATCTCGAGCAGTACGACACACCGAGCCAGGTGCTCGGGCGGCCTGCGACGGCGTTCGTCGCCGACTTCGTGGGTACCGATCGCGGGGTGCGACGGCTGGCGGTCATGCCCATAGAGCCCGATTCTCTGTTCCATCCTCCGCAGGTCAGTCCCGACCTCAGCATGTTCGAGGCCCGCGCCACCGCCGCCGGGGCGGACAGCCGATGGGCGGTGGTCGTGGACGATAAGGGCCATCTGCGCGGGTGGATCGACCTCTCGCCGAGTTTGACCGGATCGGTGGAGAAGAATCTGGTTCCCTTCGAGGTCGAGGTTCCGCTCGGCACGTCGCTGCGTGCCGCCTTCGGGGAGATGCTCCAGCACGACGTGCGGTGGATTCCGGTGGTGGACGACGGCCGGTACCGAGGAGTCCTCACCCCGAACAGCCTCCATGCCGCCGTCCGCCGGTCGGTAGGGGGCCAGGCGGTGGAGTCCTGAGCTCGCGAGACGTTCTCTCTTGCGCCTCGCGTCAGCCTGACTGCGTCAGTTGAGCAGACTCTGCCAGTTGGGTGGGACCTTCCCTTCGGGTCCCGGCACGGGTTGATCGAGAGGGTGGTGTTCGGGTGGGGCAAGGTTGGGACCGCTGAGGAATTCGTTCGTGCGGTAGTCGTAGAACCAGTCCTCACCCGGCTCGAAACTGCGAATGACTGCGTGACCCGACGACGTCGCATGGGCGGTCGCATGTTGCTCGGGAGAGTTGTCGCAGCATCCGATGTGGCCGCAATCGGCGCATCGTCGGAGATGCAGCCACCAGCCACCAGCCTCCAAGCACTCGACACAGCCAGTGCCACTGGGGGGAACGTCCGGACGGATGGAAGTATCCGACATGGGAGCCCTACCCGTGGTCGATCGCGGGCGAACGGGTGCTACGCATTTGGACCTCCTCGGCGGTTCCACGGACAGATCACACACAGACAATGTAGGCCTCGACGTTTCGTCCGGTTCACGGCGAGATCGAGCTGCCCGTACCGTCGTTCCGCCCGGCGGCATGGCCACCGCAGCGGATCGGTGCCTCGGACTGTCGAAGACGTCGCGCCAAGGGCCACACCACCGTGTAACCGGCTCGCCTCCCGTCATTGCGTGAAGTAGTGGCCCTCCTCGAGGTCTTCGATGATCCCCGGATGCGTCGGCTGCCAGCCCAGGAGTTCCCTCGTCTGCGTGCTGGAGGTCGGATTATCGAGCGGGACGAGAGGAGCGAGGAAGCCGAAGTGCTCGTCCGCGTCTTCGGCGGCGATGGACTTGACCGGCACGTTCAGGTGCCGGCCGATCACCTC
>JBPYFR010000338.1:0-4052 GCA_051985685.1 Acidimicrobiales bacterium
CAGCACGGTCACCGTGCTGACCACGTCGAAGAGCAGCCGCGAAGTCACAGAAGCACTTGCGGCGGAAAACCGCATTGTGCGGTCATCGACGATCAGGCGCCCGACGCTCGATGACGTCTACCTGCGCCTGACCGGCGGCCGCATTGAGATCCGGACGGATTGAAAAGGAGATTCTCATGACCACAACGACGATCCAGACGCCAGCCCCGACTTTGGCTGCCCCGGCCGCACCGCCAAAGGTGCGCGCCGTCCCAGCGCTGACGTCTCGCCGGCTCGCCCTCACTGTTCGCTCGCCACGATCGCTCGTGGTGCCACTGCTCACCCCGGTCCTTTTCGCGCTCGTGATAGCACCAGCACTGGCGAACACGGTCGCAGCGCCGTCAGCTCGCACGACGTACATGACCTTCGTTGCCCTCGCGACGGCGGGACTCCTGATCCCGCTCAATTGCATGTTCTCCGGTCTGGGAGTGATCGTGGACCGCCAGCAGGGTGCCATGCGGGAGTTGCTGGTGGCACCGATCCGACGCTCTTCCATCGTGATCGGGAACCTGATGGCGGCACTCGCAACGACCGCGCTGCAACTCGCCGTTCTGATCGGCGTGTCGGCGCTTCGCGGCGCGCACTATGTCACGTCCGGCCGCACGTGGTGGTTCGTGGGCGCCGCTGCTCTCTTCGCCGTGTTCATGTATTCATTGGCGGAGATCGTGGCAGTGCGGGTGCCCCGGCCGGAAGAGTATGTGGGCGTCGTGCCAGCGATCGCCATCGTGCCGTTCTTCTTCGCGGGCTCGCTCTTCCCTCTCACGGCCCTCCCTCACTGGTTGGCCGCAATTGCCCGCGTGCTTCCCCTGACCCACGCACTGGCGCTGTTCCGCTACGGGATCACAGCCGACGGCGGCAGAGCGCTCCACAACATCTGGGGGCTCCAAAGCGTGCCCGCAATGGCTTCCCTGTCCCTATTGGTTCTGGGTTTGTTCACCACCGCAGCCGTGGCCGGAGCCCTACGGCTGTTCGCGCGCGCTGGCCGCAGCTAGCGGAGGCCAGCCGTTCCTTCCGACACATCTCTCGTCGATGCCGACCCGTGGAGATTGATCCGTGCGATCGGGAGGCAGTGGAGTCACCGCCTAGAATGGTCGTCCCGGCGGCGTCTCGACGGAGTTACCCGGTTCTCAATCCCGGGGGTGTAGCTCAGATGGAAGAGCGGCGGCTTTGCAAGCCGTAGGTCGAGGGTTCGAGTCCCTTCACCTCCACTGACTGACCCGACCCGTGGAGTTCCAGCACGTTGGCGACACATGGCTCCGGTTCCCTGCGACACTTCCCGGACACGGCTCCGGCTCTCGGGCGACACTGGCTCTGGTAGGGAGGTGACACCCCATCCCCGCGAGGCGGGCTCTCAGGGTTGACCAGTGGTCGACCGAGATCAGCCCATCTTGGGTCCCTACTCTGGGAGGCCGTGACGTCGGGATCCTCCGGACTCGGAACGGGAGTACACCATGAAGACAGTTGAGGAACTCTTCGACCTCGGAGGCAAAGTTGCGCTGGTGACCGGCGGGAGCCGGGGTATCGGGCGGACCGTGGCCGAGGGCCTGGCACTGGCGGGGGCGGACCTCGCGGTCGCGAGCCGAAAGCGAGAGAATTGCGAGAGCGCTGCTCAGGAGATTGAGAAGTCAACGGGTCGGCGTGCGTTTCCGATCAGCTGTCATGTGGGTCGGTGGCAGGACTGCGACGACCTCGTCGACACCGTGTATGCCGAGTTCGGTCGCTGCGACGTACTCGTGAACAATGCGGGCATGTCGCCTGCGTACGACGACTTGACGGCCATAAGTGAAGATCTGTACGACAAGGTCCACGCCGTCAACGCAAGGGGTCCCTTTCGCCTCAGCACACGGATCGGAGCACGGATGGCGGAGGACGGTGGCGGTTCCATCATCAATATCTCTTCAGTAGGGTCATTGCGCCCTTCCCCCAATGACCTGCCCTACGCAATGGCCAAGGCCGCCCTGAACGCGTTGACGATCGGACTCGCCGGCGTGTGGGCTCCGAAGGTGCGCGCAAACCTGGTCTTACCGAGCGCGTCCGAGACGGACCTGACCCGGGCGTGGCCGTCCGAAACGAAAGCTCGGATTGCCGAGACGAACCCGATGAAGCGCCTCGGACGGCCCGAGGACTTGGTCGGAGTCTGCGTCTTCCTGGCCAGCAACGCGGCCAGCTACGTGAACGGTGCCCAGGTGTCCGTCGACGGGGGGTTGTATCGATCGCTCTGAGACGCCCACACCGTTCCGGCCACGCTGAGGCCGGCTGCAATGCCCATCACGTCCTGGTCAGGTAGCGGTCGATCACACGGTGCATATGCAGGATGTTGGCCTCCTGACGACGGTTGAGCCGGAGACCCGGCCCGCCGCGCGACTTCATCCCCATCTGCACGTGCTCCATGTTGGCGTAGTCCTGGTTCGTGATCTCACCCCAGTCGCGCTCGGTCCAGTCAGGGAAGAAACGGCGTTGGGCTCGCTTCGCAGGAGTTCCCTCCTGTGGCCAATCCAAGAACCATGTGTCCTTGATGCAACTGTCCGGATCGGTGCCGTTGGGCCGGACCCGAAAGATGATGGCGATTCCCGGATAGATCGGTCCGACCATGTTGGGAAAGAAGTAGACGTCGTTGGCGCTCGTCAGCTCATCGTCGGCGAACTCCTCCACCTCTACGCCCCGGGCATCCAGGAGAGCGCGCCGCCCTTTCTGGTAGCGGCTCAGCATGGTGGCGCCATCGAGGGGGGTCGCGCGGATCTCGTCCACCAGCGCGCGCTCATCCTTGTAAAAGAGGCCACCCAGGCCGCGGATGAAGTTTTCGAGGATCTCGCCCTCGTCGTACTCTCCCTTGGCAAGTCCCAGTCGTGGACTGGGGCGCAGTTCGCGACGGGCGTTGGGCAACCTCCCGTAGTGGGCGTGGATGCCCAACGGCTCATAGTCGAGGCTGACATCGTCGGTCCACGGCAGGAGCTGTGGGTGGGTGCCTTGTACGTGGTAGCCCTCGTTGAACGCATCGACGGCGACCTTCCAGTTGGCGGGGAGCACCGTTGAGAGGTAGGTGCGCAGGCGGAGCCGGTGAAGGTGGTAGCGCGCCAACAGTTTTGGCAATGGATCGAGGTAGTCGAGCAGCGCCGGGGCACCGGGATCGAGACACACCCAGACAAAGCCACCCCATCGGTCGACCTGTACCGCTCTCAAACGGGCGTCGGACGGCACGGGATCGAACTCGTGCTGGTCGACGACCTCGACGAGCCTTCCCTCGAGGTCGTACCGCCAGGCATGGTAGCGACACCGGATGCAGCCGTCTTGGAAGCGGCCCGTTCCGTCGGCGAGCCGGGTGCCACGGTGCAGGCACGTGTTGTGGAAGGCTCGGACGTCTTCTGGACCCGATCGAACAACGAAGATCGATTGATCGCCGATCAAGTATTCGCAGAAGTCGCCTACCTCAGGGATCTCCTCCTCTCGGCAGGCCGCCTGCCAGACGCGCGACCACAGACGTTCGAACTCCAGCGAAGCGAACTCGGCGCTTGTGTAGCGGCTGCGGGGGATGACGTTGTCCTCGCCGATCAAAACGCTGTCGAGAACCATGTCGTTGATCTCCTTCAACGCACCACGTTGTCTGATGTGCGAGTCACGAACTCGGTGCCGCCATGCTATTTCGCAACGACAACCCGTGGAGTCCGTGGTCGAAAGCGCCGAGGCCGGGGTGCGGCCCGCTCGCTGGCTCGCTGGCCGACGAAGCGATGTGACCCGGGCAATCGGCCAGGCCACGGCGTGGCATAAGGCGCGGTCCTATACTTCGGTCCTCCTCGGAGTTCCGAGCACGATTCTGGAGAGAGATTGAAGGGATTGCCTCCCGTGGCGGTGATAGGTGGCCCGGCTCAGAGTGGATAGCACGGTAGAGCGAGGCAGCGATGCCTCGGCGACATCCGGCATAGCTTCGGCACCCTTCGCTCCACCGCTCGCTGAGGTGCCGCTCCCCGCGGCCAACGCCGCCGCTCTCCTCAGGCGGAACGGCGTGGAAGAGCGCT
>JBPYFR010000339.1:0-6998 GCA_051985685.1 Acidimicrobiales bacterium
TCGGCATCACCCGCGTAGAAGCCGACGCGCACGCCAGCCAGATTCGATCGCTTGGACAACGAGTGCACGGCCACCACGCCGTCGGCGCCGTGCTGGAGCACGGAGCGGGGCGGACCGACCCACGTGAACTCGGCGTAGCACTCGTCGGAGAAGACGGGAACGCCGAATCGCCTGCCCCAGGCCGCCTCCTCCCCGAGGTCGCCCAAACCACCGGTGGGATTCGACGGTGAGTTCGACCACAACAGCAGGGTCCGCTCCGCCTCACCCCTTCCCACCGTGCCGAGGTCGAGGCCCCCGGGCCGGCCGGAGGGCGGCGGGACGGCGACCGCACGGCATCCCGCCAGCTGGGCCCCCATCGCGTAGGTGGGGTAGGACACCGCCGGGTACAGCACCGTGTCCTTCTCGGGCTCGCGCAGCCGGAGCAAGTGAGGCACCGAGGCGACGAGCTCCTTCGTCCCCACGCAGGCCGCGACAGAGGAGGGAGGAACGTCGGACAGCCCGAAGCGGCGTGCGAGCCAAGCTGCGGCCGCCTCGCGCAGGGCCGGGCTCCCGGCCGAGGCGGGGTAGCCGCGCTCGCTGCCCGACGACGACAGTGCATCCACCACACCGCGGATCGGCGGGTCGCACGGCGTCCCGACCGAGCAGTCGACCAGGCCGCCCGGGTGCGCGTCGGCGACCTTCGCCAAGCCGGCCAGCCGGTCGTAGGGGTAGGGCGGCAGCCGGAACGTCACGACGCCGCCACGAATTCGGCGAACCGGGCCCGGCCGACCTCGTCCAGGACCACCTGCACCGTCGCGGAGTCCTCGCCGTCATGCTGGCCCACGACCTCACCCTCCCGGTGGATGGCGGCCAGCACGTCCCCCCGCGACCAAGGCACCACGAGCTCCACGACACGGTCCGACCCGCGCAGGCGATCGCCCACGACGCGCAGCAGCTCGTCGATCCCCTCGCCGGTGCGGGCCGAGATCAACACCGACCCCTCGATCCCGTGGGCGAGCATCTTCGCTTCCTCGGGAGCCCGGTCCGTCTTGTTCACCACCACGAGCTCGGGCACGCCGGCGGCCCCGATCTCCCCGAGCACCTCGCGCACCGCCGCCATCTGGGCCCCGGCGTTCTCCGCCGTGCCGTCGACGACGTGCACGACCAGGTCGGCCAGTCGTACCGAGTCGAGCGTGGACCGGAAGGCCTCGACCAGCTCATGGGGCAGCTTGCGCACGAAGCCGACCGTGTCGGTCACCAGGACGGTCTCGCCGCCGGGTAGCGAGAGCTGGCGCGTCCGGGGGTCGAGCGTGACGAACAGTCGGTCCTCGGCCGGGACGCCGGCGTCGGTGAGGCGGTTGAGAAGCGTCGACTTGCCGGCGTTCGTGTACCCGACCAGCGCGAGCTCGCGCTGGCGCCCTCGGGCGCGGCCCCGGCGTTGCAACGACCGCGTGCGCTCCACCTCGCGTAGGTCGGCCTCGAGCCGGTGCATGCGCCGGAGCAGGCGGCGCCGGTCGACCTCGAGCTGTGTCTCACCGGGCCCCCGGGTGCCGATGCCACCGGCCTGCTGGCTCAGCTCGCTGCCGCGGCCGCGCAGGCGCGGGAGCCGGTAGCGCAACAGTGCGAGCTCGACCTGGGCCTTGCCCTCTGGGCTGCGGGCGTTCTGGGCGAAGATGTCGAGGATCACCGCCGTACGGTCGATGGCCGTGCGCCCGAACAGCTTCTCCAGGTTCCGGTGCTGTGCCGGTGTGAGTTCGTCGTCGAAGACAACAGTGTCGGCGTCGAGGCTGCGGCTGAGCGCAGCGAGCTCCTCCGCCTTGCCCCGACCGACGAACGTCGCCGGGTCGGGCGCGTCGCGACGTTGCACGACCCGGCCCACGACATCGGCGCCCGCGCTGTCAACGAGCTGCGCGAGCTCGTCGAGCGCCTCGTCAACCGTCTCGTCGGTGAGCCCGGGGAACACGACCCCGACGAGGATGATGCGCTCCCGGAAGGCTCGCTCTATGAGCGTCCCAGGCAACACGTTGGTCAAGAGAGCATCCCCGGATGGATGTCGACGTCGGCCACCTTGCGCACCGGCCCCGCCAGGTATGAAGGCCACCCTTCGCCGTCACCGAACGCGACCTCGAGCACGCCGCCTGGGTTCTTCACCCGCACGGTGCCCTCGCCGCCGACGGCGCCCCAACTGCGCGCGGCGGCCGCGGCGGCCACGCTGCCGGTGCCGCAGGCGAGCGTCTCGCCGACACCGCGTTCCCACACCCGGAGCTCGAGGAGCTCTCCGTCGGCGTCTGCGCCCGGGGTGATCCACTCGACGTTGATGCCGCCGACGTAGCTCGCCTGCAATTTCGGTCCCAACTCCGCCACGTCGACGGCGGGTGTGTCCGGCCCGAGCAGCACCAGGTGCGGGTTCCCCACCTGTACCGTGCGGGCCCGGCCGTGCCCGAGCTCCGCGGGTTGGTCGGGACCGAGCGTCACCGGGCCCATGTCGACGCTCGCCCGGGCCCGCCCAGACGGACCGGGGACGTATTCGACGACGCGGACGCCGCCGAGCGTGGCCACGGTGAAGCGCGGCGGGACCACCCATTCGGCGTCGACCGCGGCCTGGGCCAGGCAACGGATGCCGTTGCCGCTCATCTCCGCTTCTCCCCCGTCCGCGTTGTGCAGGTCCATGGTGAGGTCGCAGCCGTCACGCCCGGGTCGCACCCGGATGATGCCGTCGGCCCCGATGCCTCGCCTGCGGTCGGCCAGGAGGCGCACTTGGGCCGCCGACAGCCGGACGGAGTCGTCCGGATCGAGCACGACCAGGAAGTCGTTGCCCGCCGCTTCGTGCTTCGTGGCGCGCATCGCTCCATTCTCGCAGGTGACGGCCTTCAGCCGCGCACCTCGAGGACCTGCTCCACCCGATCTTGGGCCTCTTCGCTCCCGCGCGTCCAGGTGACGCGAGGGTCCCGACGGAACCATGACGCCTGCCGACGCGCGAATTGGCGGGTCCGGGCCACGGCTGCCTCGATGCATGCTTCGAGCGGCACACCATCCTCCACGTGGGCGAGGATCTCGCGATAGCCGAGGGCCTGCCGGGCCGTGCGCGAGATGCCCTCGGGCCGAGCGGCCAGCGCCCGCACCTCGTCGGCGAACCCCGCCTCGAGCATGGAAGCGAACCGTTCTGCGATGCGGCGGTCGACTTCTTCGGGCTCGAGTGCGATGCCCACCTGGGCGACGCGGGTCGCGGGGTACGTCCCGAGGCCGGGGCCGAACTCGGAGAAGGGACGGCCGGCCCCAAGGGTCACTTCGAGCGCACGCACGATCCGCCGGCGGTTCGTCGGCTCCATACGACCGGCGCCAACGGGGTCGAGCTCGGCCAGGCGGGAGTGCAGGTCGGCGGCCTCGGCCCGGCCCTCGTCCAGCTCGGCCTCGAGTGCGGCCGCCACCTCGGGATAGCGGCTCGGGATGTCGAGGTCGTCGACGACGGCGCGGACGTACAGCCCGGTGCCCCCGACCAGCAGCGCGTGGTGACCCCTGCGCCTGATGCCATCGAGCGCGTCGCGGGCGGCCCGTTGGAACTGGCTCACCGTGAACTCGTCGTCGGGGTCGACGAGGTCGAGGAGATGATGGGGCACCGCCGCGCGTGCCGCGGCGTCGGGCTTCGAGGTCCCGATGTCCATCCCCCGGTAGACGCACATGGAGTCGACCGAGACCAGCTCGCAGTCACCCCGGCGCCGGGCGAGGTCCAAGGCGGCCTCCGACTTGCCCGAGGCGGTGGCCCCGACGAGCGCGACCGCCGTCAAGCGCTCGCCACCGGAAGGCGCGCCCGGTGCCGGGGCGCCGACGTCACCTCCTCCAACAGGCCCGAGAGGTGATGCGGGTGGCCGGCGGTCACGGTCACGCGGGCCAGCGCGCCGGACGCGGGCGCCGTCGGCCCGGGGCCACCCGGGAAGTGCACGAGCTTCCCCTGCCGAGTCCGGCCGGTGAGCATCGCCGCGTCGCGGCGACTAACCCCTTCGACCAGCACCTCCTCGCTCCGGCCCACGCGCGCCTGATGGCGCGTCAGGGCCGAGCGGTCCACCACGGTCTTGAGCCGCTCGAAGCGCTCGGCCACCACGTCGGCGGGGACGAAGCTCGACTCCATGGCGGCCGCCCGGGTGCCGGGGCGGGGCGAGAAGATGAACGTGAAGGCGCTGTCGTAGGCGGCCTCGGCGCAGACCGCGAGCGTGTCCTCGAAGTCCTCTTCCGTCTCGCCCGGAAAGCCGACGATGATGTCGGTCGTCACGGCCAGATCGTCGACTGCGACGCGAGCGGCGGCGAGACGCTCGAGGTAGCGCTGTGCGGTATAGCCACGCCGCATCGACCGCAGTACCCGGTCGCTGCCGGACTGAAGGGGAAGGTGCAGCTGCTCGCACACCTCGGGGGTCGTCGCCATGGCCTCGATCGTCTCCGGCCGCAGGTCCTTCGGGTGCGGGCTGGTGAAGCGGATGCGCCCGATGCCATCCACCGCTCCGACGGCGCGTAGCAACTCCGCGAAGAGCGGCCGGCGCTTCGTGATGTCGCGGCCGTACGAGTTGACGTTCTGTCCGAGCATCGTCACCTCGGTGACTCCGCGCCGCGCCAGCAGCTCGACCTCCCCGACGATCTCGTCCATCGGGCGGCTGACCTCGCGGCCGCGCACCGCGGGGACGATGCAGAACGCGCAGGAGTTGTCGCACCCGGTCTGGATGTTCACCCACGCCGAGTACGGGACCTCGCGCACGGCGTCGAGGCCGAGAAGGGGGTCCTCCGAGGCGTTGGGAGCGGGCGCGTCGAGGACCTCCATCAGCGGGCCCTCGCGCTGGGCGCGCCGCAACAGAACCGGCGCGCGGGCGAGGTTGTGCGTGCCGAACACGACGTCGACCCAGCCCACCTTCTCCTGTATCTGCTCCCTGTCCTTTTGGGCCAGGCACCCGCCGACCGCGATCTGCAGGCCCGGCTTGGCGTCCACCAGCTCCTTGAGCCGGCCCAGCGTGCCGTACAGGCGCTGGTCCGCGTTCTCGCGGATGCAGCACGTGTTGAGAACCACCACGTCGGCGTCCTCCATGGTGGCCGCGGGCCGGAGCCCGTCCTTCACGAGCAACCCGGCTAGCCGCTCCGAATCGTGCTCGTTCATTTGGCAGCCGAAGGTTCGGATGAAGTAGGACCGGGCGCCGGACACCCGGCCGAGTCTACGAAAGCGCCGCGCCTCCCCCTCGCCACCGGCTCCGGCCTCAGAGCATGACGGCGGCGTCCTCTCCAGAGACGATGCCGCGGCGGTCGGCGCCGAGCACCACGACCTTCCCCGCCACCCGATGCGTCGCCAGCGCGGTCTCCGCTGCCGCGCGGACCGTCTCCGCGTTCCCCGCGGTGGCGATCGCCAAGAGGGTGGGCCCCGACCCGGACCAGCTGGCGGCCATCGCCCCCCCAGCGACGAGTGCGCGCAAGAGCGCTGGCGCCTCGGGGAACAGCGCGGTGCGAGCGGGCTGGTGTAGCCGGTCTTCGGCGGCCTCTGGGATCAGCTCGGACGGGTCGGCCAGCCCTGCGAGCAGCAGCCCCATCCGCCCGAGGTTGAACACCGCATCGGCCCGCGCCAACGTCTGCGGCAGCACCGTGCGAGCCTCGGGCGTGGCCAGATTGCGTTCGGGCACGACGGCAACGAACCAGAGCGCGTCGTGCAACGGGAGCCGGGCGAACACCGGCCGCCCCTCGATGGTGGTGGCGGTGACAAGCCCACCGAAGGTGCTGGCAGCGGCGTTTTCGGGGTGACCGTCGTGGGCCGCCGCGACCGCAAACGGGTCGTCAACGCCGGCGGCCGCCGCGGCGGCGGCGGCGAGCGCGGCAGACGAGCCCAGGCCGCGGGCAAGGGGGATCTGCGACCGTACGGTGACGGCGAACCGGTCGTGGCCCAGCACCTCCGTCACGACGCGGGCGGCAAGATGCGACGCGTCGTCGAACAGGCCGGCGCCCTCGCCCTCGGTGCGTACGCGCAGGGCCGGCGCGGGTTCGACCTTCACACTCACATAGAGATCGAGAGCGACCGCGAGTGTGTCGAACCCCGGCCCGAGGTTGGCGGACGAGGCGGGGGCTCGGGCCTGCACCGTCGTCAGGCTACGCGGTCAGAAGATCCGCTGGAGCAACGACGGGCGCGGCACGTCCTGCGTGAGGCGCGCCGGGACGACAACCCGCTGGGAGCCGAGCCTGACTTCGACGGTGCCGACGCGCGCGCCGCGGCGCGCCCGGTCGCTCACGCGACGGTTGGGGTGGAACCCTTCGGTTACCCTCACGCCGGGCGACGTGAGCAGCGAGACGGGCGAGGCGGCGACAGCTTCGACAGTGCCTCCGGCCGAGCTGACCTGGGCGACCGGCTGACCCTCGTGGAGCACGGTCGTCGTGCCGATGACCGGGGCCATCGCGTTCACGAGCGCGAGTCCGTGCAGCGCCGCCACCCCAAGGGTGGAGAGCGCTCCTTGCTGTCCCGTGATGGCGGCGAGGAAGAGGACCGAGCGCCCGTGGATCGAGCGGATCGCCGCGAGCACGTCGCAGGCCCCTGCCGCCGTCGTGAAGCCCGATTTCATTCCGACGACACCCTCTGCCCCGAGAAGCGGGGTGTACGTATCGAGGGTCCCGGCGACCGGAAGGGTGATGCTCGGCATCGTCACGATCGCCTGGACGTTCGGATCCTGCATGTCGAGCGCGGCGACCTTCAGAATGTCCGACGCCGTCGACCGCGAGTTCACACTGAGGCCGCTCGGATCGGCGAAGTGCGTGTCGTGCATTCCCAGTGTGGTGGCGGCGGCGTTCATCTTGTCCACGAACGCAGGAATGGTGTCCGCGTCCCACCGGGCGAGCAGGTCTGCGTAATTGTCCGCGGAGCGGACCAGCAAACCGCCGAGCACCGTGCGCTCCGTCAGCACCTCGCCCGCCAACACGGGGGCGTTCGTGGCGCCCAAGACCGTGTCGAAGAAGTAGTCCGTGACGTCGGCCGGGGTGACGGTGATGGTCGCACCCGGAGCGCC
>JBPYFR010000340.1:0-3864 GCA_051985685.1 Acidimicrobiales bacterium
TCGACCGTCGTGATCGCCACCTCCCACGCCGTCGGCCGGTTGGCACTGCCCATGAGCGCGGCGGCGCGGATGCGGTCTGCGTGGTCGAGCACGAGGGTCTCGGCGATCCACCCGCCCATGGAATGCCCCGCTACCCGTACCGGACGGTCCCACCCGAGGTGGTCGAGAAGGGCGAGGGCGTCGGACGCCATGTCGTCGACGCTGTAGGGCGCGGGCGGAGAAGACGAAGGCGCCACGCCCCGGTTGTCGAACGTGGCGACGGCGTACCCGGCTGACACGAGACTGGGGACGATGGACAGGTGCCACGCCACCGCCGGCTGTCCGCAGCCTGCGACGAGCAGCAACGGCTCGCCGTCGCCCGCCACGTCATAGGCCAAGGTGACCCCGTGCAACTGGAGCTCAGGAATGGAGCACCTCCGCCAGGAGGTTCGGCGCCACGTTGCGGCCGGTGAGGAGCACGACGGTCTCGCGGCCGTCGGCGGCCGGCGTGACCAGCCCGGCCCGGACCGCGCCGACGCCCACCGCGCCAGCGCCTTCCAGGACCAGTCCCAGCTTGTTGGCTGAGAACGCCATGGCGGAGCGGATGTCCGCGTCGCTCACGCTCAGGATCTCGGCGTGGTGCTCAACGGCGATCCCGACGGTTACCGAGCCCGGCTCCAGGTTGCCGGCCAGCCCGTCGGCCAGCGTGGGCTCGACGTCGATCGGCACGATCCCGCCGGCCGCGACCGCCGCGCTCATGGACGGGGACGCCTCGGACCCCACCCCGACGACACGGACGCCGGTTCCAGCCAAGGCCAGGATCACGCCGGCGAGGAGGCCGCCGCCGCCGCACGGGACGACGACCGTACCGAGTCCCGGGACTTGCTCGAGCAACTCGCGGGCCAGGGTCGACTGCCCGGCGATGACGTCGGGGTCGTTGTAGGGCGAGACATAGCGGCTCCCGTCGCGAGCGGCCAGGCCCAGCGCGTGGGTCTCCGCTTCGCGATAGCCCTCACCGTGGAGCACGAGGCGGACGTCGAATTGACGGAGCGCCGAGACCTTGGCCGCCGAGGCACCCGTCGGCACCACGACGGTGACCCGAGCCCCAAGTTTCGACGCGGCGTACGCGACGCCGAGCCCATGGTTGCCCGCCGAGGCGGCGACCACCGCTTTGGCGGCATCCTCCTCCAGCGTGGCCGCCACTGCGGCCAGCCCGCCCCGCACCTTGAAGGAGCCCGTCGGCTGGAGCGTCTCGACCTTCGCAGAGACACCGTCTCCCAATTGGGGGGTAGCGACGACGGGAGTCACGGGAAGGAAACGACGCACCGCCTTCCACGCCGCATCCAGATGGCCGGGGCCAGGGGCCTCTACGTCGCGCACAACTCAGTCCCAACCGTTGAAGCTCTTGGTCGCAAGGCAGAACTCGTTGCCCTCCGGGTCCTCCATGACCGTCCACCCGTGTCCAACGCCGCGCAACTCGTGCTCTGCGACGACGGTGGCGCCGTAGCTCACCAATGCGGTTACGGCCGCCGGGTCCGGGTTCACCAGGTCGAGGTGGACGCGATTTTTCGCACGCTTCTGCTCGGGGACTTTGTTGAAATACCACGCAGGCTCCTCTCGCTCTGCGTCGGACCCGCCGATGGAGGCGAACCGCGTGTCGGCGCCGGCATCCAAGGGACGCTCGAGTGCCGCCGACCAAAAACGCGCCACCTTCAGCACGTCGTCACAGTCGAAGGTGATGTTGCCGACCCTGGCCGCCATGGCTTCCTCCTCGAACACGTCAACCCGCCCGTCCCGGTACGCAGCGCCTGCGAGCGGCAGACTTCTGCACATGCGACAACGGATCACGATCGATGCGAACGATAGCGGGCGGCTCTGGACGGACGACCCGGAAGCGTGGGCCAACCTCTCGAGTGTCGAAGGATGCCCGATCTGCCGAAACGGTCCCCCCAAATCGGACATCCTGGCCGAGACACGGGCCTGCTGGGTGACTGCCCAGGAGGAGGCGACCCTGCCCGGGTACGTTTGCATCACCTCCAAACGCCATGCAGTCGAACCGTTCCACCTTGCGCCCGCCGAGCAAGTCGACTTCTGGCTCGATGCGATGGCGACGGCGGAGGGTCTTGCGGATGTGACCCACCCGGTCAAGATGAACTACGAGATCCACGGCAACACCATCCCGCACCTCCACATGCACCTGTACCCGCGGACACCGGGCGACGTCTACGTCGGCTTCGTCATCCACAACCGGGCGCGGTTCATCAGAACCGAGCACGAGCTCTCGATCCTCGCCGAGGGCATCAAGCGGTCGCTTCAGCGGCAGGGTCGTTGACCAGCCGCTCGTCGCCGGCAGGGCCCCGTCCGCTCGGATCAGGTTCAGCCATCCCCGAACCGGGCGTTATGGCGCAAGGTCTGACTTCTTTGTGGAGACCTCAGCTGGAGGACGAAACAAATTGCCAGCGACTCGCGATGTCAGTCAGGAGAGCGGCGACCACATGGGGTTGATCGTGCTGAGGCCAGTGCGAGGCGTTTGGCACGATATGAAGAGATGGATCGGTGCAGAGCCCGGCGATCTCGTGTGCCAGGGGAGGGGCCAGGTATCGATCCGATTCTCCAAAGATAATTGAGACGGGGGTCTCCAGATCGCGGAGCGCGCCGCTGTCGATGAGCTTGTCCTCCTCATTCAGAGAATCGAACAGGCAAGCCGTCCAAGCCCGAATGGCAACGAGGGCGTCGGGGTGATCGGCACCGCCGAAGAATTGGGGCAAGATCGACGTCACGGCGATGCCTTCCGGATCGCCAGCGTCCATCCCCCAGTTGTCCGCGGTCAACTGGAGCAACCACAGACGCTGAGCCTCGTCATTCATCATGGCATCAGCCAGGGCGGCGAGGGCTGGGTCAGCGAGGAGACGAATCATCTCGGGAAGCTTCAGAGATGGCAAGTGGCCGAAAATCGTGTTGAGCAGGACTAGATGGACAGTGCGTTCAGGATGGTTGAGGGCGAATGCGATGGCGTCGGGACCAGATGCATCGTGACCCACGAGTACGGCACGTTCGATCTCCAGGTGGGTTAGGACAGCATCAAGTTCGCTGCCATGCTCGGCGAGGGAGAATCCTCCGACGTCCGACCGATCAGATCGGCCGTATCCGTGCCAATCGAAGACGACAGCCCGTCTGGGTCCCAGTAGCGGGAAGAGCCGGTCGTAGATGTGATGGTCGTCAGGGAATCCATGCATGAGGACAATTGGCGGGTCCTGGCCTGGCATCTCGGTGACGAAGACGCTGCCGTTCGGCGTATCCACTGAGCGTTCGCAAGTCGAGAATGCCGGACTTGTCATCGGGAGGCTCCCTTCGGTCGGTAACACCAGAAGTACCCCAATCATCCGGCGTCATGCATTTCCGGCTCGGACCCGGGATCGCCTCTCCCGCAGTTCCGCGATGAACTGTGGTCGCCCCGAAGTGCCGTTCAGCCACGGTCGATAACGCGCCCAGACCTGGCGTTCGGGGACAGGGATTCAGCAGTGCCAGTCCGAGGCCCCGGTACGGGCGCGAGCGATGCAGTCGCCGGTCGTCTGCCGCACCTGACATGCTAATCGCCATGCCTCGCGCTGGGAGTTTTACCGTCAACAGCACCACGGTCTACGTTCATCCGAGCGTCGACGCGATGGCGCGGGCAGCAGCGGACGAGGCCCGGGAGGTGATGATCGCCGCGGTGGAAGCCCGCGGCGTAGCCAACGTCATGTTCGCCACGGGCAATGCCCAGCTCGCGTTCGTGCACACCCTGGTGCGGGAGACGGACGGAGTGCCGTGGCCCGACACCGTTGCCTTCCACATGGACGAGTACGTCGGCCTCGGGCCGGATCACCCCGCCGGCTTCGGGCGCTG
>JBPYFR010000341.1:0-3209 GCA_051985685.1 Acidimicrobiales bacterium
CCAGCCACGCCAAGTCCACCGTCAAGTGCGACGCGCTGCTGGTGGACACCGTCAGCCGGTCCGACACCTACCCCTACGTGGACGTCCGCGAGGACGACGTGGAGATGGGGCACGAGGCCAGCGTCTCGAAGATCTCCGAAGACCAGCTCTTCTACCTGATGAGCCGCGGCATGACCGAGGACGAAGCGATGGCCACCATCGTCCGCGGGTTCGTGGAGCCGATCGCCCGCGAACTGCCGATGGAGTACGCGCTCGAACTGAACCGGCTCATCGAGCTGCAGATGGAGGGGGCGGTCGGCTGATGTCCGCTCTGCAGGGGGCCGTGGAGTCCACGGCCCCGGTTTCTCGGTTGCACGCGCACCGTGCGGAGTTCCCTGTCCCCACGGGGCGGGAAGAGGAATGGCGCTTCACGCCGCTGCGTCGCTTGCGTGGATTGCACGGCGCTGATGTGGTCCCGGGCGGGAAAGTGACCGTCGAGGTGGACGCCGCACCGGGTGTCACCGCTGTGCATGCGCAACGCGGTGACCCCCGGCACGACATCCACTTTGAGCCCGCTGACCGGGTCAGTGCCACAGCCTTGGCCTCATTTGCGGAAGCGCTCGTCGTCACGGTTCCCCCGGAGGCGGAGGACATCACTCCGACGGTGATCAGCGTCCGGGGGGATGACGCTTCGGGGGCGGCGTTCGGGCACACGGTCGTCGATGTGGGGGTTAACGCGAGGGCTGTCGTCGTGCTTGACCATCGGGGGAGCGCGACGTACGCGGACAACGTCGAGATCGTGGTGGGGGACGGGGCTGGCCTGACGCTGGTGTCCGTGCAGGACTGGGCCGATGACGCGGTCCACGTGTCACACCACCAGGCCACGCTGGGACGGGATGCGCGGCTTCAGCATGCCGTGGTGACCCTTGGCGGGAACGTGGTGCGGGTCTCGCCGACGGTTCGTTATGCAGGCGCAGGGGGAGATGCGGAGCTGCTCGGGGTCTATTTCGCCGACGCCGGCCAGCACCTGGAGCATCGCCTTTTCGTGGACCACACGCAGCCGGACTGCCGCAGCCGCGTGGACTACAAGGGCGCGCTGCAGGGCGAGCTGGCGCACACGGTGTGGATCGGAGACGTGCTGATCCGGCCGGAGGCGACAGGCACCGACACCTACGAGCGCAACCGCAACCTGCTGCTGACCGACGGGGCGCGGGCCGACTCCGTGCCGAACCTGGAGATCCTCACCGGCGAGGTCGTCGGCGCCGGGCACGCCAGCGCCAGCGGGCGCCTGGAGGACCACCACCTGTTCTACCTCATGGCCCGCGGCATCCCGGAGGACGAGGCACGGCGGCTGGTGATCCGGGGCTTCTTCGGCGAGCTAATAGCCAAGATCGGTGTGCCGGAATTGCGCGACCGCATCAGCGAAGCGATCGAGGCGGAACTGGCCGCGGACACGCCGGGGGTGCGCCGGTGAGCGAGACCACGCAGTTCGTCCGGGCCTGCGCGCTGGCGGATGTGCCCGACGAGGGCGCGCTCGGCGTGGAGATCGACGGCGTGCCGGTCGCCGTGGTGCGCGTCGGCGGCGAGGTGTTCGCGCTGCACGACGTGTGCTCGCACGAGGAAGTCCCGCTGTCCGAGGGCGAGGTTTACGACCACACGGTGGAATGCTGGCTGCACGGGTCCTGTTTCGACCTGCGCACCGGCGACCCGACCGGCCCTCCCGCCACCGAGCCAGTGCCCGTCTACCCGGTGAAGGTCGAGAACGGCGACGTCTACGTCGCGCTCGGCGGCGCCGCCCCGGCAAGCTAACCAACGATCAGGAGATATGTAATGGCCACCCTTGAGATCCGCGACCTGCATGTCAGCGTGGCGGATCCGGCGTCAGGCCCGGACGGCCGCGACGGCAGCCGGGAGATCCTGCGCGGCGTCGACCTGACCGTGTCGTCAGGGCAGACCCACGCGATCATGGGGCCCAACGGGTCAGGCAAGTCGACCCTCGCCTACGCGATCGCCGGTCACCCCAAATACCTGGTCACCCAGGGCTCGGTCACCCTCGACGGCGAGGACGTGCTGGCGATGAGCGTGGACGCAAGAGCCCGGGCGGGCCTGTTCCTCGCGATGCAGTACCCGGTCGAGGTGCCCGGTGTGACGGTGTCCAACTTCCTGCGCACCGCGGTCACCGCGGTCCGCGGCGAGGCGCCGAAGCTACGGCTGTTCCTCAAGGACATGCGCGAGGCCATGGCCGCGCTGTCGATCGACCCCGCGTTCGCCGAGCGCAACCTCAACGAGGGCTTCTCCGGCGGGGAGAAGAAGCGGCACGAGATCCTGCAACTCGAACTGCTCCAGCCGAAGATCGCGATCCTCGACGAGACCGACTCAGGGCTGGATATCGACGCGCTCAAGGTCGTCGCCGAGGGGATCAACAGGTTCGCCGCCGGCGAGGGTCACGGAGTGCTGCTGATCACCCACTACACCCGGATCCTGCGGTATGTGAAGCCCGACTTCGTCCACGTTTTCGTCGGCGGCCGGATCGTCGAGGAAGGCGGTCCCGAGCTGGCCGAGACCCTCGAGGCCGAAGGTTACGACCGCTGGGTGCGAGCAGGGACGGCGACATGACACTGGACGTCGCGCGGATCCGCAAGGACTTCCCGATCCTGGAGCGACAGGTCCACGACGGGACGCCGCTGATCTACCTGGACAGCGCGAACACCTCGCAGAAGCCGCGCCAGGTCCTCGACGCCCTGGCCGACTTCTACGAGCGGCACAACGCCAACATCCATCGGGCCACCCACCAGCTTGGCGAGGAAGCCACCCAGGCCTACGAGGGCGCCAGGGCCAGGCTCGGCGCGTTCATCGGCGCCGCCGAGCCCGCCGAGGTGGTGTTCACCAAGAACATCTCCGAGGCGATCAACCTGGTCGCCTACGCGATGGGCAACGCCAGCGCGACCGGGCAGGGCGGACGGTTCGCGCTCGGGCCCGGCGACGAGGTCGCCATCTCGGAGATGGAGCACCACTCCAACATCGTCCCGTGGCAGCTGCTGTGCCAGCGGACCGGCGCGACGCTGCGGTGGTTCGGCGTGACGGCAGACGGCCGGCTGGACACCTCCGGCATCGACGACCTGATCACCGAGCGGACCAAGCTGGTCGCCGTGGCGCACCAGTCCAACGTGCTCGGCACCATCAACCCGATCCGGGCGCTCGCCGACCGGGCGCACGCGGCCGGGGCGCTG
>JBPYFR010000342.1:0-21857 GCA_051985685.1 Acidimicrobiales bacterium
ACGGAGAGAGAGCAAGCACCGTGGCCGACGGCCCCAAGCAGAAGATCCGCATCAGGCTGAAGGCCTACGACCACGAGATCCTCGACCAGTCGACGGAGAAGATCGTCCAGACCGTGCTGAGGACCCAGGCCAAGGTGCTCGGCCCGGTCCCGCTGCCGACCGACAAGCACCGCTACACGGTGATCCGGTCGCCCCACAAGTACAAGGACTCCCGCGAGCACTTCGAGATGCGGGTCCACAAGCGCCTGGTCGACATCATCGAGCACACTCCCAAGACGGTCGATTCGCTCCAGCGGCTCGACCTGCCGGCTGGCGTAGACATCGAGATCAAGATCCAGACGGCCTGACGGCCGGCGACCCCGCTTTATTTGCCGGGACGTCTGGCAGGGGGGTCACCCTTGGTGTAACCTGGCCCGTTGCCGATTTCGGCAGCTTGCAGGAAATTTCGTAGAAATTCAGCGGCACTTCGGTGCTGCCCGGACAACAGACGTGCGTGATCGCCGGCCGCCCCGGCCGGGACCTCACGCCGAACCATTCGAGCGCTCCGTTCGGGTCCCCCGGGCGGAGCGTTGGCATGCGCACGGGGGAAAGTCCCGGCGCCAAGAGAGGACACGTGGCAAGCAAGGCGATCGTCGGCGAGAAAGTCGGCATGACCCAGGTCTGGGACGACCGCAACCGCGCCGTACCGGTGACGGTGTTGAAGGTCGCGCCCGCGCGCGTGGTCCAGGTCAAGACGCCCGAGAACGACGGCTACTCCGCCCTGCAGGTGACGTGGGGGTTCCGCCGCCGCTCCACGTTGTCCAAGCCCGCGCGGGGGCACTACGCCAAGGCCGAGGTCGAGCCAGGGCGGCAGCTGGTTGAGCTACGGCTCGACGACGTGGCCGACTACGCGGTGGGCCAAGAGTTGGGCGCCGACATCTGGGAGGCCGGCGAGCGGGTCGACGCGATCGCGGTGAGCAAGGGCAAGGGCTTCGCCGGCGGCATGAAGCGGCACAACTTCCGGGGTCAGGGCGCGTCCCACGGCAACCACCACAGCCACCGGGTACCCGGCGCGATCGGCGCCTGCGCCACGCCGTCCCGGGTCTTCAAGGGGACGCGTTTGCCGGGCCAGCTCGGCGGGACCCAGGTCACGGCGCTCAACCTCGAGGTCGTCTCGGCCGACCCCGAGCGAGAGCTGGTCCTCCTCAAGGGTGCCGTCCCCGGTTCTCGGGGCAGCGTCGTCGTCCTGCGCAACTCCGTGAAGACGCCGACCAAGTCCGGGAGCTCCCGATGACGGCAACCGGCACCGTGCTGCGCCACACCGTGAAGAAGGAGCGGCCCGCGCCGGCGGTGCGGTCAGTGACGCGCCGTAATGCCGCCGGGCACGATTTGGGCCAGGTCGAGCTGGAGCCGACGATCTTCGGGCTGGAGCCGAACCGGGCCGTGTTGCACCAAGTGGTGACCGCGCAGCTGGCCGCAGCGCGCGCCGGGACCCATTCGACCCGGACTCGGGCCGAGGTCCGCGGCGGAGGGGCGAAGCCCTATCGCCAGAAGGGCACCGGCCGGGCCCGCCAGGGCACGACCCGCGCCCCGTCAATGAACGGCGGAGGCGTCGCGGCCGGTCCGAAGCCGCGCAGCTATGCACAGCGGACCCCGAAGAAGATGGTCCGGCTGGCGCTGTTGTCGGCGCTGAGCGACCGGGCGGACATCGGGCGCATTTCGCTGATCGAGGACTGGGAGATCACCGAGCCCGACACCAAGTCCGCGGTCACAATCCTGCGCAAGCTCAAGCTGGCGGGGTCCGTGCTCGTCGTCCTCGGCCACGACGAGACCGACGTCGCGCTCTCCTTCCGCAACCTGCCCGAGGCACGGATCACGACGCACGCCGAGCTCTCGGCCCACGACGTCATCCGGGCCGACTGGGTGCTCTTCTCCGACCGGTCCCTGCCCACGTCGGTCTCGGACTTCTCGGGGACGCAGGAGAGTGAAGGGAGCGCGGAGGCGGGCGACGACACGTCGGCGCCGGCGTCGGGCACGACGAAGAAGGCCGAGCCTGCGAAGAAGGCCCCGTCGACGAAGAAGGCCCCGTCGACGAAGAAGGCCACGGCGGCCAAGAAGGCGGCCCCGGCGCGGAAGGCCGCGCCGTCCGAGCACTTGGAAGAGGAGGCCTCGGCCGAGAACGAGGAAGCGGACGAGACCGAGGAGACGGAGGACTCGCATGACGACGCGTGACGCGATGTCTGTGCTCATCCGCCCGGTCGTGTCCGAGAAGAGCTACGCGCTCATGGACCAGAGCGTCTACGTCTTCATCGTGGATCCGCGCGCCACGAAGGTGGACGTGCGCAATGCCGTCGAGCAGGCCTTCGGCGTCAGGGTGATCAAGGTGAACACGCTCAATCGCAAGGGGAAGACGACGCGCAACCGGCGCACCAACACCAGGGGGCGCCGCCCCAACACCAAGCGCGCCATCGTCACCCTCCATCCTGACGACTCCATCGACCTCTTCGAGCGCTGATCGGGAGCCCTCATGCCACTTCGTTCACGCAAACCCACCAGCGCAGGACGGCGGTTCCAAACCGTCTCGGACTTCTCCGAGATCACCCGTGACCGGCCGGAGAAGTCGTTGCTCGCGTCGAAGCCACAGAGCGGTGGCCGCAACAACTACGGCCGCAAGACCTCGAGGCATCGGGGCGGCGGCCACAAGCAGCAGTACCGGGTCATCGACTTCCGTCGCAACAAGGACGGCATTCCGGCCCGGGTCGCCTCCATTGAGTACGACCCCAACCGGAACGCCCGCATCGCCCTGCTGCACTACGCGGACGGTGAGAAGCGCTACATCCTGGCGCCGGCCGGCGTGAAGGTCGGCGACACCCTGCAGAGCGGCCAGGGCGCGGACATCCGTCCGGGCAACGCGCTTCCTCTGCGCTTCGTCCCGGTCGGCTCGACCGTCCACAACGTCGAGCTCCGTCCCGGCGGTGGCGGCAAGCTCGCCCGTGGGGCCGGCATGAGCGTCCAGCTCGTGGCCAAGGAGGGGGCGTTCGCGACCTTGCGGCTCCCCTCCACCGAGATGCGGCGCGTGTCCATCGACTGCCGGGGCACCCTCGGCGTCGTCGGTAACGCCGAGGCCGAGCTGGTCAAGCTGGGCAAGGCCGGGCGCAACCGCTGGAAGGGCCAGCGCCCCCAGACCCGCGGCGTCGCCATGAACCCGGTCGACCACCCACTGGGCGGTGGTGAGGGCAAGTCGTCCGGTGGCCGCCATCCGGTCTCGCCGTGGGGCAAGCCCGAGGGTCGCACCAGGGCGCGCGGCAAGAAGTCCGATTCGATGATCGTCCGCCGCCGCCGCAAGCGCGGGGCACGGCGGTAGGAGGGTTGAGGAACCATGCCGCGTAGCCTGAAGAAGGGTCCATTCGTCGACGACCACCTGTTGAAGAAGGTGGACGCGCTCAACTCGAGCGGGGACAAGAAGGTCATCAAGACGTGGTCCCGCCGTTCGACGATCATCCCCGACATGGTGGGGCACACCATCGCCGTCCATGACGGGCGCCGCCACGTCCCCGTCTACGTCACCGAGTCAATGGTCGGCCACAAGCTGGGTGAGTTCGCCCCGACGCGCACCTTCCGGTACCACGCCGGCCAGGAGCGGGGAGCCCGTCGATGACCGGCACCAAGACCAACGAGCGTCCGGGGACTCGGGCCGTGCACCGCTATTGCGGCATGTCGGCGTCGAAGGCCCGCCAGGTGCTCGACCTCATCCGGGGCGAGGATGTGCAACGCGCCGCCGAGCTCCTGAACGGGACCGAGCGCGAGGCGGCCGAGATCGTCGGCAAGGTCCTGAACTCCGCGGTGGCCAACGCCGCGCACAACGACTCGCAAAACCCCGAGGAGCTCTACGTCTCGGCGTGCTACGCCGACGAGGCTGCCACCATGAAGCGCTGGCGGCCGCGGGCGCGCGGCCGGGCCACCCGGATCAACAAGCGGACCTGCCACATCACCGTCATCGTGACCCGGCTCCCGGCCGAGCAGCTCGAGCTGCGCCGCAGGCGCATGGAAGCGGTGAGCTCGCACCGCTCCCGCCGCGTCGACGCTTCGCGTCGCCGGGCCGACCTCTCCGGACGTCTGTCTCGCCGCCGGGCGGCCCATGCCCAGGCAGAGGCCGAGAGGGCTGCTGCCGAGCAGGCCGAAGCCGAGGCAATCGAGGCCGAGGAGATGGAGGCCGAGGAGATCGAGCCAGAGGAGATCGAGCCCGAAGGCATCGAGCCCGAAGGCATCGAGCCCGAAGGCACGACCACAGACGAGACGGAGTCCGAGGCGACGGACGAAATGGAGACCGAGGCCGCGGGGGAGACGGAAGAGGACGCAACTGATGACACCGCAGACGCCGCCGCTGACGGCGAGGACGAGAAGGGCGAGTAGATGGGCCAGAAGGTAAATCCCTACGGCTTCCGGCTCGGGATCGTGACGGACTGGAAGTCCCGTTGGTTCGAAGAGCGCCACTACAAGGACTTCGTGGTCGAGGACTGGAAGATCCGCGACTACCTGATGAGGCAGCTCGAGGCGGCCGCGGTCAGCCGCATAGAGGTGGAGCGCACCCGCGACCGCCTGCGCGTCGACATCCACACGGCGCGGCCGGGCATCGTCATCGGGCGGCGCGGCGCCGAGGCCGATCGATTGAAGAAGAAGCTCGAGGAGATCACCGGGCTCCAGAACCGGATCCAGCTCAACATCCAGGAGATCAAGCAACCAGAGCTCGATGCCGCGCTCATCGCCCAGGGCATCTGCGACCAGCTGGTCCGCCGGGTCGCCTTCCGGCGGGCCATGAAGCGCGCCATCCAGACGGTGCAGAAGGCGGGAGCCCAGGGGATCAAGGTGCAGTGCTCGGGCCGGCTGGGCGGCTCCGAGATGTCGCGCAAGGAGCAGTACCGCGAGGGGCGGGTGCCGCTGCACACGCTCCGAGCCGACATCGACTACGGCTTCCGCGAGGCCCGCACCACCTCAGGCCGAGTGGGGGTCAAGGTGTGGATCTACAAGGGCGACATCCTCCCCTACAAGGTCTCGATCGAGGACAAGATCACCCGCGAAGCCGCCATGGCCGTGGGCGAGACGTCGGGCCAGAGCGGACCGCGCCGGCTCATCACTGCTGGGGGTGGCCGCCGTCGTGCCGAGAGCTTCGAGTCGGCTGACGAAGTCGAAGAGGCGACCGCTAACGGCGCCGAGCCCGAAGAAGAGGTGGTCGACGAGGACGTCTTGGAGGAGCCCGTGGCGGACCTGTTGCCGCAGCCGGCTGAGCCCGACGAGTTGGAGCGCCAGCTGAACCGGGACGAGGAGATGGAGCGCCAGAGCCGCGAGCACCACGAGGCGCCCCACTTCCGCAAGGAGTCCGACTGACATGTTGATGCCCAAGAAGGTGAAGCACCGCAAGACGCAGCGGGGGCGCCTCACCGGCGCGGCCAAGGGTGGCACGGCGGTGACGTTCGGCGACTTCGGCATTCAGGCCACCGAACCGGGTTGGTTGACGGCCCGTCAGATCGAGGCAGCCCGAATCGCCATGACCCGTCACGTCAAGCGCGGCGGGAAGGTCTGGATCCGCGTCTTTCCGGACAAGCCGATCACGCAGAAGCCCGCTGAGACCCGCATGGGCTCGGGCAAGGGCAACCCAGAGATGTGGGTCGCCGTCGTGCACCCGGGCCGTGTCCTCTTCGAATTGGCCGGCGTCGACGAGGCCCTCGCCCGGGCCGCCATGGAACGGGCGATTCAGAAGCTGCCCTTCAAGGCACGCTTCGTGGTGCGCCCAGGCACGCACGGCCACGCTGAGGTGTCCCTCTGATGCCCACCGCACACGACCTCTCCATGCTCACCGAAGACGAGCTCGGCGCCCGTCTGGGCGACTCCCGCCGGGAGCTGTTCAACCTGCGCTTCCAGCTGGCCACCGGACAGCTGGACAACTCTTCCCGCATTGGGCAGGTCAAGCGCGACGTGGCCCGAATGCTCACCGTGCTGCGTGAACGCGAGATCCTCGAGGCCGAGGGCGCGTACATCGCACCCACCGAAGCCGAGCACGAAGCCGCCCAGGCCAAGCTCGCCGCAGAAGACGCCGCGCTGGCCGAGAAGGCCGAAGCGCGTCGCGCCGCAACCGAAGCCGAGACGGCCGGTGAGGAAGGCGTCGAGACGCCAGGCGAGTTCGACGAGGAGTTCGACGAGTTCGACAACGAAGACTTCGACGAGGAATTCGGCGAAGAAGAGGAAGAGGAAGAGGAAGAGGAAGAGGTCTGATGGCCGACCAGACCAACGAGAACCAGACCAACGAGAACGAGACCAACGCCGAGGACACCGCGGACGAGGCGGCCTTGGCCGAGGCCAGGTCCGGCGCTGAGGATGCCGAGCAGGCGCTGGAGGCCGTGCAGGCCGAGGCCGCCAAGGAACTGCCGGCCGACGACCGCAGTGCGCCAGGCGCGAAAACCCAGAGGGCGGGGCGCCGCCCGAACCGTCGCAAGGTGCGCGAGGGGATGGTCGTGTCCGACGCCATGGAGGCGACGGTCGTCGTCGCGGTCATCGAACGGGTCCGGCACCCGAGGTACGGCAAGACGGTGCAGCGCACGAAGAAGCTCTACGTGCACGACGCCGAGAACACCGCCAAGGTGGGTGACCGGGTCCGGGTGCAGGAGACCCGCCCGCTGTCCAAGCTCAAGCGTTGGCGCGTCACCGAAGTGGTGGAGCGGGCTCGATGATTCAGCAGGAGTCCCGGCTCCGGGTCGCCGACAATTCCGGTGCGCGCGAGGTGCTCTGCATCCGCGTCCTAGGTGGCTCCCACCGGCGCTACGCCAGCATCGGGGACGTCTTCGTCGCCACGGTGAAAGACGCCATTCCGGGTGCCGCCGTGAAGAAGGGTGACGTCGTCAAATGCGTGGTCGTCCGCACCAAGAAGGAGAAGCGCCGGCCTGACGGCAGTTACATCCGCTTCGATGAGAACGCCGCCGTGCTCATCAACGAGCAGCAGCAGCCGCGCGGCACCCGCATCTTCGGCCCGGTCGGACGCGAGCTGCGGGACAAGCGGTTCATGCGCATCGTCTCACTGGCCCCGGAGGTGCTCTAGTGCGTATCCACAAGGGAGATCAGGTGATCGTCCTGTCCGGCAAGGACAAGGGCAAGAAGGCCGAGGTCGTGCGCGCCATCCCGGGGGAGGATCGCGTCATCCTCGAGGGCGTCAACGTGGCGAAGCGTCACTCCAAGCCAACGCGCACCACCCAGCAGGGGGGCATCATCGACAAGTTCATGCCGGTGCACGTCTCGACGGTGGCGCTCGTCTGCAAGACCTGCAACCAGCCCACCAGGGCCGGATTCCGCTTCAACGACGACGGAGAAAAGGTCCGGATCTGCAGGAAGTGCGAGGCGGACCTGTGAGCACGACCAGCACGACCAGCACGACCAGCCCGCAAGGCACGCCGGGCGCGCCGGCGCGCCCGCGGCTGAAGGAGCGCTACCTGACCGAGGTTCGCGACCGCTTGAAGGCCGAGCTCGGGCTGGCCAACGTCATGGAGGTCCCGCGCTTGGAGAAGGTCGTCGTGAACATGGGGGTCGGTCGCGCCACCCAGCAGGCCTCACTCATCGAGGGCGCCCAGCGCGACCTGGAGGTCATCTGCGGGCAGAAGCCGGTCGTGACCCGGGCCAAGAAGTCGATCGCGGGCTTCAAGCTGCGCGAAGGCCAGGCCATCGGAGTCAAGGCGACAATGCGGGGCGACCGCGCCTGGGAGTTCTTCGATCGCCTGCTCAGCTTGGCCATCCCCCGAATCCGCGACTTCCGCGGGCTCTCGCCCCGCGCGTTCGACGGTCACGGCAACTACACCTTCGGCGTGACCGAACAGCTGATCTTCCCCGAGATCGATTACGACAAAATCGACACGACCCGCGGCATGGACATCACGATCGTCACGACCGCACGCAATAACGAGGAAGGACGGGCGTTCTTGACGGCGTTCGGCTTTCCATTCCGACAGGAGACCCGGTAACACATGGCGAAGAAGGCTCTTATTGAGAAGCAGCAGCGCACACCCAAGTTCAAGGTCCGGGCCTATACCCGGTGTCAGCGGTGCGGGCGGCCCAAAGCCGTCTACCGCAAGTTCGGGTTGTGCCGCATCTGCTTGCGGGTCATGGTGCACGCCGGCGAGATCCCCGGCGTGACGAAGGCGAGTTGGTAGGCCGCCATGACAATGACTGACCCCATCGCGGACATGCTCACCCGGATCCGCAACGCGAATTCATCCATGACCGACACCGTGCGGATGCCCGGTTCGAAGCTGAAGGAGTCCCTGGCCTCCATCCTCGAGCGCGAGGGCTACATCGAGGGTTACCGGGTGGAGCCCAACGCCGGCAAGCCGGGCACCACGCTCGAGATCCAAATGAAGTACTCCGGCGACCGCACTCGGACCATCGCCGGGCTCAAGCGCGTCTCCAAGCCCGGCCTGCGCATTTACGCGCGGGCCGACGGGATGCCGCGGGTGCTCGGCGGCATGGGCGTGGCCGTGGTCTCCACGAGCCAAGGGCTCGTAACCGACGCCGAAGCGCGCCGGAAGCACCTGGGAGGCGAGGTGCTCTGTCATGTCTGGTGATCCCATGCGCTCGCAGTGCCGGGTGATCCCCTTCCCGGACCTCACTTCCTCGATCCGAGGGGAGGCCTGATGTCGCGCGTCGGACGCACGCCCATCGAGGTGCCGGCCAACGTCACCGTGACGCTCGAGGGTGCGCGGGTCAGCGTCAAGGGTCCCCAGGGGACTCTGGAGCGCACCGTGCCCGCGCCCATCACCGTCACCCAAGATGGCGACACCCTCGTGGTGAGCCGCCCCGACGACGAGCGCCGCAACCGTGCGCTCCACGGCCTCTCCCGCTCGCTCGTGGCCAACATGGTCTCGGGCGTCACCGAGGGGTTCGCCAAGGAGCTGGAGATCCACGGCGTGGGCTACCGCGCCACCGCCAGGGGCCCGGCGGCACTGGAGCTCGCCTTGGGCTACTCCCACCCGGTGGTGGTCGACGCCCCCGACGGCGTCACCTTCGAGGTCCCGGTCCCGACGCGGATCGTGGTCAGGGGGATCGACAAGGAGAAGGTGGGCCAGGTGGCCGCCGACATCCGCAGCTTGCGCAAACCCGAGCCCTACAAGGGCAAGGGGGTGCGCTACGCCAACGAGAGAGTCATGCGCAAGGCAGGAAAGGCGGCGAAGTAATGGGACACACGAGCGATCGCGCCAGGCTCCGTCGCCGGCGCCATTCCCGCGTGCGCACCAACGTGATCGGCACGCCCGAGTGCCCTCGCCTGGCCGTCCACCGGTCGCACCGCCACATCTCGGCCCAGCTCATCGACGACACCACCGGACGCACCCTGGCGGCCGCTTCCTCGGTCGAAGCGGACCAACGTGCCTCTCTGGGCCAGACCGGAGGCGGTAACGTGCGGGGCGCAGAAGCGGTCGGCCGGCTGCTCGGAACCAGGGCGAAGGCGGCCGGCATCACCAAGGCGGTCTTCGACCGGGGGGGTTACGTGTACCACGGGCGTGTCGCCGTCCTCGCTGACGCGGCGCGGGCCGAAGGACTGGAGTTCTGAGCATGGTCGAGACGCAGTACGAAGAGCGCACCATAAAGGTGAACCGCGTGGCCAAGGTCGTGAAGGGAGGCCGGCGGTTCTCGTTCGCCGCGCTCATGGTCGTTGGCGACGGCAACGGAAAGGTCGGCCTCGGCTACGGAAAGGCGAAGGAGGCCGGGCTGGCCGTCCAGAAGGGGATCGAGGAAGCTCGCAAGAACCTCTTCGAGGTGCCCCTCGCCGGCAGCACCATCGTCCACCCCGTCCTCGGGGAGAGCGGCGCCGGCCGCGTCCTTCTCAAGCCTGCCGCTCCGGGGACCGGCGTCATCGCGGGTGGTGCGGCTCGCCACATCCTCGAGATGGCCGGCATCCGAGACATCCTCGCCAAGTCGCTCGGCTCCTCGAACGGCATCAACGTCGCCCATGCCACCATCGCCGGCCTCAAGCAGCTCCGTCGCCCCGACGACGTGGCCGACCTGCGCGGAAAGGCGGCGGACGAGGTGACCCCGAGCGGCGTGCTGCGGGCCTACCGGGAGCGCAAGCGCGAGACAGACCTGTACGCGGCGGAGGCGCGCTAGCCCATGGCACCCGGATCCACCGAGCGGCGGGCCACCGAGCCCCGACCGTCCGCGGGCAAGAACGCCGAGGTCCACCTCCGCGTCACCCAGACGCGCTCGTCCATAAGCACGAAGCCCAAGCACCGTGGCACGCTGCGCGCGCTCGGCCTGCGAGGCATCGGACAGTCCAACGAGCTGCCGGACCGCCCCGAGATCCGGGGCATGCTGGCCCGTGTTCCGCACCTCGTCGCCGTCGAGGAGGTCCCGAAGTGAAGCTCCACGATCTGGCGCCGCCGAAGGGTGCCAAGAAAGAGAAGCGGCGGGTCGGCCGCGGCACGGGTGGCAAGGGCCACAAGACCGCTGGCCGGGGCATGAAGGGGGAGAAGGCCCGGAGCAGCGTGAAGCCGGGGTTCGAGGGCGGCCAGCTGCCCCTCATGCAGCGCATCCCGAAGCTGAAGGGCTTCAGCAACCCGTTCCGGGTCGAGTACACCCCGGTGAACATCGGCGCGCTCGATGCCCTGGACGCCGACGAGGTCACCGTGCAGACCCTGGTCGAGGCCGGTCTCGTCCGCCCCAAGGCCCTGGTCAAGATCCTGGGCCAGGGCACGCTCAGCCGCCCCGTCCGCGTCTCCGCGCACGCCTTCTCCAAGGCGGCCGAGACTGCGATCACCGCCGCCGGGGGTAGCGTCGAGCGGGTGCCGTTGCCGTTCGCCCATGGGCGCCCGCCCGCCTCGGGCAATGCCCTCATGAACCGCTGATGCTCGCATCAGGCCGGCACCGAGAGGAATAGAGCAATGCTCTCACGCCTCGCGAACATCTTCAGGGTTCCCGACCTTCGCAACAAGGTCGTCTTCACGCTCGCGATCATCGCCCTCTACCAGATTGGGGCGAACCTCCCGATCCCCGGTGTCAACTGGGCGCGGCTACAGAGTCTCGAGTCGTCGGCCTCGTCTGCGGGTGTGCTCGGGTTCCTCAACCTGTTCAGCGGAGGCGCCCTCGTGCGCCTGGCCGTCTTCGGCCTGGGCGTCATGCCCTACATCACCAGTTCCATCATCATCCAACTGCTCTCGACCGTGATCCCGAAACTGGAGGAGTGGCGGGACCAGGGCGCCGTGGGGCAGAAGAAGATCACGCAAACCACCCGTTACCTCACCGTCGCGCTCGCGGTGATGCAGTCCGCGGGCCTGGTCTACGCCTTCCACGGCCACGACTCGGCGCTCCTCGGGACCAGCATCGACTTGATTCCCAAGTTCAGCTGGCCGCTGGCCCTCTTCATGGTGCTCATCCTCACCGCCGGCACGGCCATGGTCATGTGGCTGGCCGAGCTCATCACCCAGCGCGGCATCGGACAGGGCATGTCCATCCTGATCTTCGCCAACGTCGTGGCCGCGATCCCCACCGGCTTCAAGGCGATCTACGAAGAGGGGGGCAAGGCCAAGGCCGCCATCATCGTGATCGTCTCCTTGGTGTTGCTGGTGGTAATCGTCTTCATGGACCAGGGCCAACGCCGCATCCCGGTGACGTTCGCCCGGCGCGTGGTCGGGCGCCGAATGTACGGCGGCAGTTCCACCTACATCCCGCTCAAGGTCAACCAGTCCGGAGTGATCCCGATCATCTTCGCCAGCTCAGTGCTCTACATCCCGGTTCTCCTGTCCAACGTGGTGCCGTGGACCTGGTTCCAGAATTTCGTCCGCAACAGCCTGACCCCGACCAGCTTCTTCTACATCGCCTCGTATTTCGTGCTGATCGTCCTGTTCACGTTCTTCTACGTCTACGTGGCGTTCGACCCGCACCAGCAGGCCGATCTCATCCGCAAGCAAGGTGGGTTCGTCCCGGGCATCCGGCCCGGCCCGCCGACCGAGCGGTACTTCGCGCACATCCTCAGCCGGATCACCGTCGTCGGCGCCATCTTCCTCGGCTCGGTGGCGGTCGTACCTTCGCTGCTCATGGCGGTCTGGAGCCTCAACAAGTTCCCCTTCTACGGCACGACCCTGTTGATCTCCGTCGGCGTCGCGCTCGAGACGATGCGCCAGATCGACAGCCAATTGATGATGCGCAACTACGAAGGCTTCCTCAAGTAGGCGCTTCGTGATTCCCGGGGTCAGGCTCGTGGTCCTCGGCAAGCAGGGGGCCGGCAAGGGAACGCAGTGCGTTCGCCTCTCGCACCACTATGTCGTGCCGCACGTCTCCACCGGGGACATGCTGCGCGGCGAGGTGAAGCGGCGCTCCGGACTGGGCGAGCGCGCGCAGAAGCTCATGGACCAGGGCGACCTCATCCCCGACGACATGGTCATGGAGATGGTGGGAGCCCGTCTGTCCGAGCGGGACACGACGGGGCGGGGGTTCGTGCTCGATGGTTGCCCACGCACCACTGGTCAGGCCGAGGCGCTCGAGAAGATCGTCACGCCCTTCGGCCTCGACCTGGTGATCGACCTGCAGGTCCCCACCAGCCTCGTCATGAAGCGCCTGGCCTCGCGGCGGGTCTGCGTCGACTGTGGCGCCAACTACTCGACGGCGGCGCCGCCGCTGGTGAACTGGACCTGCGACGTCTGTGGCGGCGAGGTCGTCCAGCGCCTGGACGACACCGAAGAGGCGATCGAACGGCGGCTCAAGCTCTACGAGAAGCAGACGGCGCCGCTGCTCGACTGGTACCACGAGCGGAAGCTCCTCGTCGAGATCAACGGGACCGGTTCGCCTGACGCGGTGACCCGGCGGGCGGTCGCCGCCGTCGATGCTCTCCGCCAGAAGGAGCGCATGACGACATGAGGCGCAACGACGCCGAACTGGCCAAGATGCGCCGGGCGGGCAAGGTCGTGGCCGAGATGCACGAGGCCACCCGCGCCGCGGCCAAACCGGGCGTGACCACCGCCGAGCTCGACAAGGTCGCCCGCGAGGTCCTCGACCGCCGGGGCGCCACCTCGAACTTCCTCGGCTACCACGGCTTCCCCGCCGTCATCTGTACCTCGCCCAACTCCATGATCGTCCACGGGATCCCGGGCGGCTACGTGCTGGAGGAGGGCGACATCCTCTCCATCGACTGCGGGGCGATCGTCGAGGGCTACCACGGCGACGCCGCGTTCACCATGGGGGTGGGGGCCATCTCCAAGGAGGCCCAGAAACTCCTCGAAGTCACCGAGCGCAGTCTGTGGGCCGGGATCGCGCAGCTGGTCAAGGGCAATGCCCTGCACGAGGTCGGCCGGGCCGTCCAGGAGGTGGCCGAGGCGGCGGGCTTCTCGGTGGTCCGCGAGTACGTCGGTCACGCCATCGGCACCGCCATGCACGAGACGCCCCAGGTCCCCAATTACTGGCCCGGCAACCGGGGTCCCACCCTCAAGACCGGGAACGTCTTCGCCATCGAGCCAATGGTCAACGCCGGCACCGCCGAGACCCAGCTCCTCGACGACGGCTGGAGCGTGGTGACCGCGGACGGGAGGCTGTCCGCCCACTTCGAGCACACGATCGCGGTCACCCCCGACGGGCCCGAGGTGTTCACCGTCCCCTGAGTAGTCGGCCCCGCCCGCGCGCCGCGGCGCCGCTGCCGGGCGCCCAGATCGGCTTCCACCAGGAAGAACCCCCCTTCCGGCTGGATTTACGCCCCGGATGCGGTAGACTTTGAAGCTGGCTTCGGGCCCTGGTCCGTCCTTCGCGGGACAGGCTGCCTGGAGGCCACGCCCGATTTCGCCCCTTCGGCCTCGCGCCACCGGTGCGCTCTCGGGCCGGAGACCAGAACCATCACCACAACGCCCATCAGGGGAAGAGTCACCTGCCCAAGCCCAAGGAAGACGCCATCGTGCTGGAAGGCACAGTGGTCGAGCCACTGCCCAACGCCATGTTCCGTGTCGAGCTGGAGAACGGACACAAGGTGCTGGCGCACAGCTCGGGGAAGATGCGGATGCACCGGATCCGGATCCTCCCCGGAGACAAGGTCCAGGTGGAGATCACCCCGTACGACCTGAACCGCGGTCGCATCACCTACCGCTACAAGTAGCGCCGGACGGGCAGACGCAGCAACGAAGACCACAGACCAGAGACACAAGACGACAACAGAGAAGACGAAAGCAAGCGAAAGCGGAGGACGGGGAGTCAAGTGAAGGTTCGGCCGAGCGTGAAGCCGATCTGTGAGAAGTGCAAGGTCATTCGGCGCCACGGCGTCGTCCGGGTGATCTGCGACAACCCGCGCCACAAGCAACGGCAGGGCTAGAGAGAGGACAGGCACATGGCCCGAATTTCAGGTGTGGACATCCCGCGCGAGAAGCGGCTCGAGGTGGCGCTGACCTACATCTACGGCGTGGGCCCCACGCTGTCCAAGCAGATCACCGACGCGGTCGACATCAGCCCGTCCACCCGCGTCCGCGACCTCACCGACGAGGAGGTCGCCCGGCTGCGCTCCTACATCGACACCAGCTTCCGAGTCGAAGGTGACCTGCGCCGCGACGTGTCGCAGGACATCAAACGCAAAATGGAGATCAACTGCTACCAGGGCGTGCGGCACCGCAAGGGCCTGCCGGTGCACGGGCAGCGCACCCACACCAACGGGCGCACCCGAAAGGGCCCCAAGAAGACGGTGGCCGGGAAGAAGAAGGTGAAGAAGTAGATGGCCAAGCCGACCAAGGCCGGTGCCCGGCGCCCGCGGCGCCGGGAGCGCAAGAACATCTCCTACGGCGTGGCCCACATCAAGAGCTCGTTCAACAACACGATCGTCTCCATCGCCGATCCGGAGGGCAATGTCCTCGCCTGGGCCTCCGCCGGGAACGTCGGCTTCAAGGGGTCCCGCAAGTCGACGCCCTTCGCGGCGCAGCTGGCGGCTGAGGCCTGTGCGAAGCGGGCCATGGAGCACGGCGTGCGAAAGGTCGACGTGCTCGTGCGCGGCCCGGGCTCGGGTCGCGAGACCGCCATCCGATCACTGGCCGCGGTCGGGATCGAGGTGGTCGGCATCAAGGACGTCACCCCCATCCCCCACAACGGATGCCGCCCTAAGAAGCGGCGCCGCGTCTAGGTCGAGAAGGAAGAGGAAGCCCACCCCATGGCCCGATACACCGGCCCCGTCTGTCGCCTTTGCCGGCGCGAGCGGACGAAGCTTTTCTTGAAGGGCGAGCGCTGCTACTCCCTGAAGTGCCCCGTCTCCGAAGCGGTGACGGACCGGCACAGCCGCGCCTACCCGCCCGGTGAGCACGGGCGCGATCGCATGCGCCAGGGCTCGGAATACCTGGCCCAGCTGCGTGAGAAGCAGAAGGCGCGCCGGATCTACGGCGTCTTGGAGGTGCAATTCCGCAACATGTACGAGGAGGCGAACCGCCAGCCCGGGATCACCGGTGAGAACCTGCTCCGCAACCTCGAGCTCCGTCTCGACAACGTCGTCTTCCGGGCCGGCTGGGGAGCGAGTCGCCGCCAAGCCCGTCAGTTCGTGCGCCACGGCCACATCAAGGTCAACGGCAAGCGTGTCACTATTCCGAGCTACCGGGTGCGCAAGGGCGACACGGTCACCCTGCGCGAGTCCACCCGTGGCAATTTCCTCGTCCGCCGCAACATGGACACGCTGGAGCGCCAGACCCCCGCCTGGCTCGAGTCCGGTGATTCCGGCTTCGCCGTCTCCGTCCTCAATCCGCCGCAGCGCGAGCACATCGACGAGCCAGTCCAAGAGCAGCTGATCGTTGAGCTGTACTCGAAGTAACCCGAGCCCCGACCCCACCCGCAACAGGAGTACCCCACCATGCTGATCATCCAACGACCGACCGTCGAAATCGTCGACGAGGAGCAGGACAACCGCCAGCGTTTCGCCATCGGGCCGCTGGACCCGGGCTTCGGCACCACGCTCGGCAACTCGCTGCGCCGCACCCTTCTCTCGTCCATTCCGGGCGGGGCGGTGACCCAGCTCCGCTTCGACGAGGCGCTCCATGAGTTCACCACGCTGCCCGGCGTGAAGGAGGACGTCACCGACATCATCTTGAACCTCAAGGACCTCCTGGTTCGGGTGCACTCCGAGGAGCCGGTGACCCTACGCCTCGACGTGCGCGGTCCCGCCGATGCCACCGCTGGCAACCTCCAGCTGACCCCGGACGTCGAGATCCTCAACCCCGACCTGCACATCGCATCCATCAACGCCAAGGGCCGACTGGCCGTCGACGTGACGGTGGAGCGGGGGCGGGGCTACGCGTCGGCCGACAAGAACAAGCGGTCCTCGACCATCGGCGTCATCCCGATCGACTCAATCTTTTCGCCGGTGCACCGGGTGACGTTCGACATCGAACCCGTACGTGTGGAGCAGTCCACCAACTACGACCGACTGGTGCTCGACATCGAGACCGACGGGACCATCTCGCCCCAGGAGGCCCTCGCCTCGGCAGGCGACACCCTGCGCAACCTGGTCTCGCTGGTCGCCGATCTCGAAGAGGCGCCCCAGGGCCTGGAGCTCGGCGACACCGGGACCGCGGCCAGCGGTTCGCCCGACCTCGACCTTCGCATCGAGGAGCTCGACCTGTCCGAGCGCCCGCGCAACTGCCTCAAGCGCGCCCAGATCAACACGATCGGAGAGCTGGTCGAGCGCACGATGGACGACCTGCTCGCCATCACCAACTTCGGCCAGAAGTCCGCCGACGAGGTCGTGCAGCGGCTCGACGAGCGCGGGCTGTCGCTGCGCACGAGGGACTGAGCAGTCGTGCAGGCCACCCCGAAACGCGGCCGCCGCTTGGGCGGCTCGTCGTCGCACCAAAAGGCGATGATGGGCAACCTCGTCGCGTCGTTGATCGCGGCCGAGTCCATCGTGACCACTGAGGCCAAGGCGAAGGCGCTGCGCCCCGTGGCGGAGAAGTGCGTCACCGCCGCCGTGCACGGTGGTATCACCAACCACCGCAACGTCGTCGCGCTCATCCGGGACAAGGACATGGCGCACAAGCTCTTCGAGGAGATCGGCCCTCGTTACTCGGACCGGCCCGGCGGCTACACCCGCATCCTCAAGCTGGGCCCCCGCGCCGGTGACAATGCGCCCATGGCGCGGATCGAGTTCGTCTAGGGGTGGAGCACACCACCGGCGCTGCCCTGCAGCGCTGGAGGCTGCTCATCGCGTACGACGGTGCCGCCTTCCGGGGCTTCGCGGTTCAGCCCGAGGTGCCGACGGTCGCCGGCGCACTGCGCCAGGCGCTCGAGCGCACGGCGCGCTTGAGCGAGCCACCGCACATCATCTGCGCCGGCCGAACCGACGCTGGGGTGCACGCGCGGGGACAGGTGGCTCACGTCGACCTCCCGCCCATCCCCTATGACGGCCGCGGCCTCGCCCGGGCGCTGAACCGACAGCTGGCTCCCGAGGTCGTGGTGCGCTGTGCCGAGGAGGTCGGAGACGACTTCGACGCCCGGCGTTCGGCGACGGGACGCACTTACCGCTACTTGATCTGGAACGCGTCCGAAGCGGACCCGCTGCTCGCACCCGTCTCGTGGCACGTGCGCGAGCCGCTCGACCTGGGGTCGATGCGGACGGCCGCCGACGTGCTCCTGGGCAGCCACGACTTCCGGTCGTTCTGCCGGCGCCCGCCACGGACCGATCCCTCGGATCCCATCGTCCGCAGAGTGACGCGCGTGAGCTGGATCGTCGACGATGGTCCGGAGGCGACGGATGCGTCCGGCGCGGCGGAGGACGGGCGCCTGCTGCGCTTCGAGATCGCGGCCAGCTCTTTCTGCCACCAGATGGTGCGTTCCCTCGTCGCGAGCCTGGCCGAGGTCGGCCGGGGCAAGGGCAACGCGGCGGCACTGCTGGAGCGTCTCCGGGCGACGAGCCGCTTGTCCATGGCGGAGCCGGCGCCGGCCCACGGGCTGTGCCTGCTCTCGGTGGACTACCGAGACGCGGCGGCCGACGTGGTCGTCGGAGCCTCCGGACCGGCCACCGCCGGCGGGTAGTGGTCGGCGCCACCGCGTCCACGCCTCGCCTCCTGCTACCGTCCCACCATGCATCCAGGCAGGATTCTTCGTGGATGGTGGCCGCCTCGATAGGCGGCTGACCTTTCGCGCGGACCTGCGCCGATCCCTCGGGAAGCCGCCTCCAACGAGGCGGCTTCGTCGCGTCGGGCCTGCCTCGTGGAAAGGCGACTTCTCGTTTAGCCGAGAAGGAGCAAATGATGACAGCCGAGGAGCGCCGAACGGTGTTGCGCAACCAGCCGCCGCGCCACCGACATCACGCCACCTACGCCTTCGGGGACGTCGAGTTGGCCGCGCTGAGGTTGCAATTGATGGACAGGGTGTTCGCCGAGCCCAGCCGGGCGTTGCTCGATGTGGTCGGCTTGGATCGGCTTCAGCTGGCGGTGGACCTCGGCTGTGGCCCCGGCTTCAGCACGCGCCTCATCGGCGAGCGACTCGGCCCCCTGCGACTGGCTGGAATAGACACCTCCGAGAAATTTCTGGAGAGGGCCAGGACGACCGGCCCCCGTGCCGCGTGGTTCGCTCATGACGTCACGGCAGTGCCCTTTCCGACCGGGCCGGCCGACCTGTTGCACGCTCGATTCGTTCTCACCCACGTCGCGGAGCCAGAGGCGGTCCTCGTTTCCTGGCTCGGGCAGCTCAGCCCCGGTGGTTATTTGCTCACGCAGGACGACGAGGAGATCACGTCGAGCCATCCGGTTCTGGTTGCCTACGAGGAGATGGCCCGTTCGCTCGTGGCCCACCGAGGCGGCGACCTGTGGCTCGGATCTCGGTTGGCTCGTCTCGACCCACCCCGGGGTTTCGAGAGGGTCATGAGCAAGGTGTACCGGCACCGAGTCCCCACTGTGCTCGCCGCCCAACTGTTCGCGCTGAACTTCGCCGTGTGGCGGTACGACCCCTACATCGTTCACATTCACCCCGACTCGGTCCTCGACGAGATGGCGACCGAGCTGACCCGGCTCGCCGGTAGCGACCATTCCGACGACGTCGTCTTCGCCATCCGTCAACTCGGCTACCGACGGAGCTAGGCGAGCGTAAGGACTCGGGAACTTTGTGCGCACTTTTTTCCATGGTCGCGGTGTCGCTTTGCCGAACCCCTTGAACTGGGGCTGCAATGGGGGTAGCATCACAGGGACTCAAAGCTCCAGATGAAGGAGGTGCCGGTATGTCGGATTACGGAGTAGCCGTCACGTGGGGCGATCCCAAGACCGGGCGGGAGAAGAAGGCCTTGGACTGCTTGGCCGAGGCCACGACCAACAACGACAAGGCCGTGGCTAACGGAACGCTTGCCGGCTGGGACCTGGTGATCTTCGAGCCGTCGGCAACGCCACCGGCCGGGGCCATGCGCGTGTACGGGACTCAGGACCAGGTGGAGGAGTACATCCGCTCCGATGAGTTCCAAGGCACCATCGAAAAAGCGACGCTCACGGTGAACAACGTCGCCATTCGGCGGTTTGCCATGGGCGCCGCACTGGCGGACCAGATCGGAAGGTACTCAGGCCTGGTCGACTCGCTGTAGAGCGACCGCGGCCGCGCCGCCGCATACCCTCGTGTCTTTGGGTTTATTCACTCTGGTGGGGCAAGGGGGGTCGGCGCGATTCTTCCCGACGCGCCGACATCCCTTCGTCGGACGTGGAGTAGCACCCGCCGCAAGGTGGCGCGCTGCCGGTGTCCCACATCTCAGATCGGCTGGATGTGAACGGGACACCGGAAGTACCTAGACGAGAAGTTGGTCGCTGAGGATCCCTCTCAGCCAGTCTTCGTAGCGTTGGCCGCTCCAGCCTCGGTCCGAGACGAGCAAGCCATATACCTCGGGGGACGCCAACGCGTGGATGATGTCCGCGGCGTCACGCTCTCGGATCCCGGGCCGCAGCGCCTTCGAGCGAGCGAGTGTGCGTGCGATCCGGCGCTGGCCCTCGTGGCGTTGTCGAGCGAACTCGGCGAGCAACGAACCCGCCTCTTCGTCGGATCGGGCCGCATCGGCGAGGATGCGATGAACGGGCGCGGCCCGGGCCAGCACGTCGCGGAGCAGCGCAGCAAAGCCCGCCAGCTGGTTTTTCGGGTCCCCGTCTGAGAGGAGCGCCCGGACCTGGGGGCGGTCGACCATTGCGACCGCGTCGTCGTCGCCCACGACCGAGACGTCGAGCACGGCCTTCAGGATCCCGAGCTTCGAAGAGAACAACCGGTACACCGTCGCTTGCGGGGTGTCCGAGAGTTCGCTGATCGCCTCAACAGTCGTTGCCGCGTAGCCGCGCTTGAGGAAGAGGGTCCGAGCTGCCTCGACGACGGCGGCCCGGGTGTGGCGTGTTCGGGCCTGCCGGGCGGCTCCCTGGTCGAGGCGGCGGGGCTTGACATCTCCGTCCATCGGTGTGATAGTACCACTCTCGAAACGAGAGTCAAACTCTCAAATCGAGAGCTACACTACACCCAGGTCGAATGTGACCACGACGTCAGGAGCGACGATGACCGACTCTGCCACCCAGGGGGCCGAGACCCCACAGCGACACGCCAGCCTCACGAAAGGATCTGCCATGACCTCCATCGAATCGGTCACTCTCGAAGTGCCCGACCCCGTTGCCGCGGGTGACCTGTACACCTCAGCCTTCGGTTTGGGCTCACGAGTGGGCCTACGCACCTCGGAAGAGGCGACAAGCGGTTTTCGTGGGTTCACGCTGTCAATCTTGGTGTCCCAGCCGACCACGGTCGACGGACTCATCGGCGCCGCCCTCGACGCCGGCGCGACGTCGCTGAAGCCGGCCAAGAAGAGTTTCTGGGGCTACGGCGGCGTGGTGCACGCCCCGGACGGGACGATCTGGAAAGTCGCGTCGTCGTCGAAGAAGGACACCGGCCCGGCCACCAGGGAGATCGACGACATGGTGCTGCTGCTGGGAGTTGCCGACGTTGCTGCGAGCAAGCAGTTCTACGTCGACCACGGCCTGGCGGTGACGAGGAGCTTTGGCCGGAAGTACGTCGAGTTCGCCGCACCGTCTTCGCGCGTGAAGCTGGCGCTCTACGGGCGCCGTGCCCTGGCCAAAGACGCCGGAGTGTCCCCGGACGGCACCGGATCGCACCGCGTCGTCGTTCACAGCGATGCCGGGTCCTTCACCGACCCGGACGGGTTCGCGTGGGAGGCCGCCTGAACGGGGGCGAGCGGCGCCTCTCCGCTGGCCGGCGAGGCGGGCGCGAGCAGGAGGACCCGAAGGACGACGCGTTGCCCTGATCGAGGAGAAGATCAGCCTCGGTCGTGAGACGCGGCCGAAGGCCACGGAACGGCTCATCAGCGTCGGACCGCCCGGCTTCTTGACGCTTTCGAGCTGATGGGGTCGCCGGGATTGCGGCCGGCCATCTGAGTTCGTCATCCTCGTCGCGGCTGGTCGTTGGTGCCGACGGCAGATTTCGGCGCACGGGCGCGAGACTCACGACATGAGCCACTACCGGCGCATCGTCATCGGCTTCGTCGCCGTCTGTCTCACGGCGACGGTCTTGCTCGTGGCGGTCCCAACTCGCCCGGCCGGGGCGCTCGTGGTCAACCGTCCGGTCGTCGGCATGGCCGCCACGCCCGACGGTGGCGGCTACTGGGAGGTGGCGAGCGACGGAGGGATCTTCACCTTCGGGGACGCGGGGTTCCACGGTTCGGAGGGCGGCCACCCGCTCAACGCTCCGGTCGTCGGCATGGCTGCCACCCACGACGGTGGCGGCTACTGGGAGGTGGCGAGCGACGGAGGGATCTTCAGCTTCGGCGACGCCGGGTTCCACAGCTCGATGGGTGGCCACCGGCTCAACGCTCCGGTCGTTGGCATGGCTGCCACCCCCGACGGTGGCGGCTATTGGGAGGTGGCGAGCGACGGAGGGAT
>JBPYFR010000343.1:0-17781 GCA_051985685.1 Acidimicrobiales bacterium
AGTGGCTCGATGGGTCGACCGGACCGGCCGAGGGCGCCACGTTCGTCGGCCACAACCAAGGCGGTCCTGGCGGCCTCATGAAGTGGTCGCGTCACGGCCGCGTGCTCACCGCCGACCCGGGCCGTGAGTTCGCCTTCGTGACCGAGGAGGGCGGCCGGGAGTCGACTGAGTGGCGCTACCGATTGGAGCCTCTGGAGGGAGGCACACAGGTCACTGAGTCCTACGTGGTGCGGTGGATACCAACATGGGCCCGCATCGTCGACGTCCCGACCAACCGTGCCCGCGAGTTGCGCGACGCCATGCAGCACACGCTCGAGCAGCTGAAGAGCGCCGCCGAGGCAAAACCGTCAGCCACCTAGACGCGTACCTTCTCCAGCGAAACCGCTGGTGTAGTAGCCCAGCAGCCCCAGCAGCCCTTTCGTCACGATCACCCGACGGCGGTCAGCCGACGTGGCCCGGCGCCTGGCTCACCACCTTGTAGGCCTGCTCGCGCACGCGAGCGATCTCGCGGCCGCTCTTCGTTGCCGTCTCGTCGTCGGACTGTGCGGGCAGCGTGAAGTCCGTGTACATCACCCGCCGCTCACGCTCGACCGGCGGGTGGCTCATGTGCAAGGTGCAAGAGCAGTGGACGGTGACGTCGCCCACACCGGTCGGAAGCGGCACCTCGGGCAGGCCCCAGGATTGGCGGAAGAAGGCCGGCTGCACGAGGGCGCGGTGCGAGCCGGCCACGACGGCGAGCTGTCCGGAGTGTTCGTCGGCACCGGTGACCGAGATCCCGACCGTGAGGCTGCAGCAGCGGTACGAGTGCCTCCCGAGACTGCAGTCCTTGTGCCAGGGGAGGTCCGAGATCCCCTGGACGACTCCGATGGGCTTGACCAGCGCTTCGACGGCGCTCCCTTCCGTGCGGTGCCGGTGCCCGTCCGAGGTGAGGGTGGCGATGCGCAAGAACCGGTCGTCGTGAATCAGAGCGGCCGTGCTTGGGCTCCGTTCGTGAAACCACTGCAGGCGGACAGCCCGCTGTTCACCGCTCGCCGTGGTTGCCCACCACGACCGCCCGTCATCGGGCAGGTACTGCGGGAGCGCGGCCTCCATATCGGCCGAGACCTCCGCCATCTCGTCGGCGGTGAAGACGCTCCTCAGGTGTAGGAAGCCCGCCTCGGCGAGGAAATGACTCATGTCAGCGGGATCGTCGTCGAGTCCGAATGACCGCTGCAGGTCCAATGCGCCCCCGTCGCGGTCTTTGAAGTCGACGGCGCCGGCCGTGTGCACCGGGCGGGCGTCGAGGAGTGACCGCAGGATGACCCACCAGTCCAGGAAGTCCCCGAGGTCTCCGCGCGACATGTCGAGGGTCCCAGCAGTCAACAGCGTCATCGGCGTCCGCAGGTCATGGACGATGTCGGTCAGCTCGGACTGAGTGAGGCGCACCGTCGCCTGTCCGCCGTCCCCGGCGGAGACGCGAACTGCGTGGTCGGTGACGGACAGGGTCCAGCTGCCTTCGGTGGTCTCTATCGTGAACGGGTCCACCGCGAGCTCGAGGGCGCCGGGCACCGCGAGATCGGCCCGCTCCACCGCAAGTCGTGGCAGTTCAATCTCGAAGAAGTCGAGGACGTCGACCGTCTCGACCTCGCCGTCGAGCCGGGTCCGCAGGTCGAGCGTCATCGTCGAGAGTATTCCAGTCATTCGCCGGGACGACAGGATGACGCACCGCCGCCTCGCGACACAGCGATCATCAGTCCGTTAAAGGCCTGGTCACAGCAGCGGTGCGGGGAACTTCACAAAGCCGATCTGACGGAACTTGTCAGCGCGAAGGTACGTCAACTCTCATGAAAGCAGATCGTTCCCGGCCTTGAGGAGAGAGCCATGACCATGTCGTTCCCGGGCGAGTCCGCCGCCTATAGAGCTGCCCGCGACCAGCTCCTGCAAGAAGAGACGGAGTTGCGGCGAGGGACCGAAGCCGTGGCCGCGGCTCGGCGGGCGCTTCCGGCGGGGGGAGAGGTGCCGGAGAACTACCACTTCGAAGCCGAAGGAGAAGATGGAGAGACGACAACGGTCACGCTGTCGGACTTGTTCGCCACCGGCAAGGACACCCTGTTCGTCTACAACATGATGTATCCCCGTTCGCCCGATGAGGACCTCCCGTGCCCATCGTGCACCCAGTTTCTCGACTCCTTCGACGGTGTGGCCGAGCACGCGAACCAACGAATCAACGTCGCGATCATCGTGAAGACCTCGCTTTCGCGTGCCCTCGCGCACGCCCAGACGCGTGGATGGCGACACCTCCGATTCCTGTCGTCAGCGCACAACACGTTCAATCGCGACTACCACGGTGAAAGCGCCGACGGGACGCAGCAGCAACCGATGCTCAACATCTTCAGGCGCGACGGCGACACGATCCGGCACTTCTGGGGTTCCGAGCTCCTGCTCGCACCGCCCGACGCCGGCCAAGACTACCGCCACGGAGACACGATCGACCCTCTGTGGAACCTGTTCGACCTCACGCCGGAGGGACGCGGCGTCGACTGGTATCCCGACCTCAGTTACCCCTGAACGGGAGCCGACGAACGGGCAAAGGCAAAGTTCCTCCGAGCGGCTTCACCGGTTGCCGTCGCGACGGGAAGCGATCACACTCCACGCCGCCGAGACGCCGATGGCCACGGCGATCACGGCCAGACTGAGCACGATTGGGAGCTGGACAACGCCTTCGAGTAGCAACTTGACGCCGATGAACACGAGCACAACCGCCAGCCCGTACTTCAGGTAGGTGAACCGGTCCACGATGTCGGCAAACACGAAGTAGAGGGCTCGGAGCCCGAGCACTGCGAACGCGTTCGAGGTGAAGACGACGAAGACGTCGGTGGTCACACCGAACACGGCCGGGATGGAATCGGTAGCGAAGACAATGTCGCTCGACTCGACCGCGACGAGCACCACCAACAAAGGGGTGGCGATCCAGCGGCCCAGACTCCGTATGAAGAAGCGGTCTCCCTGGAAGTCCTCTGTGATCGGGATGACGCGACGGGTGGCCCGGACAAGGAGGTTGCGGGTGGGATCGATCTGCTCGCCCCCACGGGCCATGCGCAGCCCGGCGATGACGACAATGGCGCCGAAGGCGTACCGCACCCAGCTGAAGTCCTCGAGCAGCGCGGCACCCGCGCTGATGAACGCCGCCCGAAGGACGAGAGCGCCCACGACCCCGTAGTAGAGCACCCGGTGCTGATACTGCCGCGGGACGGCGAAGACACCGAACAGCACGACGAAGACGAACACGTTGTCCACGCTCAGTGACTTCTCCAGCAAGTAGGCGGCGAAGTACTGGCTGGCCACGTCGGATCCTTGAATCAACCCGAGAATGATCCCGAAGATGACGCTGACGCCGATCCAGCCCGCGCTCGCGATCAAAGCCCATTTCAGAGTGGGCGGCCTGATCCTGTACGTGCGGATGTCGAGGACGAGGAAAGTGACGACCACCCCGGTCACCGCGAACCACGCCCAGAGCGGAACAGGAGCGGTCATTGTGGAAGGAGTCTCGTTGAAACGGCGACCTTTTTCAGTGCAGGCGAGATCCCCGCATGGTCGGAACGACGCCCCAACACGCGACCGGGATCATCCTGTAACCGTTCAGAAATCTTCGTAGGAGGGACGCGGTCGATACGCCGGTCACCTACAAATGCTCGAGACCTAGTGGTCGAGTCGTCTCAGCTGGCACCGGATCTCGTGCGCCGAGTCGCCCAGAGTGGGTTCTCGACGAAGTGGTTGTCGAAACGTTCTTGGGAATCGAGGATCTCTTGTGGGCTCGCTTGTCCTTTCAGAACACGCTCGGCGAGACGGAAGTACTCGAACCGTTCCTGAATCGCAGGTGCGAACAGGATCAAGATATCTGCACTCGAGTCGTCGGGCGCCCAGAAGGAATGTGGCACGTGCGGCGGGATGGTCAAGAAATCGCCGCCCTCGAGTGTCAGTACCTGATCTCCGGCGAGCGCCTCGAGAGCGCCCGAGATCACGAAGAAAATTTCGGACGATTGCCTGTGAAAGTGGGGCGGCGGACCGTCTGTTCCAGTGTCGAGAAGGGTGCGATTTGCGTTGACGGCTCCGTTGGTGTCTTCGGCGTCAGCGAGCAAGCGCATTCTGCTTGCGCCCACTGTGAGCACCTCGGCTTCGGACGCCTTGGTCAGGACGGGGGTGCTGTGTGGGATCGCACTCATTCCATATCACCTCGAAACTCAGTTCTCCAACATTGAACGCTGCGCGCGTCGGGGGCCTCAAGAATCGCCGAGGTACAAGAAGCCGTACCCTTCGTCGCGCACCGGCACGTTCGCCTGCGCGAGCGCCTCGTCCCAGTCCCCTTGCACGGTCGGGTCGGACTCCTCCATGCCGTGGTCGGCGACGAGGAAGAAAGCGCAGTCCCGCGACACCCCGCTCCGCTCCACGACGTCCAAGATCCGGCCCAGCCTGGCGTCGCTGTCGCGCACGGCGCTCGCCGCCATCTCCGAGTACGGGCCACCCTCGTGAAACGCCGAGTCGGTCAGGGTGAAGTTCACCCACGTGAAGATGGGGGGATCACCGTTGCCGTCGGCCCACACGCGGTGGAACTGCTGGACGGCGGTGTGGTCCGCCCGCGATGCCCACCGGTAGTCCTTGCTGGGTCGAACGAATCGCGCGGTCGCGTCCGGAAGGTCGTCGGGTCCGGGCGGTGGCGCCGGGCGCTCCCCGTTACGCACGAGGTCGAAGGTCGAGTAGTCGGCCCCGGCGTCGCAGGGCTCGTTGATGGAGGCCGTGGTCCCGGGACGCACGCGCTTCGCCGCGTGGTGCATGGTCTGCACGCCGGGGTTGAGCCACCGCATGGAGGTCGCCCACGTCGACGGCGAGTTGGTGATGACCTGCGCACCGGTCGTCCGGTCGACCCACGCGTTGTGAAGGATCCCGTGGTGACCCGGGTGGCTGCCGGTCAAGATCGCCGTGTGGTTGGCCAGGGTCACTGTGGGAAGCGACGCCAACGCCCCGTACCGGCAGGCCGTCCCTTCACCGATCAAGCGCGCCACGTTCGGGGCCTCTCCCCGAGCCACCAAGTCATAAAGCACGTTGGAGTTGGTGCCGTCCCACAAGAACCCGATCAGGTGGCGGGCCCGGCCTGGTGTCTCGACCAGAGCGTCGATCACCGACCCGTCCTGGTGCGAGAGCCACAGTGGCTCGGTGTCGCCGACGGCGGCGTCGAGCAGCCGTAGGGTCGTGGGCGCCACGTCGATGAGTCGACAGCCGATGTCCGCCATCCCGAGTCTCGGCACCCCGGCGCCGGCAATGATGAACGGCGCCCTTGCTTGCACGACTCCGAGCGACCCGTGCTCCCCGAGGTGCCCACCTTGGTCGGCCCAGTTGTGTGAGGCGCTGTGGATCACGCAGAGATCGGGCGCGGACGGGTGGTCGAAGACCTGAGCGAACTGTTCGAATGCATTGGGGTAGCTGTTGAGGTGGCGGCTCGGGTGCGGCGTCGCCCTCTCGGCTTCCAGTCCGACGAAGCGCGTCTGGTCCTGCACCGCGAGTGGGTTCTCACCCGTCACCGACTCGACGCCGAAGCCGCCGTCCGACTCGGCGTCGCGGCAGAACCGCACGGCTCCATCTGCCGAGGCCACCTCATAGGCGCCGTCGGCCCGCGACCAGCCGACCATGTCGACGATGAGCTCGAGGTCGCGGCCTAATAGCACCTCGAGGGTTCGGTCACGTTGGCGGGTGGTCGCCGGCACGAGCACGCCCATGCGATGAGCGTACGCGTGACGACGCCCGCGGCCGGCCGCTCTCTCCCAGCCGCACGCGCCGGCGATCATCTGGTTGGGTAGAACGCGCCCGGATGGCCCACGTCTGCAGACCGACGATGCCGTCCACTGCTACGCCGTTCGCTCCCGGACGGACTTGGTCACCCACGCGGCGGTGATCGGACCGTAGATGCCGGCGGTGGCGAGGACCGGGTCGCTGACCGGGTCGCAGGTCGTGTTCACGGCGGAATTCGTCATCGCAAGGTCACCGGCACCACCTGTTACAACCCCGATTGTCGCGTAGATCGCGCCGAAAATCAGGCGGCGCGGAGTGCTGCACCCGGAGTCAGAGCTGTACCTGATCGGCTTGGGTCACCATGCTCGCCCGTTCCGAGGGCAGGAGGTAACCAGCCGCGATCGCACGGTCGAGGTTGGCCTTGTACTCGGCGAGGTAGTGGGCCTTGGTCCCATAGAGGCCCACCAGTTTCTGAGGCGTGAAGGGCACGGTCGAGCCGAAGAGCGAGCAGATGACCGTTGCACCGGGGGGCGGCAACCCGCTCAGCGTGGAGACCGGGACGTCCACCGCCGGTGTCCGCACCCCGCCGATCACATTGCCGTGCGCGTCGAGCGCGAGGGCCGCCGGATGCTGGCTCTGCAAGCGAAACGGGGAGGGCGACGGAGGCGACGTCCCATGAGCGACCCAGTTGACGAAGGCGGTGAAGGCGGCCTGTGCAACGACGTGCTGCGGGCCGCTGTTGACGGCCGTGGTGCAGCCCAGGAGGCTCGACGCGGGCCCGAGCAAGAAGTTGTCCGCGTGCGACGTGCCGGCCACCTCCCAGGTGCGGATGTCGCGCGTGTTCGGTTGCTGCGCGGATGCGTAGCCGAGCTCGATCAGGTCCGTCTGCGTCTCGAACATGAACACGGGCACATTGAGGTCGGTCCGTATGCGGAGACCGGCCGGTGCGAAGCTCGAGTTGATCGAGCCACCCTCCAGCGGGGCGCCGCCACCTCCCCGGCTGTGGATGAAGATCCCGTCGAACGCATGGCTCACCGGTTGCAGGGCGTCGGCGAAGGTGGTGAGGTAGAAGGCTGATTGGGACTCACCGACCGCCACGATGTGACGGGGCTGGAGTGGACCCAACACGTTCGACCTGTCCGAGCGCAGCCCCAGGCCGATCTGGTTGAACATGTCGAGCGCGTATTGGTCGCCTGGGTGGTGGAGACCCCCGTACCGCTGCGGGTCCTGATTGACGAGGCCCTTGCTAGTGCCCGTGATCGAGCTGCCGAGGAGCGGCGCGCCCCCCTCGACGCCCAACGCCTGCGCCGAGACGCCGATGTAGGCGTCGCCCGCGTTCATCAACGCTGGATTGAGGTAGTCCCAATCCGGCGCTGACTCCCCGGCCGACACGTTCATCCACTCGACGACCACGGTCCCGCTGAAGTGCGCCGGGTTCGATGGGCGCCGTACGAGCATCCGGGTCTCGTAGGAGGCGGACGAGGTCGGCGCGACGGTCCACTTGCCGTCGGACGGCGACGACGTTGCGCGCAGCGCACGAGCGGTGCCAGCGGCGAAGAACTCTTGCTCCTCGTAGCCGTGGGCTGCCATCCCGTTCGCGATCCCCGTCTCGGGCTCTATGACGTGCCCGACCGTGATCGGACCGGTGAAGGTCGCCGGGCCTCCGTAGGCGGCGTTGCTGTTCGACGTCGTCGCGACCGGGTGGACGTGAGGAGAACCGGATGGTGATGCAGCCGCCGCCCCGGCTGGCCCGAAGCCGATGCCGGCGGCCACCCATGCCGCGAGCGCAACCCCACCCATCAACGCTTGCTTCCGCGTCGGCTTCCATGCCCGCTTCTCCATGGGGCCGGGATCGTAGGCGCACCCATGGACACCGTGCCGTGCGGTCCTCTCGCCAAGATGCGCCCTTTCCGCAACGGCAGGTGCCACAACGGTGCTTGCACTCTGCCTTCATTCGTTCGTCCAACGAGCAAAGCGTGAAACGCCGCGAAACTGCCCATGACCACCGTCGTGCTGGTCCACAGCGCATGGCACGGCTCGCGGTGTTGGGAACGAGTCAACGGCATGCTCTCTGCCCGCGGCGTGAGGAGCATCGCGCTCAATCTGCCGAGCCACGGTGACGACCCGCGACCGCTCACCGATCTTTACGGGGACGCAGAGAAGGTCGAAGCGACACTCGATTCAGTCGAGTCAGTTCGAGGATGAGGTCGCCTTGGTCGGGGCATTCCTACGGCGGTGCCGTCATCACCGCAGTCGGAGATCACTCCGCTGTGCGTGAGCTCGTCTCTCTGTGTGCCTTCTCGCTCCGTCAGGGGAAACGTGTGTCAGTGCGGCGGCCGAAGAAGCAGCCTCTGCAGGGAAGACGCGGCGCGCTCGGTGGGGACGGAGACGGCCGCCGGATGTGCGATGGTGGGGACGAAAGGAGCCGCCATGCCATCCGTCACTCCGAACCTCTGGTTCGACACGCAGGGGCTGGAGGCCGCCGAGTTCTACGCCTCGATCTTCCCGAACTCCGAGATCATCAACGTCTCGCACTACGGCGAGGGCGGCCCGCGCCCGGCCGGTTCGGTCATGACGGTCGACTTCACCATCGACGGCCTGCGCTTCACCGCGCTCAACGGTGGGCCTGAGTACGTCCTTAACGAGTCGTTCTCGCTCCTGATCAATTGCAAGGATCAGGACGAGGTCGACCGCTACTGGAAGCTGCTCTCAGAAGGGGGCGAGGAGGGCCGGTGCGGTTGGCTCAAGGATCGGTTCGGGCTTTCCTGGCAGGTCGTTCCGGATGGCCTGAGCGACCTGCTGACCGACCCCGATCCCGGGCGGGCCCAGCGGGCCATGCAGGCCATGTTGGGCATGAGCAAGCTCGATCTCGCCGCCATGCGTGCCGCCGCCGACAGCGGCTGAGCACACCTCACGCACGCCACCAACCGTCGCCCGGTAGCGTGAACCGGCATCACGCCGAGCCGGGGAGGGAATGTGGAATCCGAAGCCGCCGTTCTGTGGGAGCGTCACGCCGACTGGAACGTGGAGCCCATCGAGCTCGATCCGCCCAAGGAGGGTGAGCTCCTGATCAGGCTCGCCGCCTCGGGGATGTGCCACTCCGACGAGCACCTCGTGACCGGCGACATGCCCGTCCCCCTCCCCGTCATCGGTGGCCACGAGGGGGCCGGCGTGGTCGAACAGGTGGGCCCGGGCGTGGCCGGTCTGGCGCCGGGCGACCACGTGGTCCTCGGCTTCATCCCCGCGTGCGGGAAGTGCCCGCCCTGCGCGACGGGGCACTCCAACCTCTGCGACGCCGGGGCCACGCTCATGGGGGGGCGGCAAATGGACGGCACCGTGCGTCACCATGCTCGCGGGCAGGACGTCTCGACGATGGTCTGCCTCGGCACCTTCGCGCCTTACACCGTGGTGAACCAAGCGTCCTGCGTCAAGATCCTCGACGACATCCCCCTCGACAAGGCCTGCCTGGTCGGCTGCGGGGTCACCACCGGCTGGGGCTCCGCCGTCTACGCCGCGGACGTCCGGCCCGGGGACAACGTCGCCGTGATCGGCATCGGGGGCATTGGTGCGGCGGCTCTGCAAGGCGCCCGGCTGGCAGGCGCCGAGATGATCTTCGCCATCGATCCCGTCGAGCTCAAGCGCACGCTGGCCCCGTCGTTCGGAGCGACCCACGTGGCCGCCTCCGTCGAGGAGGCGCAGGCGGTCATTCAGCAGGAGACGTGGGGCCACATGTGCGACAAGGTGATCTGCGCCATGGGGGTCGGTTCCGGGGCGATGATGCAGTCCATCCTGGACCTCGCTGCGAAGCGCGGGCGCATTGTCGTCACGAACATCCACCCAATGACAGAAGCCGACGTCACCATGAACCTGATGTACCTCACGATCTTGGAGAAGCAGGTCGTGGGAAGCATCTTCGGGTCGGCCAATATCCACTCCGACATCCCGAAGCTGCTCAAGCTCTACCGTGACGGTCAGTTGGATCTCGACTCCATGATCACCAGCACGTACAAATTGGGCGACATCAACCAGGGCTACCAGGACATGCGAGATGGCAAGAACATCCGCGGCGTTCTGATTTACGACAGTTAGCTACGAGAGCTCGCAGGCGTCCGGCCGCTCAGCCCGCGGTACCGGAAGCGCCGGCGCTGGCCCAGATGTCGTTGCAACGCTCGCATACCTCATCGGGCACCACGCCCGCACTGATGAGCATCCCGAACGTGATGCATCCGAGGCAGATCCCGAACAGCGACTCCAGCGATGCCGCCGTGACCAGCAGTCCGAGCATCGCCTGGGCGGCAGTCCAGTAGCCCAACGCGGTCAGAACCAGCGCGGTCAGCGAGAACGCGGCGCCCATGCCTTGTGCAAAGCGCTTGGGCGGACCCGCCACCGGCCGCGGTGCCACTCTGAGCCTCGGCGTGAGGATGCGCGTGACCAGCTGGCCCAGGGGAGAGAGTGTCGGCCCGGTCAGGACCCGGGCCACGAAGCCGTAGGCGATGACGACCGTCATCCACCTGAGGTCGAAGGCGATCGTGAGGACACACAGAATCGCCACGCCGGCAGCGACCAGCCGGGCCGAGACCTCGTTCACCGGGTTGGGGAAGGAGAACAGCCGCCGGGCGCGGCTCGACGCGGTCGCCGCCGCCGCCATGCCGCCGTCGCCCATGTCCCGTCCCTTCCCTCCGAACTTCGAGAACTCGGACCAGGTTAGTCGGGTTTTGCGGCGCCATGACCTGGGCGTTCGGCCCGATTCTGGCTAATGACCCCGCCTGAGCCGTGCTGTTTCCGCCCAGTGCTCTCGGATTCGGACTACGGCTCCGGCAGGGGCACCGGCACCGGGGGCGGGGGTCCGACGTAGCGCGCCGCCGGCCGGATGAGGCGGTTGTGCGCCGCCTGCTCCATCACGTGCGTGCACCACCCGATCACCCGCCCCGCCGCGAACGTGGGAGTGAACATCTCGCGGGGGATGCCACAGGTGTGCATCACCACCCCTGCGTAGAACTCCACGTTGGTGTACAGCTGTCGGCCCGGCTTGAGCTCGGCCAGCACGTCCACGGTGGTCCGCTCGACGGACTGAGAGAACTCGACCAGGGGCCCGCCCAGCCGCTCGCTCACCGAGCGGAGCAACAACGACCGCGGATCGTCCGTCTTGTACACCCGGTGACCGAACCCCATGATTCGTTGTCCGGACTCGACGGCGTGTCTGACGTACGCCTCGGCCCTGTCTGCCGTCTCGATGGCGTCGAGCATGTCGAGCGCCCGACTCGGCGCTCCGCCGTGCAGGGGGCCCGACAGTGCTCCGATGGCCGCGACGATCGCGGCGGCGAGGTCCGCGCCGGTCGACGTGACGACGCGTGCGGTGAAGGTCGACGCGTTGAAGCCGTGGTCGATGGTCAGGATCATGTATTGCTCGATCGCCCGCGCCTGCAGGGGACTCGGCTCCTCCCCCGTGAGCATGAAGAGGTAGTTGGCCACGAACCCCAGGTCGTCCCTCGGTGCGACGGGCTCGTCGCCATAGCGGAGCCGGTGCGCTGCGGCCAGGATCGTCGGCACCACCGCGCAGAGCCCGAGGGCCTGGTCGGACAGCTCGTCTGCGCCGATGTCGTGGGTGGGGCGCCAACCTCGCTCGGCCCCGAGCACCGAGACTGCGGTGCGGAGCACATCCAGTGGGGCTCCCTGCTTCGAGAGCGCGGGCAGCAGTGTGCTGAGTCCGGGGGGCATCGTTCGGCGGCTCCGCACGGCCGTCCCGAACGCGGCCGACTCAGCGGCGGAGGGGAGCTCGCCCTTGAACAGCAAGTGCCAGACGTCCTCGAGAGAGCGCTGCTCGGCCAGATCGACCGCGGAGTACTGGCGGTAGTGGAAGAAGCCCTCCAGTCCGCGCACATCCCCCACGGTCGTCTCGGCCACCACGATGCCTTCGAGGCCGGCCGGCACGTCGCCGCTGGTCTCGGCCGCCGGCCGGATGCGCGCCACACTCATGAGGTCGCGCAAGGACACGACGCCGACGCAGCGCCCGTCCTCGACGACGGGCAGATGCCGGTAGTGGTGCGAGGTCAGGCTCGCCCAGGCGGCGTCGACCCGCTCATCGGGACCGAGCACGTCCGGGCGGGCGGTCATCCAGAGGCGCACCCGCTCGCGGTCGGGGTCTCCTGCCGCGGCTGCGGCGTGCAGCAGGTCGCGCTCGGTGAGGATGCCGACAACCTTGCCGTCGTCGGTCACGACGACGGAGCCGGTATCGGCCCCCTGCATCAGATGCGCCGCTGCGGCCAGCGTGTCGTCGGCGGTGCAGGTCACGGCAGGGGAGGTCATGAGGTCGCGCACAGTCGTTTCCATGCCTCCACTATGCCTGCGTGGACCGTTGTTGTAAACGTTGATCAAGTCAATGTAACCTCTGGTATGGCCAGCTTGGAACGGATGCTCACCACGAGAGAGGCGGCACGTCGCCTGGGGGTGAAGGTGCCGACGCTCTACGCCTACGTCAGCCGGGGCCTGCTCGAGTCGCACCCGGATCCGGTCAAGCGGGGAAGCCTGTTCGACCTCGCCGACATCGAAGCGCTCGCCGCCCGGAGCCGGGGCGGGCGTCAGACCGCGAGCCGTCTCGCCACGATCACCACCGGCGTGACCCAGCTGAGCCAAGAGCTCGGCCCGCTTTACCGCGGGCGGCCCGCCACCGACCTCGCCACCTCGATGAGCTTCGAGCGCGTGGCCGAGCTCCTCTGGCAATCGCATGAGCCCGGCGACTGGTCGGCCCCCGACCTCGGCCCCTGCCCGCTGACGCAGACCCTGGATCGCATGCGTTGGGCCCTGGTGACGTGCGGGGCCGCCGACCCTCTGCGCGCCGACCTACGTCCGGCCGCAGTCGCCCGCGCCGCCCGCCGCTGCGCGGCCGCGTTGACCGACGTCGTGGGTCCCGCGCCGCCCCGAGGGGACGCCACAGCCTCGCTCGCCGCGCGGCTCGCGGCCCGCCTCGCCCCGACGTCTTCCGCGTCGTCTTCCTCGGTGCCGGCCGCCGCGGTGAACGCCGCCCTCGTTCTCATGGCGGACCACGAGCTCGCCACCTCCACCGTGGCCGTGCGGGTGGCAGCCTCGGTGCGGTCCGATCCGTACGACGCGCTGCTGGCCGGCCTGGCCACCCTGGCCGGCCCGCTGCACGGCGGCGCGAGCCAACAGGCCTACGAGCTCCTCGTCGTCGCTGAGCGCGACGGAGCTGCCAGGGCGCTGAACGATGTCCTACGCGAGCAGGGGCGACTGCCCGGCTTCGGCCATACCGTCTACAGGAGCGGCGACCCTCGGTTCGCGGCGCTCATGGAGCTGGCCGAGCCCCTCCTGAGCCAGGACCGGCGCGCCATCGTCGACGAGGTGATCGCGCTGGCGACCGCCCACGACGTGCCGCTGCCCAATTGCGACCTGGCGCTGGCCGCGCTCAGCTGGGGCACCGGCATGCCGCCCGACACCGGGCGGACCATCTTCGCGGTGGCTCGCGTCGCCGGTTGGGCCGCCCACTACATAGAAGAGCTCACCGAGCCTCCTGTTCGCTTCCGAGCCCGCGCCGTCTACAGCGTCTGAGCGGGCAGGGGCGGCCGGTACGGTCGGCCTTGCGAGAGCACGAAATACATGGAGGGGAGCCACCAATGGACACGCGTGCCACCGAGATCGCAAATGGGATCCACCAGCTGACGACCTACGTCGAGTCCGCCGACTTCAGCTTCAACCAGTACCTCGTCTCCGGCGACGAGCCCTTGCTCTTCCACATGGGACTCCGCCAGATCTTCCCGCTGGTGTCCGGAGCGGCAGCACGCATCGCTCCACTCGAAGGTGTGCGGTGGATTTCCTGCGGGCACGTCGAGGCCGACGAGTGTGGGTCGATGAACGAGTGGCTCGCAGTGTCGCCACGGGCGACGGTCGTCCAGGGGCAGGTCGGGTGCATGGTGTCGTTGAACGACCTCGCCGACCGTGAGCCGCGCCCGCTCGCGGACGGCGAGACCCTCGACATCGGCGGTCACGTGCTGCGGTGGATCGACACGCCGCACGTGCCCCATGCCTGGGAGGCCGGTCTCCTCTACGACGAGACGACGCGCACCTTGTTGTGCGGCGACCTCTTCACGCAGACGGGTTCGTACGACGCCACGACCACCGATGACATCGTCGGGCCGGCAATCGCAGGCGAGGACCTCTTCCGGGCATCGTCACTCGCTCCGTCGAGCGCCAGTACCGTCCACCGGCTCGCCGAGCTCGACATCCTGACGCTCGCGCTGATGCACGGGCCGGCCTTCACTGGCAATTGCAAAGAGGCGTTGCACGCCTTAGCCGACGATTACGACCGCCGGGTGCACGCCGTCGCCGAGACGAGCGAGTAGGGCGGGCGCGAGTAGGCAAGCCAGGAAGGCGAGACGGAGGGGCCTGCCACTTCAGCCCGCGCCGACGACGATGGCCGAGGGATGCCCACCGAGGTGCACCGCTCTCCCGACCGCATGCGTGCTCAGCGTCACGGGCACGATCGAGCCTGCTTGCTGGGTCACCCATGCGGTCGTGGCGTCGCGGCTGAGTGCGATCCCCTGGGCGGCGTCGGGTAGGGCGACCGGTGTGCCCACGATGAGCGGGCGCCCGACGAGGCTCCCGAGGCCGCCGAACGCCACGGGGACCACGTTCGCGCCCCCACAGACATAGGCCGTGGTGCCCGAGGGCGACACCACGATGCCGGTTGGGTTGAAGGGCAACAGGACGTTGGAGACGAGCTGCAGGGTCGATGCTCTGATGTCGGTCAGCGTGTGATTGGCGAAATTCCCGACCAAGAGGTGATCGGGTGTCGCCGCGATCGCCTGCGGTCCAGGACCCACCGCGATGGGCGTTGCGACGCGCCGCGCGGGCAGAACGATGGGCGTCACCTGATTGCTCCCGAAGTCGGCGACGAACGCAGTTGCAGTGCCCGGTGGGACGGGCCCACGTGGCGCTGCGACGGCGATGGCCACCGGTTGTTTGCCAACCGGGATGGGAGTTCCGGCCCGCCACGTGCCGAGGTCGACCGGGGTCACCGTGTTGGAGTCGAGGTTGGCGACCAATGCGATCCCCTTGCCACCGCTCCCTCCCGGCGCGACCGCCACCGCGTCGGGCTCCACTCCGACGCCGACCGAGTGCACAACGTCGTGGGTGACCGGATCGATCTCGTGCAGGGTGTCATCGCCCTGGGTGACCACGAGTAGGCCAGCGTCGTGCGCGGTGTAGGCGAGCGCCGAGGGCAGGCTTCCCACTGGGACCTGTGCCCCGACCTGACGCCGACTGAGGTTGACGGGTGTGACGCCGGTGCCTGGCTCGGTGACGGACCCGCCGGTCGCGACCCAGCCGACGTCGGTGGCAGTGGCACTCCCGACCGGATTGGAGCAGGCCGCAAGGACGGGCATCAGTGCCGCGAGGGCGATCGCCGCCCCTGCGACCACCGCGCGCCGGCGCCGCGTCGCCGCTAGCCCCGCGCGCATGCAGCGCCGGCCGGGCGGTCGGCGGGTCGCCACCCGAGGGCTTCGCCCTCGGGCCAGAAGTCGCCGGTGACCTCGTCTTGTAGGTACGTGAGCGGCGCCGCCTCGCCCGCAGCGAGTTGTCGCACGGCCGCCAGCAAGGCGTCCACGTCCTCGATCGTGGTCCCGAGCCCACAACTCGCGCGCACCGCACCGGGGATGCCGCTGCGGTCGCCGCGCCGCACCGCGGCCCGGGCCTGTGCCACCCCCTCGGGCCCGACGCGGAGGAGCCGAAGGAGATAGGGGTGGGCGCAGAAGCAACCGTGGCGGACCCCGATGCCGAATTCGGCGCTGAGCCTGGCCGCCACGAGGGCGTGGTGCATTCCCGCGACGTTGAAGGCCGCGACGGCCAGCTGGTCGTGCCCGGTCTCGGGCTCCGGGCCGAGAACATGGACGCCCTCAATGGCGCGCAGTCCGAGGTGCAGCCGGGCCGAAAGCGCAGTCTCATGTGCACGGACCGCGTTCCAGCCGATGCGCCCGAGCTCCGTCAACGCGGTGGCGAAGGCCACCGCACCCACCACGTTGGGGGATCCCGCTTCCTCGCGTTCGGGCGGTTCGGTCCAGATCACCTCGTCGAGGTCGACCAGGTCGACCGCGCCACCCCCGGCAAGGAACGGGTCGCCCGTCTCGAAGACCCGCCGCGGACCGATCAGCGCACCAGCGCCGAAAGGTGCGTAGAGCTTGTGGCCACTGAAGGCCACGAAGTCCGGGCCGTCCGGACCCGCCGGCAGCGGTCGATGCGGAGCCAGCTGGGCTGCGTCCACGAGGACCGGGATGTCCCTCTCGTGGGCCTCGGCGCAGATCGCGGACACCGGCGGCAGCCACCCGGTCACGTTCGACGCAGCGGTCAGCGCCAGCAGCGCGGGCCGCCGGCCGCCGTCGAGCACCTTCACCACGTCGTCGACACCGAAGGTGCCGTCGGGTCCGCACTCGACCCAGCGCGGCCGAGCGACGCGGTTCCAGGGCAGGAGGTTCGCATGGTGCTCGACCACTGTCGTGGCAACCACGTCGTCCGGGTCGAGCGCCAAGCGGTAAGCCAGGTGGTTGATGGCCTCGGTGGTGTTGCGCACGAGCACGACGACGTCGTCGCCCTCGATCGGTCGTCCGGCGAAGCGGCGGACCTCTTCCCGGGCCGATTCGTACGCCGCTGTCGCTCGGCGCGACTTGAAACCGGCACCGCGGTGCACGCTCGAGTACCAAGGGAGGAACTCGCTGACTTGATCGGCCACGGCGTGCATGGCCGGAGTGGAGGCAGCGCAGTCAAGGTCGCGGTACGGACGCTCCGTGCCGTCGAGGCAAGGGACGAGCGCGTGGGCGCCTACGAGCTCGGCCAGCGGTCTCTGTGCGGTCACGCCGTCACAATACGGAGCACCGAGTGGGCAGCGGGAGCCGGCAACCGCGAACCCAGTGACCACACCCGCTACGGTGCCGGTCGTGGAAGAGCGCTACGAAGCCGAGCTGGCGCGCTCAGCGGCCGTCCTCGACGGCGTCGAACACGCGCTCAATCGGTTGAGCGACGACACCTACGCCTCCTGCCAGGTGTGCGGCGCGTCGATCCGAGACGCCGATCTCGAGGCAGACCCCACGCGGCGCATGTGCGAGCAGCACTTGGCCCTCGGATAGCCCCCTCGGGTAGCACGCCTCGGGAGCACGCCTCGGGAGCAAGCCTCGCGGCCCTCGCCTCCACCGGGCCCCCTGCGCGCCGGGGGCCCGTCAGCCGTCAGCCGCCGATCTTGAGGCCCTTGGCGGAATCGAGGCGGGCGGCGACGTCGGACCAGTTGACGATGTTCCAGAGCGCGGAGAAGAAGTCCGCCTTCACGTTCTTGTATTGCAGGTAATAGGCGTGCTCCCAGGCGTCGAAGACAAGGAGGGGGATGGACCCGTTGCCCACGTTGCCCTGGTGGTCGTAGATCTGCTCCACGATCAAGCGGCCGCCAAGCGGCTCGTAGGCCAGGGCGCCCCAGCCCGAGCCCTGAATGGTGGAGGTGGACTGGGTCATGTGCGCCTTGAACTTGTCGAAGGAACCGAAGTTCTCGTCGATCGCCGCGCCCAGCGCGCCGTCGGGCTTGTCGCCGCCGTCGGGGCTCTGGTTCTTCCAGAAGATGGAGTGGAGGACGTGACCCGAGATGTGGAAGGCCAGCGTCTTCTCGAGCCCGACGACAGCGCCGAAATCGTCCTTGTCGCGCGCGGCCGCAAGCTTCTCCAGCGTCTGGTTCGCACCAGTCACGTACGCGGCGTGGTGTTTGTCGTGGTGGAGCTCCATGATCTGGCCCGAGACGTGGGGCTCGAGCGCCGCGTAGTCGTAGGGCAGGTCAGGGAGGGTGTAGTCAGCCATCGGGTCTCCTCACTCTCGGGTGTGTCGGTCTCGTGGGTCGTGGTCCTCGTGGGGGCTGTCTGTTGGACCATACCCGAACGACGTGGCGGCACACCGAAGGACACAGCCGCGCGACATGCGATGAAGCGCCTTGCTCCGGACGGACAGGACACAAGGGACGCAGGCTCGCGTTCCGTC
>JBPYFR010000344.1:0-19425 GCA_051985685.1 Acidimicrobiales bacterium
CGCCAACGCCCTGTTCATCTGCATCGGAGGCGAACCGCGTACCGACGCGGTGCGAGGAATCGGACTCACCACCGACAACGAGGGCTACGTGGCTACGGGCAGTGACCTTGCCCAATTCGGGCGATCGGAAGCTTGGATCCTTCCCCGGCCGCCACTACTCCTTGAAACGAGCCTTCCGGGCCTGTTCGCCGCGGGCGATGTCCGGCGAGGTTCGATCAAGCGCTGTGCGGCCGCCGTCGGTGAGGGTTCCATGTCGGTTGCACTCGTGCATCAGCGGCTGGCGGAGGTTGGAGGTGAGTGACTCAGTTCTGCCCTCGGGCATGACTGAGCAGACGTTTGCCGCGTTCGGTGAGCTCAAGTCGATGGATCGCATTGAAACGGCTGCCAAAGCTCTCGAGGGTAAAGGCATTCAGGCCTTCGCCGTCGAGTCGGGTTCGGAAGCGAGAGACTTGATCGGCTCGCTGGTGCCGGAAGGCGCAGAGGTGTTCAACAACACGTCGCAGACCCTCGAATCCATCGGGGTGGCGGACGACATTGAACGCTCCGGGCGTTATGTGCCCCTCCGACTGCGGCTGTTCCAGATGGACCGAGAAATGCAGGCTCGCGAGATGCGGATCCTTGCTGCGTCGCCTGACTACGTCGTCGGAAGCGTGCACGCGGTCACCGAGGAAGGATCCCTACTGATTGCATCCGCCACCGGCAGTCAGTTGGGACCGATCGTGTCGGGAGCGGAGCACGTCATTCTCATTATCGGCGGTCAGAAGATCGTTGCAAACGTCGACGAGGGCATTCGTCGGATCTACGAGTACTCGCTTCCGTTCGAGGACCGGAGAGCACGAGAAGCGTATGGAGTTCGAAGCGGTGTCAACAACATCCTAATCATCAACCGGGTCCTCGCAGGCGCTCGTCTCACCGCGATCCTCGTCCACGAACACCTGGGCTTTTGAGGAACACGCGACAGAGAGCTCACCGGCAAAGTTACGAGCTGCTGTTCGCGCCGCCCAGGGCCTCAACGAGTCCTTCGAGATCCGTGACCGTCACGGTCAGCGCCGAGTGGCCCCGCTTCCGCAGGGTCGACGGGACCTTCTCCTTGAAGTGCACACAGACTCCGGCATCGTGGTTGGTCCCGAACGTGAGCCCGTCGTCGACCCTCGAGAGCCGGGCACCGGGCGCCGTCCACCATCTGTAGTGGCGTGTGATGTGAGCTCCATCGACGTTCGCTAGCGACGTCTCCAGGCGGAACCAGCCGAATGTGGCCTTAAGAAGACCGTTTTCCAAGCGAACGGCGTCGCGCGAGGCCCGGAAGCCCAAGACCAAGAGGATCGGGGCATACCGGGAATCGACCTGATAGGGAAAAGTGAGGAGCTCCTTGTCCGCCACCACACAAGCGTCGCGCCGCCGATACGGAACGGCAACCCTGTGAAGCTGCAACCGACCTCAGCGGAGCTGAGCCCACATGGAAGCTCTGAGCGCGAATGCGTCGTGATAGTGCTCCGACCGAACTGAGATTGCCTGTGCCACGGAGTGTGTTGGGTCAGTCCACCAGCCGGTCGTGGAGATAGTCGTCGTACGCGGCTAGGTCGAGCAATCCGTGGCCGGAGTAGTTGAACAGGATCACCGAATCGACGCCCTTTTCCTTGGCGGCAAGGGCCTCGTCGATGACGGCCCGGATGGCGTGGCTCGTCTCAGGTGCCGGCACCGTTCCCTGGCTCCGTGCGAACTGCAGAGCGGCCTCGAAGACCTTCGACTGGGGATAGGCCAACGCTTCTATTCGCCCGTCCCGAACCAATGCGCTGATGATCGGGGAGTCGCCGTGGTAGCGCAGGCCGCCCGCGTGGATAGGAGGCGGAATGAAGTCGTGACCCAACGTGAACATCGGCATGAGCGGCGTCAAGCCGGCCGTATCGCCGAAGTCGTACTCGAATCGCCCACCGGTGAGGGTCGGGCACGACGTCGGTTCGACCGCCACCAACCGTACGTGGTCGTCCGGAACGAATGGCAGGCTGATGCCCCCCAGATTCGATCCGCCGCCGCACGAGGCGATCACCACATCGGGCCCGGCCTCGCCGGCCTGGACCAGTTGTTGCCGGGCCTCGAGCCCGATGACGGTCTGGTGGAGCAACACGTGATTGAGCACCGAGCCGAGCGAGTAGTGGCTGTCCTCCCGACCGGCCGCGTCGCGGACCGCGTCGCTGATGGCGCTCCCGAGCGAACCGGGATGCGCCGGTTGGTCGATCGGCGAGGGCACCACCTCTGCCCCCCAGGTCTCCATCATCACCCGCCGGTATGGCTTCTGCTCGAACGAGGCCCGCACCATGTAGACCATGCATTCCAGCCCCAACACGGTCGTGGCGAAGGAGAGGGCGCTACCCCACTGGCCGGCCCCGGTTTCGGTGGTGAGACGGGTCACGCCCTCCGCTTTGTTGTAGAAGGCTTGCGGCACTGCCGTGTTGGGCTTGTGAGATCCCGCGGGCGAGACTGATTCGTCCTTGTAGTAGATGCGGGCCGGAGTGCCGAGTACCTGCTCGAGGCGGGTGGCTCGCACCAACGGCGTCGGTCGCCACAGCCGCAGGATGTCGAGAACTTCGCCTGGGATGTCGATCCACGGCTCCGTCGACACTTCCTGGGCGATGAGCGCCATCGGGAACAACGGTGCCAGGTCGGCGGGACCGATCGGTTCCCGGGTGCCTGGGTGGAGCGGGGGTTCGAGTGGAGCCTTGAGATGGGGCGCCACGTTGAACCAGGCGGTCGGCAGATCGTCAGCTGACAGATTCCAGCGCACCGGTCCTCCTTAACAGAAGCGTCAGCGGGCCGGTCCGTAGCTTCGCACACGGCTGACCGTCCGGCCGAACGAGCCGTTCCACAGCTGTTAGGGCCGCACTGACGGGCAGAGCAGTTCGCTGGCCCGGTTCGCGAGCTCGACAAGCGCCGCAATCACCTCGGTGACAATCCCGTCTTCACTTGGCACGAGCCGCTCGCCGAGATCACCGATCCCGCGCAGGCCCGGTGGTAGCTCAATCTGGACACCTTGCGCCGAGGGCAGATTGACCGGGTTGTTGGGGTCGTATCCAAGCCGAATTCGCTCATCCGCGACGCGGTAGCCCACAAAACGGTCGCGCAATAGTCGGCGTGCCGTTTCCAAAAGGTCAACATTGTTCCCACCCACAATGATTCCTCGGAGGGGGCCGGTCTGACTCCCGCGCAGCGCCGGGCCGTACGGCTCGATCACGAGGCCTTGCACAGGATCTGTCCTCAGGTCAAAGCCGTCACGTCCGAATCCATGGACCGAAATTGCGATCTCGACGTGATGCAAGAACGCTCGAAATCGGGCTGAGTGATCGGGGTTGTGGCGCCGTGAGGTGAGATGGACACGCAAGCCGCTTGGCTGGACGATGGCGTAGTACGACGCGCCGGCTCTCTCGGCCGCGCGCCCGGCGATCTCGTGCGTACCCCGGTCCTGAGATCCGCCGTGCAGCGCCATGAACCCAACCGCCGAACGCAAGACACACTCCTCCTTGACGCCAGGCAGCGTCAGCAGTTCAGCCAGATCCATCTCGTCAGGTTGCCACCGTGGTCCACCCCGTGGCGCTTCTACCCGCTATGGATTTCATACGGGCTCCGTCTGCAGCCAGTCTTAGTATGGGATGGAATCCCTCAGAATGGCTCGCTCAAGAAGGTGGACTTCATGACCAGAGACATCGATTGGTCGGTGCGTTCGCTGTTGATCATGGTCTCAGACCTTGATCGTTCGGTGCAGTTCTACACCGATGTTTGTGGTCTCCAACAGGTCTTACGTAGTTCCGAGCAGGCAGCTCTTCTCGCGTTCGACATGACCGCGATTGCGACGTTGGCCTTGAGACAGGTGGAGGGCCTCGGGCTCCGGTCCGGGCAACAATCATTGGGGCTTCGGGCGTGTTCGTTCTCTGTCGGATCGAGCACCGAGATGGACCGCGTGGAAGGGCGCTTGAAGGCTCTGTCCGGGTTTCAAGACCGAGTGCGGCTTGGAGAGCACCGCAGGGATGTAATTCTGGGCCACGATCCTGATCGGCTTCCACTGCAATTCATAAACTTTGAGCCGCCTATGGATACCGATGATTACGAAGTCATGATGTCGCAGATCTACGGTGTGGACGTGTGATTCATCCGTTGGAGCCTTGTGGCTGCGAATGCCGGCAAGTGACAGGGAGTCAGTGCACGCCAAGGCACGCCGGGCCGGTGCGATGAGCTCGAGGTGACATCAATTTCGACCTGTAAGTAAGGGCCATTGATGGAGGAGCACGTGACCGAATTCGTGGTCTTACTCCCGAAACACAGAGCGGTCAACTCTCGGGTCGCGCTCGCACTGTCAGGTCCAGGCCTGATTCCGACCACCCGTTCGGGGATGGCAGAGTGCGGATTTTAGGTGGGGGCCGCGGACGGCTCATTCTGCTCTCCGCTCTCTCCCCCGGGCGAAAAGGCATTTCCGCGGCGCCCGAAACGGGCCTCGAACCCCGGCTTGATTCGGGCCGATCGAACCCGATGCGAAGCGTTCCGAGGCGAGATCGCAGTGCCACCGCAAACCCGTAGCGATTGGACTTCCTGCGATACCGTGCGGTGATGCCACACCGGGCACCGCTGGCCGTCCTCGTAGGTGGGGCACCAGGCTCGGGCAAAACGACCTTGGCCGATGCTCTGGGCGTTGGTTTGGATCTCCCTGTGCTTCACAAGGACCAACTGGTACACGGCCAGTGGCGCACCCTCGATCGGGCGATGGAGCTTGGAGAATCCGGTGTCCAACCGTTCCTCCGGTCGATGGAGCTGTGGGCAAGAGAGGGCGTGAGCTTCGTCGCCGAACAGACCTTCTACCCCCGAGTAAGCGAGCGCGACGTGACGACCCGCCTCGCCACGATGGCGTCCGTGGTGCAGGTGCATTGTCAAAGCGCTGACTCTCTCAAGCGTTGGAAACGAAGGATGCGACAAGACCCACTCTGCGGTGTCGCTCGGCTCGCCAAGTTGATGCCTGTTGTCCAACGGCTCACGGTCGAGCTGAGCGAGCCGCTCGACTTCAAGTGCCGGACATTCCGTGTCAACACCGACGATGGCTACAAACCCAATCTCGAAGAGCTTGTAGCGGAGATTGATGCTGCTTATAGCCGTCCCACGATCCATGAGCTTGACGGACCGCCGCTCAGCAAATAGGGCCCTCTCCAAAAAACGAGGCTCCCGAACTGGGCGGACGCAGGACTCTCCTGAACTCGGATCCATGACCGGGCGGTCAGCGACGAGCGATGATGACTTCCACTGAGCCGTCGTAGATCCACCGACCGGTTGGTTCAACGGAGAGGACGGCTTCTGCGACTTCGTTCGCGAACTCTTGAAATCGGCCACCGAGCACCTGATCGGGACGAAACGACGTCGAGCGGAGGAAGCCCAAGAGTGAGGGGACGTCCCACTCCTGACGGGTTGGCACGGACAGCACTGTCGATCCACCAAAAGGGCTAGCTCTGATGACTTCTTCGGGTCTCGTGAGCCTCCTTTGCCAATCGCGTTCGCCAAGGTCGAACCAGCGGTCCTGGATGGCGGCGACGGCGGCGCCGATGCCCTCCCGGCGTTGAATCTGGATCAATGGGGTGGGGTTGCCTAGCACCGCGAGCAGTCCTTTGTGATCCAGCATTTGGTGGGCTTTGGCTGCCACGACTGGCCGATCCATCCAGTGAAACGCGGAACCGATGACAACCAACCGGTAGCTGCTCGGCTCATCGTCAAATCGCTCGGCGCTGGAGAGAACCCACCGCACGTTGCGCTGGCCCCGCTCGTTGGCCAACCGGGCTGCCTCATCCAGCATCTCCTGGTCCAGATCGACCGCGGTCACTAACGCCACTCGCTCGGCCAGGGTCAGTGTTACTTGGCCGGTGCCGCAGCCTAAATCCAGCGCCCTCGAAGATGCTTCAAGATGCGCTTCGACTGTCAAGAGATCGAAGACCGACGTCGGGTAACCCGGGCGGAACTCGGAGTAGTACTGGGCAGTTCCAGTAAATGGATCGGCTTCCTCGGGCACCGCGGGGCACCCTAGCTCGGAGATGGCCACCCACCCCGTGGTCGTGGATTCCCCGATTAAACGAGGACAACCAGGTGTGCGTACCTCTGACCATGGCCTGGTCTCCTGTCTACGGCAGATCAAATGGATGACCTCGCGGTCGACGTCACCTCTGTAGAAGACGATCGGGTGAGTGTTGATGTTGCCGGAGCGCTGTGTCAGCGCCACCGCCGTGATCTTGGCGTAGTTAGGGCACGCGGAGGCCACGGAATCGGGGTCCGGGTCGAAGCATCAGCGTCCTAGTGCGTCCGACCAGCGACTTTCTAAGCAGCCCCAACGGGGTTCGAACCCGTGTCTCCACCTTGAGAGGGTGGTGTCCTAGGCCTCTAGACGATGGGGCCGAGCGGAAGCTCCCTTCACTGGTTCGGGACGCCGCCGGTGCTCGGGGGGAAGGACTCGAACCCTCAATAACTGGACCAGAACCAGTCGTGTTGCCGATTACACCACCCCCGAAGTGGGTGAACGTTCAGATTAGCCGAGAGGTCAGCGCGGGAGGTTCCGCTTACTGACCTGGGTGAGGCGCGTTGAAACGGCCCACCCCCGATGGGATGATGCGCTTGTCGGAGTTCCCGGCGCCGAAGAGGACACGGAGGACTCGAGAATGCAGCGGTGGGCAGCGGCAGGCGCGGCGGCCGCCCTCAGTGGTGTCGCCCTGCTCGCAGCGACCTCGCCCACCGTCGCCTCAGGGCCGCCGGCCAAGTCGAGCTCGTCGGTCAAGGTGTCGCCCTCCCGGGGTTTGATCGCCGGCGAGTCCGTCACCATCACCGGGACCGTGATGCCGAGCTCCTCGGGCGGGGGCAACCAGACCTGGTTCGTCGCCCAATGCACCGCCGCCGTCCGTGGCCATCTCGACCCGTCCACCGACACGCCGCATTGCGACCTCACCGCCGCCAAGGCGATCCACGTCAACCGCAACGGCACGTTCACGGCGCACTATCACGTGGTCACCGGCATCATCGGCGACGGCTATTGCGGCACCGCCGGCCACCTCACATGCGTGCTCGGTGTCGGCACCGCCAACGGGCAGGGGGCTGTCGTCAAGATCACCTTCCGGAGCCCCCCGCCCTACCCGGTGACGGGCCCGACCGGCTGACGCAGTCTCCTCGAGCACCGTCTGCTCAGGCTCGGCCCGGCGTCGCTCAGGTGTCGTGGAGCCATTCCAGGTGGTCGAAGCCGATGATCCGGCCTAACCCGACCCCAACGGCTTCCTTCAGGAAGTAGGGCACCTGCGACCAGCCGGATATGGGCGACGTCCTGGTAGGCGTGGGCGACGGGTCGAGGCCCATGTCCGATGCGATCGCCATGGAGCGGGCCTCGTGGAAGGGATCGGTCGTGACCAGCACGGCGCGGTGTTGGCGTGACGCAAGCTTCGCGGCCGCGTCCTCGACGTTCGCGTAGCTGTCATCGCCTCCGGCCTGCACGATGTCGCCGGCCGGGACGCCCTTGCTCGCCAAGTAGCGCGCCCCCGCCTCGGACTCGGTGAAGAGGTCGCCCGGCTTTTTTCCTCCGGTCACGACGACCAGGTTCGCGTCGTGATCTCGATACAACGACAGCGCCTCGTTGAGACGCGCCCGGAGGTCGGGCGAGGGCACGCCATCGTACTGCGCCGCCCCCATCACGAGGATCGCCCCCGCGGGATGGGGGTCGTACCGGCGCGAGGTCAGCCACACCTGCACCAGGGTGACGACGAAGTAGAGGAGAATCGCGGCAAGGACGACCCCCACGATCTTCAGAGCGATCCGCACCGGCGCTGGAGTGATCAAGTGGCGGACAACCGGTCCAGAGCGACTGCGATGCGCCGACGCGTCTCGTCCCGGCCGAGCACCGCCAGGGAATCGAACAGCGGAAGCCCTCGGGTGCGGCCCATCACGGCCACCCGGATGGGAGCCTGCGCCTTCCCCAGCTTGCGCCCGACGGATTCCGCGATCTCGAGCGTGACTTGGTGCAGTGCGTCCCTCTCCCATGGGCACCCGTGGTAGGTGGCGAGAGCCTTGCCGAGGATCTCCGGCGCCAACTGGTCGCCGGCGACCGCCTTCTGCCAGCTCTCCTCGTCTTCGGGCGCGTCCGGGAGGAACAGGAAGTCGACCAGCTCCGGCGCATCGGCGAGCACCTCCACCCGCTCCTGGGTCACACCGGCTACTCGCGCGAACACGTCGGCGTCAAACCTCTCGGGTGCCCACGGCGTGGGCTGGACCGCCGCCGCCCCCGTGTCGGGGTCCCGCCAGCCGCCCGGCGCCCACTCCCCCGGTGCGGGGTCGAGCCACGGCTTCACCGCGGCCACGAAGGCGTCGACCGGCAGGGCGCGGATGTACACGCCGTTGAAGTGCCTCAGCTTCTTGATGTCGAAGGCGGCCGGGGACCGCTGCACGTCCTCCAGCCGGAAGCGCGCGAGGATCACGTCGAGCGGCACGATCTCGTCGTCCCCCGGGCTCCACCCGAGGGTGGCCAGGTAGTTGCGGAACGCGGCCGGCAGGTATCCCTGCTCGCGGTACATCTCGACCGCCACCGGGTCCTTGCGCTTGGAGAGCTTCTTTCCCTGTTCGTTCACGAGCAGCGGCAGATGGGCGTAGGCGGGCAATGCAAGCGCGGTGCCGGTCGCCGCGTTCAGCGCGTCCCACAAGAGCACCTGGCGCGGTGTCGTGGGGAGCAGGTCCTCGCCCCGGATGACGTGCGTAATCGCCATGGTCCGGTCGTCGACCGCGTTGGCAAGTACGAAGAGCGCCGTGCCGTCCCCCCGCACACAAATGAAGTCTTCGAGCGCGTGCAACGGGAACTCGAGCTCTCCCCGCACCAGGTCGTCGACCCGCACGACGCCGTCTTCGGGGGTGCGGAAGCGCAGCGCGCGTCCGTCGCCGCGGGGCAGCGCGAGGTCTCGGCAGTGGCCGTCGTAACCGGGCGTCGGGTCCCCGGCGGCGGCACGCTGCCTGACCCGCTCGTCAATCTGCTCCCGGGTGCAGTCGCACGCATAGAGTGCACCATTGGTCCACAGAGCCTCGATCGCCGCGTCGTGCGCCTCGTCCTGGGCGGACTGCAGGTAGGGCCCTTCGTCGGCGGTCAGGCCGAGCCAGTCCAGGGACGAGACGATCCCCTCCGTCCACTCGGGCCGGTTGCGCGCCTCGTCGGTGTCCTCAATCCGCAGGACGAAGGTGCCCCCCTTCTGTCGGACGAAGAGCCAATTGAACAGAGCAGTCCGCGCGCTGCCGACGTGGAAGTAGCCCGTCGGCGAAGGAGCGAAGCGCGCCCGGGGCCCGGTTGTGGCACCGTCAATCATGAGAACATCGCACCCGGCCGCCACCTTGGTGCTGCAGGGGCGTTGCGGGCGTCAGTCTTCCTCTATGGAGATGGCTCCGGTCGGGCAGCCGTTCACGGCCTCTTGGAGGCGCTCCCGGAACTCCTCGGGCGGATGCTCGTTGAGGACGTACATGTAGCCGTCGTCGCGCACCTCGAAGACCTCGGGCAGGATGCCCATGCACACGGCGTTGCTGGCACACTCGTCGAAGTCCACGACGACCTTCACAAAGACCTCCTGGTGGGGCTCGTTGGCTCCGCCGAGCATACCGGCGCTCTCCCTTGCCTCACGGCCGCTCCGCGCCAACCACCCACATCGCGAAGAACTGGGAGCCGCCGCCGTAGGCCTGTCCGAGGGCGCGCCGGGCGTCGGGCACCTGGTGCTCGCCCGCCAACCCGCGCACCTGCAGCGCCGTCTCCAAGAAGCGCAGCATGCCGGACGCGCCGATGGGGTTGGACGAGAGCACGCCGCCCGAGCAGTTCCAGGGGATGTCGCCGCCCTCGATCATGGACGTCGCCCCGTCCTTGGTGAGCCTCCAGCCGTCGCCCTCCTCGCAGAAGCCGAGGTTCTCCAGCCACATCGGCTCGTACCAGCTGAAGGGCACGTACACCTCGGCCATGTCGAAGTCGGCCCGAGGGTCGGTGATGCCCGCCTGTCGGTAGAGGTCGGCGGCACAATCGCGTCCCGCCTGCGGGTTCACCTGGTCGCGGCCGGCGAACATCGTGGGCTCCGAGCGCATGGCCATGCCGTGGATCCAGGCTGGCCGCCGCCCCGTCTCCCCCATCGTCGTACCGGCGGCCTGCTCCGATCCGATGACCATGGCGGCGGCGCCGTCGGAGGAGGGACACGACTCGAGGTAGTGCAGCGGGTCCCACAGCATGATCGACTCCTCAACCATCTTGAGGGAGATGTCGGGCAGGTGGAGGTGCGCGTACGGGTTCTTCAGCGCGTGGAGCCGGTCCTTGACCGCCACCATCATGCCGACGTCAGTCGGCGCGCCCGAGCGGTGCATGTAGGCCCGGATGATGGGGGCGAAGTAGCCGCCCGCGCCCGCGAGCAGCGGGGCCGAGAACGGCTGGGGCACCGACAGCGCCCACATCGCGTCGGAGTCGCTCTGCTTCTCGAAGGCGACGGTCAGGACCCGCTGATGCACGCCCGAAGCCACCAGGTGCGCTGCGACGATGGCGGTCGATCCGCCCACCGATCCCGCGGTGTGGACGCGGAACATCGGTTTGCCCACGGCGCCGAGCGCCGGCGCGAGGTAGAGCTCCGGCATCATGACGCCCTCGAACATGTCGGGCGCCTTGCCGACCACCACGGCGTCGATGTCGCCGAAGGTGAGGCCGGCGTCCTCGAGCGCCATGAGCGCGGCCTCGCGCACCAACCCGGCGATCGACACGTCCTCCCGCTTGGCCTTGGCAACGGTCTGGCCGACCCCGATGACCGCGCAGCGCTCGGCCATCACACCCCCTCCATGACGCACACCAGGTTCTGCTGCAAGCACGGGCCCGAGGTGGCGTGGGCGACGGCCCGATCCGCCCGACCCGACCAGATGGCCTGGGCCGACTCACCGATCCGGATGAGGCCGGCCGACATCATGGGGTTGGCCGCCAGCGCGCCGCCGGACGGGTTCAACGCCACGTCGTCGCCCAGGGCGAGGGCGTCGGCGAGGATCAGTTCCTGGTGCGCGTAGGGCGCGTGTAGCTCGGCCTGGTCCACTCTCTTGCCGCCGACCCCGGCCTTCTCCCCCGCCAGCCGGGTCGACGGCGACTGCGTCAGGTCGCGGGCGCCGACCGAATGGGTCTCAATCCGGTGGTCGATGCCGGTGATGAACGCCGGCCGCTCGCACCACTCGTGCGCCTTCTCGCCGGCGGCCAGCACCACTGCCGCACACCCGTCGGTGAGGGGAGGGAGCGCATGCGTGCGCAACGGCGCCACCGCGTAGTCCTCGGACAACAACTCCTCGGGGGACCGGTCGTAGGCCACCTGGGCCTTGGGATTCGAGAGCGCGAAGCGGCGAGACCGGCTGGCCACCGCGGCGAAGTCGGCCTCGGTCGCCATCTTCTTGTCGATCATGGCCTGCGCCTGCAGCGCGGCGAGCGAGGTCGGGTCCGGCCACAGCGGCGCCAGGTAGTACGGGTCGAGCTGCAGCGCCAGCACCTCGCTCAAGTCGCCCGGAGAGGACCGCCCGAAGCAGTACACGAGCGCGGCGTCGATCTCGCCCTCCTGGAGCAGGACCCAGGCCTCGTAGAGCGCCCACGCCCCGTCCATCTCGACGTGCGACTCCGCCCGTGGCGGCCACACGCCCACCGCATCGAGCGCGGTGACGAAGGAGAAGGGTCCCCCGACGAGGTAGTCGGTCGACCCCGAGCAGATGAAGCCGACGTCGTCCTTCGTGATGCCGATGTTCCCGAAGACCTCCGCCACCACCGGCATGAGCATCTCCACCTCGTTGCGCGCGCCCTCGCGGCGGACGTTGTCGTACTGCGCGAAGGACACCACGCCGACGGGGCGGCGCCCCGACGTGAGAGTGGGGAACGAGCTCACAAGCTCACCTTGCTCACAGGTACTCCTTGTACGTCTCGTAGTCGGCGTCGGGCTCCCCGTTGGGGCGGAAGTACTTCACCGAGGCCATCGTGGGACCGAGCTCGTCGGGCTCCACCCACACCGCCTCGACCCGCATGCCCATGCGGATCTCGTCGGTCGGCACCTCCTGAATGAGGCCCATCAACGAGAGGTTCGCGCCATCGAGGAGGATCTGGGCGCAGATGTAGGGGATCTCGATCGACTGCCCGGCGAAGGGGACGTTGACCACGCAGTAGGTCGTCACCGTGCCCGTGTTCGCCAATTCCACGATCTCGTCGGTCGGCACGCCGTCGACCGGGCACGAGCCGCGCGAGAGCGTGTACACCTTCTTGCACTTGGGGCAGCGCTGGCCGATGAACTTTCCCTGTTCCAACCCATGGAGGTTCTTGCTCTGCGCCACGCCGGCCGTGAAGACGTAGTCGAGGTGCAGGGGTGCGGCCATCATGGTCACCGGCTCGCGCTCGCTCACGACGCGTCTCCTGCCGCGACGAAGTGCCTGATGTCTTTCACATGACCGACCCGCTCTGCCTCGGGCGCGAACTCGGGACGCACCCGCATCCCGGTCACGACCTCGTGCGGTCCCGCCGCCGGCAGGACGTGCAGGAGTGAGGTGTCGGCCCCGTCGAAGCGCACCAGGATCCACGCGAACGGCTCCTGCAGGGGGTGCTTGGGCCGGGGCCGTGGTACCCAGGACCAGGTGGTGACGGTCCCCTCGGGCCCGACCTCGACCACTCCGGAGGTCTCTTCACCCGTGTCCGGGTCGTACTCGGTCGGCGGCACGATGACGCGGCCGCCGCTTCCCCGCGTCCCCACCACCTTGCCTTCCCGCAGCCCGGTGAGGAACTCGCCCACGACCGGACCCACGGAGCGCACGTACGGGTACTCCAGGACGTGGTCGGCCGTGTAGATCACCGCCTCGTCGGCCATGGCACCTCCCCGTCTCTCGGCCGGTCCGGGCCCGCTGAAACTAGAACAGATTCCAGTTGTGTGCCAGGTGCGCGGGTTCAGCCGGAGAGGCTGGACATGTCCACGCCCGAGAGCAGCTGCCCGATGAACTCGCGGTCGTTGAGGATCGGGATCTCAGAGATGAACATGCGTCCGTAGCGCTCGAAGTACATGAGCTGCTTGGCCAGCAAGAAGGTCCCCCGGTCGAACTCCGACATCAGACCGCCGGACTCGTCCGCCATGCGCCGGATCCGTCTCTGGGTGCGCAGCCGGCGCAGGATGGATCGGACCGTGCGCTGGTGGGCTTCCACGCCTTGGGCCTGGGCCATCTGCAGCTGGATCGTCTGCATGATCGCGGCCAGGCTGACCTCGCCGAAGGGCCGGGTCAGCGCGGGCTCGACGATCGAGCGGAAGAAGGCGGTGAGCTCGTCCCCGGACAGTCCGACCGCCTCGCCGATGGCCGGTCCGTAGACGTCTGTGATGTGTTTCGTCACGAGGGGCCAGGCCGACTCGTCGCCCATGCCGGCCGCCAGGAGAGAGATGAAGAAGCGGTGGGTCGAGGGGTCGAGTCGGCCGACGATCCCCCAGTCGATGACGCCGATGCGCCCGTCCCGCAACAACATCATGTTCCCCGCGTGGACGTCGCCGTGGAACGCGCCCCAGCGGACCGTCGTCAGGAAGAAGGCGCGCATCACCTCCTGGACCAGCGGAGTGGGGTCGATACCGAGGTCGGCCACCCGGGCGAAGTCGTCGATCGGCACCCCGTCGAAGAACTCCATCGTCAGCACGTTCCGCCCCGTCAGCTCGAGGTAGGGCTCGGGTACCGCCACCAACCGCAGGTCGAACTCGTTCTGCAGGCGGCGGAAATGCACGAGGGCACGCGCCTCGTTGCGCAAGTCCATCTCCTCGCCGATCTGGACCCGGAAGCCATCGAGCAACTGGAGGGTCGAACCAGCCATCTGGTCTCCCGTTTGGCGCACGAGGATCTCGAGCAGGGGTTGCATGAGGTCGAGGTCGGTGGCCACGACGTGCTCGATGTCCGGTCGCAGCACCTTCACCGCGACGACCCGGCCGTCGTGCAACCGGGCCCGGTGCACGACAGCAATGGAGGCGGTGCCGATCGGCTCGGGCTCGAACTCTGCGAACGCGTCGCGCAGGGGCAGACCGAGGTCCTCCTCCACCCGTTGACGCACGTCGGGGAACGGGACCGGTGGCCCGGTGTCCAAGCAGGCCCGGAACTCGTCGGCCACCTCGTCGCCGAACATGCCCGGCGACGACGCGATGATCTGCCCGAATTTCATGAAGGTGCCGCCGAGATCTTGAAAGCTCTTGCGCAGCGGGCGGGCCAGCGCGGCGGCGGGGAGCGGGCCGTGTCGCAGGGTGCGCAGTTGTCGGAGGGCGGTCGGAGTGAAGTGGACTGCCACCACCTTGGCGATCGTGCGACCCCGGTGAAGGAGCTCGCGTCGCGTCGGTTCGGGAAGTCGGCGCGGGTAGACCCGAGGGACGTCCTCGGTGAGCGGGCGCCGCGTCTGGTCGGGGCGCGCCCACAACGGGCGTGCACCATTGGCCGCCGTGTCCTCAGCGCCGTACGCCACGCGGGCCAGGGTAGGCGACCGGTGCCTCGGCTCAGGAGCGGCTCGGCCCTCCTCCCGCGCAGACGTTCTCGAGCGAAGCCAGCGCGGACTTGTAGGTGTCTCCGAAGATCGGCGCCATCTCGTCCGGTGTGACGGCGTAGGCCCACGTCACCTTGCAGCCCTCGCCGGCCGGCTCGACGGTGATGGTGGCCCGGTGGCTGTCGACGGGCACCCCGTCGACCACCGAGTAGCTGATCGTTCGGGCGGCCTCGTCGCACGACACCAGGCGCTCCCGGATCTCCATGCCGAACATGCCGATGACCCGCTCGTCTCCCTCCATCCGGAACGACTCGATGCCCGGGAAGAAGCCGGCGACGCCGCCGAAGTCGCCCACCTTCTCCCACACCTCGTCCGGCGCCGCGGCAACCGTGATGTCCACTGACCCTTCTGCCATCGCTGCCTCCTCGTTCATCGAGCCGGTCCCCCGGAGCGGCCGGTACAGTACTGCCGACCCGGCACACACGTACAGGCCGGCCGCGCCGAGGGAGAGCCCCGTGGAGACCCGCACCATCGGATCGTTGACAGTCAGCGTCGTGGGCCTGGGCTGCAACAATTTCGGTGGGCGCATCGGCCGCAAGGAGACCACCGCGGTCGTGGACGCCGCGCTCGAGGCGGGCATCACGCTCTTCGACACGGCGGACGTGTACGGCGGGACGAAGAGTGAGACGTATCTCGGTGCGGCGCTGGGCGCCCGACGCGACGAGGTCGTGCTCGCCACCAAGTTCGGTGCCCCCTACGAGGGGCACGAGGGCGGGGGCTCCGCGGGCTACGTCCGCACGGCCGTCGAGGACAGCCTCACTCGGCTCGGGACCGACCGCATCGACCTCTATCAGCTACACGTGCCCGACCAGAGGACACCGATCGCCGAGACCCTGGGAGCGCTGACCGAGCTGGCGGCCGAGGGGAAGATCCGCGAGTTCGGTTGCTCCAACTTCTCCGCCGCCCTGCTCGACGAGGCGCGCACGTCGGCACCCGAAGGTGGCCCCGGCTTCGTGTGCGTGCAGAACCAGTACAACATCCTCCACCGGGATCCCGAAGATGCGGTGCTGGACGAGTGTGATCGAACGGGCACCGCGTTCTTGCCTTACTTCCCTCTCGCCAGTGGCCTCTTGAGCGGCAAGTACCGGGTCGGCGAGCCGCCCCCCGAGGGCGCACGCCTCACCAACATGGGCGAGCGGGCCGCGAGCCAGCTGACCGAGGAACGCCTGGCCACGGTGGCCAAGCTCGACGATCTGGCTCAGCGGGGAGGCCACACGGTGCTCGACCTCGCGTTCGGCTGGCTACTCTCTCGTGCCGCCGTCGCCTCGGTCATCGCCGGTGCGACGCGGCCCGAACAGGTGGCCGCCAACGTGGCCGCTGGGGCGTGGCGGCCCAGCGAAACGGTGCTGGCGGAGGTCGACTCGATCGCGCCGCGCTAGGCGGACGCGTCGCGGCGCGGTACGGGGCGCCGGGTCTTGCCGGTGCGGACCGGGGCGAGGTGGACGAGCAGGTTGTAGGTGACCAGCGCGATGGCCACGTGCATCACCACCAACACGAGCACGCCCTGTGCGGACTCTCCCTTGGCCAGGATCCAGAGGTCGGGCAAGAAGAGCACCAGCGTCACGGCGATGGCGAGGCGGAAGAACAGCCAGCGCGGCGCCGAGCTCACCCGGGCGACCACCGGCCAGGCGGCGCATGCGATCACCACGCCGACGACGGTCAGCTTGGCGTAGTCGTGGAACTGGAAATGGGCGAACCCCTTCGTGGCGGGGAAGAGCTTCTCGCCGATCGCCACCACGGCGGCGTCGGCCAACAGGGAGGCCACGACGGACAACACGGTGGCGAGTGCGACCCGTCCCCACTCCGGTGGGCGGTGGTGCGGGCGGGAGTCGACGTGTGCCCAGGAGAGGACGCGATCGACGACCTCGGGAACTTCGGGAGAGGTGACCACCGGTCCAGGCTACGAAATGAGGCGCTGGCGGGGGATCATCCGCAGGGCGGAAACCACCCCGCCCGGGCTCATCCTTTGGTCCCTACGAACCCGACGCCTGCATGATGGCCGCCTCGACGATCTGGATGTCGGGCGGTTGGATCGCCAGCGGGCCCCCGGCGACCGGGACCTGCCACACCATGGAGAGGTACGGCGTCGGACGGACCACCGAGCCCGGTTGGCACGGAGGGGTCCCGGTGACGTCGAGCGGCCGGGCCGGGTCGGAGAGGGCCGGGCCGCAGACGGCGGTGCGCTGGTGCCACTGGACGAGCGCGCCGTAGGGCATCGGGATGCCGGTCGCCGTTGAGGGCAGGATGTACATCGCGGCGGCGAGCACCTCCGTGCCGGAGGGCGTCTGCGCATAGACGAGGCCGTCGATGTGGCGCGGATCGAGCGTGCGCTTCGCGGTGGCGTTGGCCGCCACGATGGCCGGATTGACGTAAGAGACGACGGGGTAGTCGGTCGGCGACGCGGGGACGTAGCCTGCCGCCTCTGCCTCGGCCGGGGTGGCGTAGCGCGACACGGCCTCGCTCGTGTTCTGCACGTACTGCTGGGCGTCGATCACCTGGTTCGCAGTCAGGCGGGCGGCGCACCCATTCTTGGCCATGCGGATCTGCGCAGGACTGTTGTTGCCCTGCTCCAGGAGCACCTGGGCGATCGCCTGGGGGATCGGGGGTCCCGTGTAATGCCAATTCGGCTTGGTGGTGTTGAAGCCGGCGGCGGCGCTCGCATCCGCACCGTTCATGTTCATCGCGTTGGTGCCGCCCATGACCATGTAGGGCGTGTTGGCGAGATCGAGACCGTTGATCTTGAAGCCCCGCTGGTTCGGGACACAGGTGGAGGAGGTGGCGGAGTGGCCGCCGCTCGGGGACGCACCGCCGGTGGTGCTCCCCATGGCCATGCCGGACATCGCGCCGCCGGTCGACTCCTCCGAGGCGGCGGGGTAGGTCGCGCTGAGGGCCAGGGCCGCGGTGAGTCCTCCGACCCCGAGGAGTCCGAGCGCCGGGACGCGTTGCATGACCTCGGTCGCCGGTGAACGCCATTCCTCCCGGGTCGCGACGACGGCCGGCACCATGGCGGCGGCAAGGACGATCACCAACGGGCCCGCGTTGGGGTCGGTCGTCGAGCCGGTGAACACGTTGCCGACGAGTCCCTGCCCGGCCACCCACAGCGCGCACGCGAACACCGCCCCGGCGAAGAGGAGCGGTCCCGGGCGGCGCGCCACCAACGGCCCGAGACCGATCACGACCGACACGATGGCGAGGATCCAGGCGGTCCGAGTCCCCGATGTCGAGAACAGGTTGCCGAAGCTGGTGAGGAAGTGGGCGTACCAGCCGGGCTGACCCGGCGCCATCCCGACGATCGCGCTGGTAATGGAGGTCTGCGTGCGGTTGGCGGGCAGCAGGAACAGGACCGCGGCCAGCGACCAGTAGCCGCCCCAGACGGCCAGGGGCGTGATGGAGCGGCCGATCCCCTGGGCCGCCGCCGACGAGGCCACCCCCACCGGCCGGTCGCTCCAGTCGACCGGGTAGCGGCGGGGGGCCCGGGGCCACGCCATTAGCCCGATCAGCGCGTAGAGGAACACCGACCCGGGTGCGCCGGTCAGGGCGCTGGCCTTGCCGGTCAGGAGCATGCCCAGCCCCTCGCCGAAGAACCACACGCCCAGTGCCCAGGCGAACGAGACCACCAGTGCCGGTTTCACCAGGGGCCGGACGAGGAGACCCACGCCGATGAACAGCTGGAGCAGCGCGAAGAACGTGTTCCACACCGCGATGTCGGGCGCGATGAAGTTGCCGATGTGGGTGATGAGATCGCTCACGACGAACGGCTGCCCGGGCGCGTTGTTCAGGATGAACGTGTCGACGAACCCGTGCCCGAACATGAACGGCTGGAACTGCAACGCCGCATCGAGGATCCAGAACAGACCGAGGACGACTTGGAGCGCGCGCTGCGAAGGGATCGCCAGCCGGAAGCGGTGCGAAGGGGCGGCGGTGGTCGTCGAGTCCTCGTCCATGCCTAGAGAAACGCTACCGGGGTGCCGGCGGATGGAAGGATCGGGTTCCCGACCTGTGATCCTAAGAATTCTTCATCTGACGGCTTTTTGACTCCTGGAGGCCAACCGACGCCGGACCATGGGCGTGGACTCTGGCCACTGGGAAGACTGGGTCATGGCCGATGCGCTCTTCGAGGACGACCGTCTGGCCAATCTCTACGATCCGCTCGACCCGGACCGGAACGACCTTGATGCGTACGTCGCCCTGGCTGACGGTACGGTCGCCCGATCGGTGCTCGACATCGGGTGCGGTACGGGCGCCTTCGCCTGCCGGCTCGCCCGGGCCGGAAGGGACGTCACCGCCGTCGACCCCGCAGCCGCGTCGCTCGCGGTTGCACGCGGAAAGCCCGGTGCCGACCGCGTGCGCTGGGTGGTTGGCGATGTACGGGCGCTCCCGCCGTTGCGGGTGGACCTGGCGACGATGACCGGGAACGTGGCCCAGGTCTTCCTCGACGATGAGGACTGGGCCACCACGCTCCACGCCGCGCGAGGAGCGTTGCGGTCTGGCGGCCTGCTTGCCTTCGAAACCCGCGACCCGGCGCGCGAGGCATGGCGGGCCTGGACCCGCGAGCACACGTTCCGCCGCCTCCACCTCCAAGGGGTGGGCGGCGTGGAGACGTGGCTGGACCTGACCGAGGTCGATCTCCCCTTCGTCTCGTTCCGCGGTACCTACGTATTCGAGGCCGACGGCACCGTGCTCACCTCGGACTCGACGCTCCGCTTCCGAAGCCGGCCCGACGTCGAGCACTTGCTCGACCGCGCCGGTTTCACGGTGGAAGACATCCGCGACGCGCCCGATCGGCCCGGACTCGAGTTCGTGTTCCTCGCCCGCAACCCGAGCTCGGACGGGTGAGCCGGGTGCGTCGAGCCGCG
>JBPYFR010000345.1:0-2619 GCA_051985685.1 Acidimicrobiales bacterium
CCGGCGCCGCGACGGTGGGGGTAACCGCCGCGGCAGCCGGCGCGCTCTTAGCCGGCGCCTACCAACGGCCCAGCATCGACCTTGGGGGCTGAGCGATGCCGATGACCCGTGTCGCGGCGGCGAGCGCGAGCATGGACGCGTCCAGCGGACGACGCGCCGTCAAGGGCCCCACGACGAGGTGACCCGTATATCCCTTAACAGCAACAACTATTGACCCCATGTGGTACGGCCCCCAAGCACTTCTCCCCGGTGGGCCGTTTGGTTGGCCCACCAGCCAACATAGTGGACGCTCGCACACGCGTCCGGTCGTGTCAAGGAGGTGGACCTGCGTCAGGCCCAGGGCGCTGGCTCGACCGGCGCCCGGGTGACGGCTTCCTCGAGCGCGGCACGCTGCCACCGGTTCCGGCGCGGCGCCGGCGGGGCCGGGCGCGGGGCGGTCTCCCGCATGAACTGCTCCAGAGCTGCCACGACCGCGGCCGCCTCCTCCGGCGTGGCGCTGGGCGCGACGATGCTGAGCTTCGGCCGGCGGTTCACGGGTGCGAGCAGCGTATCGTGCCGCCCGTGACCGAGTTGCCCGTGTTGGATTACGCGGCGGTGCTTCGCGCGGTGTCCCTGGAGGCGGCGATCGAGCGAGTGCGCAACGCGCTGGTGCGCTTCCACCAAGGGGAGTGGGCGATGCCGGCGAAGGTGTACCTCGAGAGCCCGCCGTTCGGCGACTTCCGCGCCATGCCGGCGCGGGGCGGTGAGTTCGCCTTGCTCAAATGGGTGACTTCGTTCCCGGGCAATCCCGAGCGCGGACTACCAACCGTGACGGGGGTGATCTGCCTGTCCGACGCCGAGACGGGCGAGCCGCTGATGCTGTTGGATGCTCGCTCGGTTACAGCCTTACGCACCGGAGCCGTGGCCGCGGTGGCGACGCTGGCGCTTGCGCGCGAGGACGCCCGGAGCGTCGGGATCATCGGCTGCGGGCTACATGGCGCCTGGGCAGCGCGCTGCCTGGTTGCCGCGGGCTACGGCCCGGGCGTCTGCCACGACGCGCGAGTCGCCCAGGCGGAGGCCCTGGCGCACGAGCTGGAATGGAGGGCGGGCACGCGCGAGGCGGCGCTTGAGTGCGACGTTGTCTGCTGCGTCACGCCCGGGGACATGATCGTCGTCGACGCCGGCGACCTCCGCCCCGGGCTGCACCTGAACATGTTGGGGGCGGACGGGCCCGGCAAGGCCGAGGCCAGCGTCGACGCGGTCGCCTCGTGCGTGCTGTTCTGTGACGAGTGGGAGCAGGCATCCCACGGTGGCGAACTCACCGGCGCGGTCAAGGCCGGGCTGGTCACGCGGGAGCAGGTGACCGAGCTCGGGTCGGTGCTGGCCGGCGACGCCCGGGGCCGGCCGGGAGCGGATGCGGTGACGCTGTTCGATTCCACGGGGTTGGCGATCCAAGACCTGGCCGTGGCCGGCGCTGCGTTCAGCGCCTGGGAGGATCGCCGTGTGGAGGCCCAGACGGTTCGACTCTGATGAGCCCGGTCGCGAAACGTCCCGTATGAGGACGCTTCTCGGCCAGCCTCCCTCTCCGGGCGGCTACAGCGGGATGTTGCCGTGCTTTCGGCGGGGGCCGGGCTGGCGCTTGTTCTGGAGGGTTTCGAGAGCCGTGATGATCTTCGGGCGGGTCTCGTGGGGGACGATCACGTCGTCGATGTAGCCGCGTTCGGCCGCCACGTAAGGGTTGGCGAAGTGGGCCTTGTAGTCGTTGATCAGCTTCTGCCGTCGCATGTCGGGCGTGGGTGAGGACTGGATGTCGCGCCGGTAGATGATGTTGACCGCGCCCTCGGGGCCCATCACCGCCACCTCGGCGGTCGGCCAGGCGAAGTTGAAGTCGGCCAGCATGTGCTTTGACGCCATGACGTCGTAGGCGCCACCGTAGGCCTTGCGGGTGATGATCGTGATCTTGGGGACGGTCGCCTCGGTGTAGGCGAAGAGCAGCTTGGCGCCGTGGCGGATGATCCCGCCCCACTCCTGGTTGGTTCCCGGGAGAAAGCCGGGCACGTCGCAGAACGTGACGATCGGAATGTTGAACGCGTCGCAGGTGCGGACGAAGCGGGCGCCCTTGACCGACGAGTCAATGTCGAGCACGCCGGCGAGCTGGTTGGGCTGGTTGCCCACGACCCCCACGCTGTAGCCGTGCAGGCGCGCGAACCCGCAGATCAAGTTCCGCGCGTAGTGCTCGTGAACCTCGAAGAACTCCCCGTCGTCGACGACGAGGCGGACCACGTCGCGCATGTCGTAGGGCTTGTTGGGGCTGTCGGGGACGACATGGTCGAGCGCCTCGTCCATCCGCAGCGGATCATCGGTGGGCTGGACGCGGGGCGGGGTCTCCAGGTTGTTCTGGGGCAGGAACGAGAGGAGGTAGCGGGTGTCCTCCAGGCAGGCGTCTTCGTCGTCGGAGGCGAAGTGGGCCACGCCCGACTTCGAGTTGTGGGACATCGCGCCGCCGAGCGACTCGAAGTCGACCTCCTCGCCGGTGACCGTCTTGATCACATCAGGCCCCGTGATGAACATGTGCGAGGTCTCCTTGACCATGAAGACGAAGTCGGTGATGGCGGGCGAGTAGACCGCGCCGCCCGCGCA